>JBKPLP010000179.1:0-20673 GCA_046731735.1 Acidobacteriota bacterium
ACGCGTCCGGTGGTCAGGCCCGGACCGAGCGCGCGGAAGGAGAAGTCCTTGAACGTCTCGCGCGTCATGCGATCCGTCTGACCGTTCAAGTTGATCGCGGCAGCAGCCGCACACAGCACGAGCACGGGGACCAGGCGGGAGATTGTTGTCATGATTTGAGTGCTGCCGGGCGCAACGGCCGGCCTAACCAGCCTCCGCCAGAAGCGATGGCGGAACGCCGGGATTATACCCGCCGCAGACGCTCGGCCGCGCGCTCGAGTGTCTCGTCCTTCTTTGCGAAACAGAAGCGAAGGACGAGCGGCGGCTGCGAGCGGTACAGGAAAGGGGAGGTCGGGATCGACGCGACGCCGTGCTCCCTCGTGAGGCGCACCGCGAAATCCGCATCGCGCTCCGTCGTGATCTCGGAGTAGTCCATCAGCTGAAAGTAGCTGCCGCGGCTGGTCAGGGGACGGAAGCGCGATCCCTCCATCAACTTCAGGAAGAGATCTCGCTTGCGCTGAAAGAAGGGAGCCAGCTCCACGAGGCCCTTTCGCGAGTTCAGAAAATCCGCGAGGCCGTATTGCACCGGCGTGATCGTCGCGAACGTGACGAACTGGTGCACCTTTCGGAATTCAGCGGTCAGCTCCGCGGGGGCGACGGCGTAGCCAATCTTCCATCCGGTCGTGTGATACGTCTTGCCGAACGAACCGACGACGAAGCTGCGCGCGGCGAGCTCGGGGTGGCGCGCCATGCTCTCGTGCTGCAGGCCGTCGAAGATGATGTGTTCGTAGACTTCGTCGCTGACGATCAGGAGGTCCGTGTTCTTCACGAGCTCGGTCAATTCGCGGATGTCGTCGCTGCCCAGCACGGCGCCGGCGGGATTGTGCGGCGAGTTGAGCATCAGCAGCCGCGTCTTCGCGGTCACTGCCGCGCGCACCGCCTTCCAGTCGATGCTGTAGTCCGGGTATCGCAGCGGCACGACGATTGGAATACCGCCGCTCAGTTCGATCGCGGGAATGTAGGAGTCGTAACAGGGTTCGAGGACGATCGCCTCGTCGCCCGGGTGTATCACCGCCGCGACGGCATCGAAGATCGCCTCCGTACCGCCGGACGTCACCGTCACTTCGGTCTCGGGATCGTAGCGGCGGCCGTGAAAGTCCTGATACTTCGCCGCGATTGCCTCGCGCAGCGCGGGGACACCCTGCATCGGCGCGTACTGGTTGCGCCCCGCGCGCATATGTTTGGCAACGGTTTCGACCAGCTCGGGATCGCAATCGAAATCGGGAAAGCCCTGGCCGAGATTGACCGCGCCAAGGTCCGAGGCGAGCCGCGACATGACGGTGAAGATCGTCGTGCCGACCGAGGGCAGCTTCGACTGCAGTCGTACGTCGAGTGTCATAGGGCCTCGAACGTTCCTGTATCCGTGTTCTTGCGGACCGCATTCCACTGGAAGTGCTGCCCGTTCATCGCGACGTAGACGCCCTGCGGCAGCACCTGCACGAACGACAGTGCCGAGCCGAGGTTGAACAGACCATCAGAGCTGCCGAACGCGTACGGCACCATCGCGCCGGTCAGCACGATCGTCTTGCCGGCGAGTGACGCCGCGGCAAGGGCGGCAGCGGTCTGCACCATCGTGTCGGTCCCGTGGGTCACGACGATGGCGCGTTCGCGGCTCGCGCGCGCGCGCTCCACGATCCGCGCACGTCCGGCGTCGTCCAGTTCGAGACTGTCGACCATCATGACGGTTTCGAGCGTGACGTCCAGGCGGCACCGCCCCAGACGCAGCATTTCGGGGGCGTGCGTGTCGCGGAAAAACAGCTGCCCGGTGAGCTCGTCGTACTCCTTGTCGAACGTCCCGCCGGTCACGAGAACCCGGATCCTGCTCATAACAAAAATGCACGCGCAGCAACCGAAACGGCGTCTCGCGCGGTCCCCTATTGTAGTTCCTGGACCGGCGAGGCTGTGCGAGGCTCCGGGACAAAAGGGCGCCTTTCAGTCACTTAGGGCGTGTGCGGGGCGGGCGCAGCCGATCCGGCACCGCGCTTGCCTTCCCTGGACCCACCGAGGAGGGTCTTTCAATGTTTGCTGTTGCAGCGGTTCTTGTTGGCGTGGTCGGCATCTTCTACGTGCGGCGCCGCAGCTCGCGCAAGAAGACGCAGACCGTCTAGCGCGCGGCCCGGAACAAGTCGTCGGCGGAAGACAGGACGATTCGTCGAAGTCTGTCCGGATAGTCTGGCGGTAGTCCGACCAGGAATGCCTTCACCATCCGCGCGGCGCTCGAGGAGCTGTGGCCCGAGAGCGTCGCGTCCATCCACCGCTTTGGAAAAAAGATATCGCCCATGCGTTGAATCTCCTGCAGCATCGTGAGGCTGCGCGGAATGTATTTTTCCGACCCGGCCGCGCGCAGCGGATGGTGCAGGTAGGAGAGCGCCTCGAGCACCCACGGCTCGCGCCTTCGATTTGTGACCTCGCCAAACGACGCGAACAGCGCATCCCGGACGGCCTGATCGGCGGAGAGCGCCGGCCGCACGAACTCGAACCGTGCTTTGCGATCCGGATTCTCGATCCGCGCCAGCTGGGACGCGAGGATATTCTCCGCGCCGGGAACACCGCGCACCGCGAGCTCCTCGGCGAGCGCAATGTAATCGGGCTCGGCGAGCGTCAATCCCGCCACAGACTCCGTTTTGTTCCAGATACGCTCGAGCCACCGCAGCGATTCGCCCGTCAGCGCCGTGTCGCGCAGCGCGGAGAACCATGCGGACTTGAGGCTCGGCGTCGCCGCGGCGTCGATGCCGGCGCGCAACATGCGCTCGAGCGAAGGGGCGAGCGCCAGCCGCTCCGAGGGAGCCAGGAACTTCCAGAATCCCTGCTGCAGGTACGACAGCATGCGCTGCACGTTCAGCTCGTCGGCTTCCGGCGGCAGCGTGGCGACCAGCGTTGCGACGAGCTCGGCCGAGCGAACGCGGCCGTCGAGCATTTCCTCCCACAGCGCGACGAGTGCGCTGCCGCGCGTCAGTGCGTCGGGGACGTCGGCCAGATGATGCAGCAGGTAGTCACGCGAGCCGCGATCGAGTTCGAAGCCGCCGTACCCGATGCCGCCCCCCGCCGGAAGGACGAAGCGCGGCGCGGGCAAGCCGTGCGCCGCGGTGGCGGCGACGCGTGCGGCATTCAGGTTCACCGGAACGTGCTTGACGTCTCCGTCGTAGCCGAGAGCCACCTCGATGCGCTGCGGCCATGAGAGGCCGCGTGCCGGTGCCGGGTCGCGCCCGGTGAACGTCAGCCGGGCAATCTTGCCGTCGCCGATCTGCAGGTCGGTCGCGATCGCCGGCCGGCCCGCCTCATCGACCCAGGCATGGCTCCACGCAACCAGATCCTCCGGCGTGCGCGCGTCGAGGACGTCAATCAGATCGCCCCACGTCGCGTTGCCGAACCGGTGCGCGCCGAGATACTGGCGGAGCCCGTCGCGGAAGGACTCCTCGCCGAGGACCATCTCGAGCTGCCGCATGACGATCGGCGCCTTCTGATAAATGATCGCGCCGTAGAGCGTCCCCGCTTCGCTCAGATTCTCCAGAGGCTGGCGGATCGCGTTCGTGCCCGCGGTGCGGTCCACCTCGTACGCCGCAGGGTAATGCGAGAGAAGGAAGCGCAGTTGATGGTTGATGCCAGGAAAGGACGGGTTGACGATTTTCGCCGCCATGAAATTGGCGAACACCTCCTTCATCCACACGTCGTTGAACCAGCGCATCGTGACGAGATCGCCGAACCACATGTGCGCGGTCTCGTGCGCGATGACGCTGGCGCGCCCGAGTTTCTGGTTTTGCGTCGCGCTCTCGTCGAGCAGGATGCCGGAGGCGTTGTAGAAAATCGCGCCGGCATGCTCCATTCCGCCGAACTGAAACGAAGGGACGAGCAGGAAATCGAACTTGCCGAACGCATAGGGAATCCCGGTGTAGCGCTCGAGCCAGGCGATGGCCGCTGCGTGCAGATCGAACGCGGCGTCGCGGTTGCGCGCCACCTTCGCGGCATCCGTTTCGCGATGAAACATCCGGAACGTCCGGCCATTGCGTTCCGCGGTTTCGACCTGGAACTTGCCCGCGGCGAATGCGAACAGGTACGTGGACAGCGGCGGCGTCTCGGCAAACCGGATCGAGGTGCGGTCGCCGTGCACCTGGCGTGAGATCTCGGCGCCGTTCGCCAGCGCCTGCCACTCCGTCGGGATGTCGAGCGCCAGGGTGTAGCGCGCCTTGAGGTCAGGCTGATCGAAGCAGGGAAACCCCAGCCTGGCGCGGGCCGGCACGAACAGCGTGTACATGAACTCGGTGTTGCGGTTGAGCGCGGCGTCGCCCGCGGTGAACGCGACCGTGATTTCGTTCGGGCCCTGCCGCAGCGCCGCCGCATCGATGATGAGGTGCTCCGGTGCGGGTGTGAGCCGCGCCTCGTGGCCGTTGACCATCGCGTGCTCTGGTGACGCGCTCGCGAAATCGAGCGCGAGCGGCCGCGTCGCATCGGCCAGCGTGAACCGAATTGTCGCCTCGCCCGTCACGCGCGATGCGATGTCGCGAGGCACCGAAACGTGCAGATCGTAGCGGAGGTCCAAGAGCCGCCGTGCGCGGTCTTGGGCGAGCGACAGCGGGACGCCTGGCGCGGGCGGGCCAGGGTGACTGTCGTTGCGCTGAGCACCCGCCATGCACAGGATTCCGAGAAGCACACACACCATCGCGCGAACCATACCGAGCTGCCGTGGCCAGGCCAAAGCCTGACGCCACCGAGATGATATCAGGCGGCGCTGCGCGCTCTGATGTCCACCAGCGCGGCGATGATCACGAAGAAGCAGACGGTAACAGCGGATGCCATCATGAACGTCGAATACGCCGCGCGTCCCATGATGTCGTAGAGCGTGAAGCCGATGAGCACGAGCGCCGCGGCGACGGCTCCGCGCAGCGGTGGCGAGAGCACGGAGAAGTAATTCAGGGCGATCATGATGGCCGGGGTGGCGATGAGAAACACATAGTCCCAACCCTGTGGCGACAGCAGCGGGATGCACGTGAGCAGCAACGCGGCTTCGAGCGCCTCAGGAAATCTCACGGCGCGACGCCGCAGGAACGTGAACGCGGCCGCTCCGAGCAGCGCGGCGCCGGTCAGCGTCGAGAGAAGCGCCGCGGTACGCCCGCTGCCGATCCATTTGGTCCACATCGCCGCGATCGACACGTTGTCGGCGTTTGTGAGATTCGGCGCCGTCGATTCCGTTACGGTCCTCCACCACGCACGATGCAGCTCGGCGTCGCCGCTCACGCCGTAGATCGCCGCCGGCAGCACCAGGATCACGCCGATTCCAATCGCGAGCGCCACGATCGATCCGCGACGCCGGCGCGCGACGATCCACGGAACGAAGATGACCGCGTACGGCTTGACCACAATCGCGACGGCGAGCAGCACGCCTGCGAGCCATTCGCGTCCGCGCTTCATGTCCACGACGGCGCGCGCGACGATCACGGCAAACAGGACGTTCATCTGACCGAGCACCAGCTCGTGGCCGTAGAACTTCGACATCACCACCAGGGTGGCGGCGACCAGCCACCACGCGGGACGCCGCAGATCCGGCAGCAGCGACAGGCTCAACGCTAGCAGAGCCACGAGCTGCATGACCGAGATGACCAGCCAGGCGGCCTTGGCGCGCTCGAGCGGGACGCGCGCGGCCGGCGCGGTCAGCACGGCGAATGCGGGAAGGTACTTGAACTGGTAGTGCCCGTCCTCGGGGCGATAGAGCGGTTGAGCGGCCCGGGCGCGACCCGCCGCCGTCCAGTAGACCGCGAGGTCCGGCATCTTGGCCGAGAGTTTTTCGGGGAATGCGCGTGCCGCCGCGAGCGCGGCGAACCCTGCGAGCAGCGCAAGCGTCAAAGCCGCCGGCCTGAAGGCCGGCGCTTGAGCCCGGCCATCCGGGATCACGGATTTCGTTCCAGACCGACGAGTCTCCACTGGGCGCCTGCGCGCCGAAAGTACACCACAACCGGCTGACTCCAGGCTGGATGATCCGGATGAAACGCGCGCACCCGCGCCGACACGAAATCCGCGTCCGCAAACAGCGCGGCGGGCGCTTGCGCGTGCGGTTGGGTCACGGTCATCTCGCCGCCGACGCGATGGTGCGTGCTCGTGGCGTTATCGAACCGCGACCACTCGATTGCGTAGCGTTCGGCCGGCGCGGAAACTCCGGCGCGCACGGCCGCGTTCTCGAACGTCAGCCGGCCGCTGCCATCGAGCTTGACGTTGTCGATCGGGTTCGTCGCGTTGAGCCACGCCAACAGCACCTTGTGTCTGCGGTGGATCAGCGTCTCGGCGACGTAATCGGTCGCGCGCGGGTCCGAGAAACGCGCCGTCGCGACAATCCGCCGCACGAAGTCGTCGGTGAACGTCGACGCGATGCGGGCAGCCCAGAACAGATCCTCCGGTCGCGCATTCAGAAACGCGGCGTTCGGATACTCCGGCTTCCACGACTCCGGCATGAAGTAATTCGCCTCGAACCGGCCCACGGCGGGGTAGTCGGGATAGCGCACCTTGATCCACGGCCGCACGTAGAATCCGAGCGTCAGCATCGTGACCAGCGTCGGACGCGATTCCCAGAGGAACTCGTTGCCGGCCCGCGTCGATTGGGCCCGTGTGCTGCCGCTGCCGAGCGTCGATCCGAAGTCGATGAGGTGATGCCGCAGGATCGCGTGGTCGTCTTGCGTGATGAGCGTATCGAGTGTGTTGATGCTGCGCGAGTCGTCGTGGTTCAGCCAGGCCGCGAACACCAGCATGCCGCGCAGCTCGCGGCGATGCTCGTGCGGATAGATGTCATTTGGGTCGTCTGGGCGCGTTCCGTAGTAGCGGAAATGCCCCAATGGCCGTCCTGGCAGCTCGCGGCTGGCCAGCACCCGGTACGTCCCGTCTGAGCGCTGCGCGGCTTTCTGGAGAATCGCCTCGATGTCCCGCGGTTCCATGGGGCGAGGGCGGCGGTCCTCGTCCGCTATCGTGGTGCCCGCCGCGATGCCGAGCCGGTCGCGGCGGAGCGTCGCGACATAGTTCTCGGGGACGTGATAGCCGAACGCATGAAAGAATTTCGTCGCGATGATCTCGGCGCCGCTTGCCATCTCCGGATTCGATGGCGGATCGAACTTGAGGAAGTACTTCGCGCCCGTGGCGTCACGGATCGTCATGCCCGGCGTGATGCCTTCCGTTTTGGCTGCGACAACCGTCCACGAGCCTTCCGCGGGGCCGCTTTCGCTGTCCGGCCCTCTTACGGCATCGGCCAGCGTCCAGTCCGGGGTTCCGGCGCGGTTCGTGAACCAGCTCGAGTCCGGCACCTCGTCTATCGTGTTCACGTTGACCGCATGAGGCGCCGTTCGGTCTCCCACTTTGAGAAACGAGTTCTCGATGAAATCGAACTGCTCGCTGCTGTCAATCGGCTGCGCGCGCGACGCATCCTGGGTTTCGGGATCGCGTGCGATCGGATCGTCGCCGAAGAACTTCGGTCCGGCCGCGCGGGTGCCCATCGCCAGCGCAAACGTGATCGCCGAGGCCGCGAGCAGTCGCCTGATCTCCACTAGAACGCCTTGTTGAACTTGAGGAAGTAGCGGGGCGACTCGCCCCCGGCGAGCGACACGTCGAGGCGGAGGAACACGGCTTTATACGTGTTGAACCGCAGCCCGACGCCATACGCGTGGTCCAGATCGGTCAACTCGATATCCTCGAACCGCGGCGCCACCTTGCCCAGGTCGGCGAACAGCGCCATGTCCAGCCCGGAAAACGCCTCCCACCGGTATTCGAGGTTGACGGCGAGCGCGTTCGTGTCGCGGAAGCGAAAGTCACGCACGCTGCGCAGCGTGTCGTTTCCGCCGAGCGTCGGCCTGAAATAGAACGGCACGATCTGCCCGTCGTCCGCATTCGTGGTGAAGACACGGCCGCGCAGGGCGAACACGCGCTTCTTGTCGAAGATCGGAAAGAAGTGCTGAACGTCTGCTTCGACTGCGCCGAAGCTGTAGCGTCCAAGATCGAGATCGCGGTAGCGGCGCCAGAGGACGCCGTAATAGCCGCCGGCGCGCGGGTTGCCGGGCTCGTCACGCCGATCGAACACGGCAAACAGATCACCATACGAATAGTCCGGCTGCTCGTCGAGACCCGGTGCGTCCGCGTCGGTGAACAGCTGTTCGATTGACGGGTACCTCGAGTCGCGTCCACCGCCGACTTCCGTTCCCAGCCACGCGAGGCGCCCGCCGACGCGAAGCCCGTCGATGAGCCTGACGACCGCGCGCCCCTGGACCTCACGGCGATCGAACAGGAAGCTCACTCGATTACGCTCGAGCGACGTGCTCCCCAGCCCGTAAAAGTCCTCTTCCGGGTCATGGCGGTCGGTTGCCTGGACGCCGAGCTCCAGCCGATCGCCAACGAGTGATGGCAACGAGAAGTCCGCCCGTACGATGCTGTACCGACGAAAGGTTGCGCCAGTCTCGAACACGACACGCGCGCGCCGATCGAAGAGGTCGTGGCGGTATCCCGCACTGAAGCCGATCCCGGCTCCGATTGGTTTGCCTGTGTATCCGTAGTCCACGAAGAAACCATTCCACGGGGCGATCTTTCGCACCGGGTCTTCGCGCTCGACGTAGCGCAGAAGCTTCTCGAGCCGGCCGGGGGCGTACGGTTGCAGGTTCGCTGCTTTCTCCGCGCGCATCTGCTCGACCGTCGCGGCACGGCTGTCCTGGGCGGTCAGAATGGATGGGATTGCGAGAATCGTGAGGAGCAGGGACAGATGTCGGCAACCAAGGGCCATTCGGCCAAGAATGTTGCATCCCGCATGCCGGATTGCCCGCCTTCGCCGCGAAGCGGCTTCGGCGAGGTCTCGCCGTAGCCCGCGAGAATCTCAGGCGGGCGAAGGCGGAACGACTCAGCTATTCGTTGCGCAGCGCCACCGACGGGGCGATGCGCGTCGCGCGAAGAGCGGGCAGGTACGAGGCGAGCAGCGCCATCAGGCCGAGCAGGAGTGGGACGGCGATGAACGTCGCGGCGTCGGTGGCGGAGACGCCGAACAGCAGGTTGGCGAGGACGCGCGACAACGCAAGCGCGGCGAGGATGCCAACCGCGAGCCCGGCGGCAATGAGCCGGAAACCGTGTCCGACGACGAGTGCGAGGATGTCCCTGGGCTGGGCGCCCAGCGCCATGCGCACGCCGATTTCCTGCGTGCGCTGCGCGGCAGTGTAGGAGACGACGCCGTAGATCCCGACCAGTGCGAGGAGTAGACCGAGCAGCCCCAGGACGCCGCCGAACATCGCGGCCATCCGCAACAGGAAGAAGCCGTTCGGCCCCTCCAGCGCGTGCTCCAGCGAGCGCACGTCGTAAACCGGCAGAACTGGGTTGAGCGCGCGAATCTCCTTCTCGATCGCGGGCGCCATCGCCTCGGGATCTCCGCTGCTCCGAATCTGGAGCGCGCGAAGCGGCTCGTAGTGCTGCGCGATCGGCTCGAAGTAGTACGGGCTCGGATCCTCGAAGATGAAGCGGTACTTCCCGTTGCGTGCGACACCAATGACTTCCCGCCAGACGTCGCTTCCGGCGGTTCTGAACCGTTTGCCGATCGGATCTTCCCCGGGCCACAGCAGATGCGCCATGAACTCGTTGACCACGGCAACCCGCGGTGCCCGCTCATCGTCCTGCGCGGTGAATTCTCGCCCGCGGACGATCGTCACCTTAAGCATACGGAAGTAATCCGGGCCGACCAGGTTGTATCCGGCGCTGGGCTTCCGCCGATCCGCGGGAATGGGGTGGTCCTGGGCTTCGACGTAATCGCTCGCGTTGTAGTAGCCAAACGGCACCGAATAAGCGTAGGTGACGCCTTCGAGACCCGGCAGCATTCGCACACGCGACTCGATCTCGTGATAAAAGGCGCGGCCGCGCGCTTCGTCGAGCCCGAGCTGCGAGACGTCCATCGACATGCTCAGCACGTGCCTCGGGTCGAACCCGAGATCGGCCGATTGCGCCCGCTGAACACTTCGTACGAACAGGCTTGCGGCGATGAGCAGGATCAGCGACACCGTGACCTGCGAGACGACCAGCACGTTGCGCAGCCTGTGGCGGCCGCTGCCCTCCGCCATGCTCCGGCCACCGTCCCGCAGTACCTCGTTCAAGTCCGTGCGCGAGGCGCGAAGTGCCGGAATCAGCCCTACGAACAAGCCGGTCCCGAGCGCGATCGCCGCGATATACGCGAACACCCGCCAGTCGAATCCCAACTCGAATCGGATGGGGATGTCTGCGGGAATCCGAATACGCGCGAGCAGCGCGCTCAGCCAACGGCCGAGAATGCCGCCCGCGAGGGCGCCGCCGATCGCCAGCAGCAGGCCTTCGGTGAGCATCTGCCGTACCAGGCGTCCGCGTGCGGCGCCGAGTGCGGCGCGCACCGCGAGCTCGCGTTGGCGAACGGTCGCGCGCACCATGAGCAGGTTCACGACGTTCACGCAGGCGACCAGCAGCACGAGCGCTACGAGGAACAGGAAGACCCCCGCGACGAGCGGATTGCTGTTCGCCGCGTTTGGCTCGGGCCGCGCGAGACGCTCGGGTGTCAGCACGGCGCGGACGCTTTTGTTCGTCGCCGGATACTGCGCTTCCAGCTGATGGGCAACGACGTCCAGCCTCGCTTGAGCCTCGGAACGCGTGACTCCCGGCTTCAGACGGCCAATCGCATGCAAGTCGTGGTTGTCGCGCTTCTCGATCAGGTCCTTGTACGCCGTCGCCGGAAATACCATTCCCAGGGGCATGTACGCATCGAACTCGACAAGGGCGTAGACCCCCTGGAATCCTTCCGGCACGACACCCGCGACGATGAACGGCCGGCCGTTGACCAGGACTCTCCGACCGACGGCCGATGGATCACCATTGAAGCGTTTCTTCCAGTAGGCGCGCCCGAGCACGACGATCGGGTCCGCACCGAATGTCGTCCCTTCCGCGGGTAGTACCGGCCGCCCCGGTGACGCGCCGACGCCAAGCATCGAGAAAAAATTCCCCGTCACATAGGCGACCGCAAGACGGTCCGCCCGGCCATCCGCGCTCAGACCCGCGAAGTTGATTTCGTAGCCAGCGAGATCCGAGAACACGCCGCTGTGATCGCGGTAGTCGATGTAATCGGCGTACGACAGCGGGTGCGGCTGTTCGTTGTCGGGATGCGCGACGCTGAGGACATAGAGATTGAAGGGATCCGCGACCGGCAGCGGCCGCAACAGCAGGGCGTTGACGATGCTGAAGACCGCGGCGTTCGCGCCGATGCCCAGGCCCAGCGTCAACGCGATCGTCAGCGTGAAGACGGGACTCTTCCGCAGCATCCGCGCGCCATGCCGAATGTCTTGCCACATACTCGATACCAAATTCCTAATCCCGCGTGCTATTCCACGCGCAATGCGGCGAGCGGATCAAGCCGCGTCGCGCGGCGGGCGGGGATCAGACAGGCGACCACGGTGACCACCGTAAAGACCGCGGCGATGGCGCCCAGCGTCACTGGATCGCTGGGTTTGATCTGAACGAGCAACGCCTGCAGCACCGGTCCCGCGGCGAGTGCGCCGGCAGTCCCGAGCGTCAGTCCGATCAGCAGCTGCACGAGCCCCTGGCGCAGGATGAGCCACGACACCTGGCTGGCCTGTGCGCCGAGCGCCATCCGGACGCCGATCTCCTGGGTGCGCTGCGTCACCGAATACGCCGTCACGGCGTAGATGCCGACGGCGGACAGGACGAGCGCGATGACCGCCAAGATCGTGAACAGGCTTCCGAAGACGCGATACGGCCAGCGCATCTGCGCTAACGCCTGTTCCATCGTCTGCACGCCGAATACCGGCTGGTCGGGATCGGCGTCCTGAACTGCCTTGCGAATCGCCGGAATCAGTGGCGCGGGATCGCCATGGCTGCGGATCAGGATGGCGGTGCCGAGGGTCGGCTCGATGCGATATGACATGTACGCAATCGCATCGGGATCCACATCCTGCATGCTGCGCTGGCGAACGTTCGGTGCTACGCCGACGATGGTGAGCCATGGCTGCTCCGTCCTGACGGCGTTCAGCCGGGCGTCCACTTTGAAGCGGATCCGTTTGCCGAGCGGATCTTCACCGGGAAAATGCTGCGAGGCAAACCGCGAGTTGATGACCACCGCCTCCGATCCTTTGCTGCCGTCGGTTTCCCGCAGCACCCGTCCCTGGCGCATCACCACGCGGAGCGCATCGAAGTAATTCTCGCTGACCTGCATGGTCGTGGCGATGGGCATCTTCTTCGGATCGCCGGCCGGCCGCCCTTCGATCTCGAATGGCATCGTCCCGACCCCCTGTGCCGGCGGCGCGCTCGTAATCGCCGCCGCCGCCACACCCGGAGTCGCCGCCAGCCGCGACAACATCGTCTGGTAAAACACGCGCCGTTGCTCGGGAGTCGGATACTTCTTGTCCGCAAGCGTCATCCGCATCGTGAGCATGCGGTCGATGTCCACGCCGATGTCCATCGAATAAAGCTTGAGGAAGCTTCGGATCATCAGGCCGGCGCCGGCGAGCAGCACGATGGTCAGCGTCAGCTCTGCCACCACCATCGTCGACGCCAGCCAGCGGGCACGCCTCCCGCCCGCGTTGCCTCGTCCGCTCTCCTTGAGAATCTCGTTCAGGTTCGTCTTCGAGACCTGCAGCGCCGGTACGAGACCGAAGATGACGCCGGTCGCGAAGCAGACGGCGACGAGGAAGGCGAAAACCGTCGCGTCCATCGTGAACTTGATCCAGTAGGGCTTGCCAACGTCGGCGACCGCCATGTCGAACAGCTTGACGCCGATGAGCGAGAGGCCAAGACCGATGACGCCGCCGAGGAATGCGAGCAGCGTGCTTTCGACGAGCAGCTGTCGCACGACGCGCCAGCGGCTGGCGCCGAGCGCGATCCGCAATGCGACCTCGCGCGACCGCCGCGCCGAACGCGCGAGCAACAGGTTGGCGACGTTGGCGCACGCGATCAGCAGCACGAACCCGACGGCCCCCATCAAGGACAGAAAGACGACGCGGATCGGACCGCCGTTGAAGCGGTCGTTGAACGTCATGACTTCGGCGCCGACGTCCTTGTTCGTGTCGGGATACTGCCGCTCGAGCTGCTTCGCGATCCCCGTGAGCTCCGTCTGCGCCTGCTTGACCGTCGCGCCCGGTGCGAGCCGCCCGAACACCATGACCCGGCGCATCTGCCGCTGCTCGAAATCGCCGTCCGGAATGAGCGTCGTCCACAGGTCGGCGTTGTTTGGAAATCTGTTGCCGTCGGCCATGACGCCGACCACCGTGTGGGAGACTTCATTGATCTTGATGGCTCGGCCGATGACCGCCGGATCGCTGCCGTAGCGCGTCTTCCACAAGCCATAGCCCAGGAGCGCGACGGGTTCGGCGCGCTTCAGATCTTCGCCGTCGCGGAAATCACGGCCAAGGATCGGGCGCTCGCCGAGCAGGCTGAACGCGTTCGACGACACGCGCACTCCCTGCGCACGCTCCGGCGTGTGGCCGGCGTCGCTGACGTTCATGGTCATGCCCTGATACGCGGCGAGGGCGGCAAAGGACTTCGACTGCGACCGGATGTCGATGAAGTCGGGGTAGGAGATTGGCATGGTGCCGCCGTCCGTAGTGTTCCGGCCGCTGACGTGGACGATCTGGTCGGGGTTCTTGAAGGGGAGACCGCGGATCAGGACGGCGTTGACCAATGTGAAGACCGTGTTGTTGACGCCGATGCCGAGGCCGAGGGCCAGGGCGGCAACCAGCGTGAACCACGGGTCTTTCACCAGCGTACGCACGGCATGTTTCAAATTCATCGCACCCTCGATCCCCGAGTACTACGGTTGCGGTGCACGCCTGGTTCACAAACCCGGGTCATAATGTTCAAACCGTGTCATCAGCGACCTCCCAGCAGAAACAGCCGCGCCGCGGCATTCTTCCGCCGTCCTACGAGCGGACCCTCGGTCATGCCCGCCGCATCGAGCTCGCGGCAGACCGGCCGATCCGCGAACGCAACAAGATCAGCTACCGGTTTGCGCACTGGCCGATCTGGATCTGGGTATTCTTCATCGCGCCCGGGCCCCTCACCTTCGACTTGTTCGCACACGGGTTCGATTCGCGCATGGCGATGTGGCTGGGGGCAGTGTTGATCGGCACCGGCCTCGCGGGCCTGTGCGGGCGCCTGCCCGGAGTGGAACCGCGCCCCTACATCATCCGGTTCACCGAGGATCGACCGAACCCGCTGTATCGCCGCGTCTGCTACACGCTCGCCTGGAGCGAAGTGATCGCCTTTGCGCTCCTGAACATCGCCGGACTGGTGCTCGCAATCGCGACGGGTGCGTGGCGGATGCGCCAGTTGTACGACGCGGCGTACTTTCCCATCGTCGTGACGATTTGGATCCTCGGAGCGTTCGGCCAGCTGCCGCGCGTCAAGAAATCGACGCAGAACGAAGGACACGAGCGCCGCTACTTCTATGGATCGGTCTGGGCGGTGTGCATCGCGCAGCCGGTGCTCTGGTTTCTGTGGAAGGCGCTGCCGCGCACACAGGCCTCGGACGCGATCAAGCTGGCGGTGTTCGTCGCGATCCTGGCTTACGTCGGCAACATGGCCAGGCGCGGACTCTTGCCGCGCACGCGGCCGATCGTTCCGGGAGAGCTGGCCGTTTCGGATTGATGACCCGCGTTCTGTTTGTCAACGGCGGCATTCTCGGCCTCTCGTCGTTCCATCGTTTTCTCATCGACTATCTGCCCCGCCAGTCGGAGATTACCGGCAAGCATGCCGTCCTCACGCACGACCTGACGCTGTTCGATCGCGCCGTGCGCCGCGTCGTTTGCCAGCGATTGTGGAAGGACGGGATGTTCGGGTTGGCGAACCTCGACCTGGCGCGTTTCCGCCACGAGCTTCACGCCGGGCTCCTCGCCAGACGCCGGATCGCGGCGCTGGGACCGGAATGCTTCGACGTCATCCACTTTCATCGCCAGGCGACCGCGTACGGCAGCCTCGATTTGATGCGCCGCGTTCCGTCGATCGTGTCGATCGATTGCACGCAGGATTGCGTGCTGAATATTGCTGCGTCTGCTGCCGAGCGCGCGTCGTACGCGCCGAACGTCCGCGTCGACGGAACCGTGTTCCGGCGGGCTGCGGCGATCGTCTCGACGTCGAGCTGGGCGGCGCGCTCGCTTCACGCCCGCTATCCGGACTGCACGACGCCGGTGCACGTGCTGCCGAATCCAGTCCTCCTCGAGCAATTCGACGCGGCATGGATTGAAAAACGCCGGGCACGGGCGCGGCAGGGCATGAAACCGCGGCTGCTGTTCATCGGCGGCGACTTTCCGAGGAAAGGTGGATTCGATCTTCTCGAGGCGTGGCGGATCGGACAGTTTCACACGGCGGCGACCCTTGACGTCGTGACGAACTGGCCTCTGCCTTCGCCGCTGCCGGAAGGCGTAACCGTCTGGCGTCAGATCGAGCCGCATTCTCCGCAATGGTGCGAGCGGTGGGAACAGGCGGACACGTTCGTGATGCCGACGCGGAACGAAGCGTTCGGCCTCGTGTATCAGGAAGCGGCGGCCGCCGGGCTTCCGGCGATTGGCACAGCGCAGAATGCGGTACCGGAGATCGTGCACGACCGGGACACGGGCTTTCTCGTCCCGATCGGTGATCCCGCGGCGCTGGCGAGTGCTATGCATGCATTGATCGATTCGCCGGAGCTGCGGACTCGCATGGGATCGCGGGCCCGTCAGCTCATCGAGACCGCCGCGAGTCCGGACGCATACCTGCGGCGGCTCACGGCCATCATCATGGAGGCGGCAAAAAGCCGGATGCTATGAGCACGCTTCAGCTGGATGAAACGGGCCTTATCACGACGTGTCCGAACTGTGGACAGCGCAATCGCCTCGCCTTCAACACCCGCGAGGCGCGCTGCGGCAAGTGCAAGGCGGATCTGCCATCGCCGTCGGAGCCGATTGAAGTTCCCGACGAGGCGTCGTTCGACGCGCTGGTCCAGCACGCGGCGCACCCGGTGGTCGTCGACTTCTGGGCGCCGTGGTGCGGCCCGTGCCGGATGGTCGCGCCCGAGATCGTTCGCGTTGCCTCGTCGAACGCCGGCCGGCTCGTGGTCGCGAAAGTGAATACCGACGACGTGCCGGAGCTGGGGGAGCGATTCCGGATCCGATCGATTCCGACGATGGCGGTATTCGACGGCGGACGGGAAGTCGCGCGCACCAGCGGCGCGATGCCCGCGGCGCAGATTGAGTCATTCGTTCGCGGCGCCGTCCCCGGCCGCTTCTGACATAATCGCGGCATGCCGCGGCCGAACACCGTTGGTGCCACGACCCTCGGACGCGAGCTCGCGGCGTTCGTGCTCGAGCGGCATCCTTTCGCGGCGGCGGCATCGAGCGTCGCGTTCGATGCCTGTGGCGGCCACGCCGCGCGCGACGAGGCGGCGATCAATGCGCTGCGCGCGCCGTTTGCCCGCGAGCTGCGGGCACGGCTGCAGCCGATGTTCCCCGACCACGCCGGCGAAACCACACCGCGCGTCGCCGCGAAGGACCGATTCAGCGCCGCGATCAACGAAGTCGCCGACGATTGCGACGGCTTCCTCCGCCGCGCGGCACTCCGTGCGTCGCTCACGCGCGAAGAGCGGCTGGAGATCCTGCGCGGCATGGTCCTCGCGCGGGCGACGGACAACCGGCTCAAGGCATTCTTCATCAACAACGAGGTTCGCTACGGCGACGTTCCGTTTCAGGGCAAGGGATTCCGCGGCTTGGGCCAGGAAGCGATTGCCGGCGCGTCCATCCGACTCCGCCGCGGCGCCGAGTACGAATCCGCCGACGGCTGGCGGGGCGACGTGATCGCGCCGATCATCCGCGACCTGGGCGCGGTGCTGGTGATGCGCCCGGGAGCCGAGAGCGTGCGGATGGCGCTCTCGGCGCAGATGGGGAAGGCCGGCCCGCCGATGAACGGCAAGGACCTCCACATCGGTGATTTCGCGCACGGGATCCTGCCCGCCACAGCGCCGCTCGGTGTCGGCACGCTGACCATCGCCGGCCTCGCGTTTGCGTTCGCGCGCGACGGGAGCGGCCGTGTTGCCATCTCGTTCATCGGCGAAGGGGCGACGTCGCTCGGCGAGTGGCACGAGGCGATCAACCTGTGCGCCGCGCGCAAGCTGCCCGCGATCTTCTGCGTCGAGAACAACCAGACCGCGTTGTCGACTCCGGTCCGCGACCAGTCGGCCGTCCGTGTGTTCGCGGACAAGGCGGTCGGCTATGGCATCCCTGGAATCACGATCGACGGCACCGATCCGGACGCGATTGCCGCGGCCTTTGCGTGGGCGGGAGAGCGTGCCAGGCAAGGCAAGGGGCCCGCGCTAATCGAGCTCGTCTGCATGCGAATGTGCGGACACGCCCACCACGACGACATGCTCTATCTCGGAAAGGATGCGCCCGGTGGCTGGGAGTATCCCCCGTTGACGGAGCAGGGGTACGCCAACCCCCAACTGTACGCGTACTGGTCCGCTCGCGACCCGATTCCCGCCTATGCGGAACGCCTCGAACGTGACGGTGTCCTCGAGGCGGGCGCACTGCAGGACATCGTGCGCGACGCCGAGGCGCTCGTGGAGCAGCAGGCGCGGCAAGTCATCGATGCGCCGTGGCCGTGGGCTGAACATGCCGGAAGGGGAGTGTTCGCCGACGAACCGCCGCGCCTTCGACTCGAGCCGCTGGCGAGTCGCCCCGCTGCTGACGCCAAGCTGCCTGCCGTCGAGACGGGTCCGGCATTCGACAAGAAGGGCGCGACGTTGCTCGAAGGCGTCATGCTCGGCGTTCGCGACGCGCTGCGCGCCGATCCGCGCGTCTTCGTGTACGGGGAAGACGTCGGCGGCGCGTATGGCAACGCGTTCCTGCTGCTGCGTCCTCTGCTCCAGGAGTTCGGCGATCGCATCATCAATTCGCCGCTCGCGGAAAGCGGGGTGCTGGGCGTTTGCATCGGCGCCGCCCTCGCCGGACAACGGCCCATCGGCGAAATGCAATTCAATGATTTCGTCGCCACGGGATTCAATCAGCTCGTGAACAATGCCGCGAAGATCCGCTACCGGTGGGGCGGCAGCGTGCCGATGGTCGTGCGGATGCCGTGGGGCGGCTTACGGCACGCCGGGCCCTACCACAGCCAGAACACGGAGCCGTGGTTCTATCGGACCGCGGGACTGAAGATCGTCGTCCCGTCGACGCCGGCCGACGCCCGCGCGCTCATGGCCAGCGCGATCGCGGACCCCGATCCGGTCCTGTATTACGAGCACATCGCGCTCTATCGCGATCCACGCATCAAGCAAATGCTGGCCGACGAGCCGCCGCCGCCGATTCCCCTCGGCCGCGCCGCCCTGCGCCGTGCCGGCGACAAGGTCGCGATCGTCTCGTACGGCGCGTACGTGCACACGGCGCTCCGGGTCGCCGAACGGCTTGCCGCTGACGGGATCGCCGCCGCAGTCCTCGATCTGCGATCGCTCGTGCCGCTCGATCGACAGGCACTCCTTGCGGTGGCCAGGCACTGCGGCCGCGTGCTCATCGTGCACGAAGACTCCCGCACCGGCGGCATCGGCGAGAGTCTGGCCGCCATCGTCCAAGAGGAGGCGTTCGAGTGGCTCGACGCGCCCGTGCGCGTCATCGGAGCGCTGGACACGCCGGTGCCGTACTCGCCCCCCCTCGAGGAGGTTTTCCTGCCGAGCGACGACGAAATCGAGCGGGCAGCCCGGTTGCTCCTCGCCTACTGAGTCGCCGCTGACAGACTCCCCCGGTGTGTCCCGCGCGATGCAGGCGCGTGTCTTTCTTGACACACCTCGACGGTAATGTCAGAATGAGCGCACTCCCCTTTCAAAGAACGCCCGTTTTCCTCGGCGGCGTACGCACGTCCGACGGCTGTCCGCGGTGTGTGTAACCGAGAGGGCGGAGCTGCCTCCCGATGGCTTTTTCCATGCGGACTCCTTTCATGGTTCCCGCGGCGTCTCCGCCGCTGCCGCTGCTCGGCATGTCCGATGCCGCGCGGCGCGCCCGCGAAGTCTTCGAGCTCGCCGCCACATGCACGACGCCGGTCCTGGTCGTGGCCGAAGCCGGCTCACGACCGGGAGAGATCGCTGAGGCCCTGCATTTGCGGACGCGGCCCCGTGCCCCGTTCGTCGCGCTCGACTGCAGCGCCCTGCAACCCGCCGAGCTCGAGCGGCGCCTGTTTGGCACGCCGCCGCGCCGCGGCGTGTCGCCTGACCTGGAAACGATCGGCGGTGATGCCGCGCTCGCAGAGGCGGGCGGTGGCACGCTGTTCCTCGAACACACCGAGGAGCTCCCGGCGTCGGCCCAGCGCCGGTTCGCCCGCGTGCTGCGCGACGGCGAAGTGCGCATGTCCGGACGACGGGTGCGGCTGTCGCTGCGGCTGATTGCCTCGACGCCGCGCGACCTCGACGCCGAGGTGCGCGACGGGCGCTTCCGGCAGGATCTGCTCCGCCGGTTGTCCGGGTGCCGCGTCGCGATTCCGCCGCTTCGTCATCGCGCCTCCGACGTGGCAGAGATCATCGACCACCTGGTGCGGCAGTCGGTCACCGGATCCCGATCGTTCACCCAGGCCGCGATCACCGTCCTGTCCGCCTTCCCGTGGGCGGGCAACATCGACGAGCTTGCCGCGCTGCTCGAAAAGATTCTCGCGACCGCCGGTACAAGCGTGACCCAGGAGGACGTCCTGGCGCACCTGCCAATGGACGGTCAGTTCTCGCGCGTCGATCTGACCGCAAGCCTCCGCGATGCCCGCCGGCGCTTCGAGCGCGATTACATCGCGGCGGTCCTGGAACGGCATCAGTGGCGAATGAGCGAGGCCGCCCGCGCGCTGGGAATCGAGCGCGCGAACCTGTATCGCAAGACGCGCCAGCTTGGCATTGTCAGGGTTCCGCGCGCGGAGGTGTCATGAATCTTCCCGGTGCAGTATGCCGCGTCATGTGTGTAATGGCCGTAGTGGGCGCATGCGCGCCGCGGCCTGCATCCGCGCAGTCCGACCCCGACCGCCCAAGTCTCGAGCTGGGGCCCTTCGAATTCCGTCCACGCCTGGTATTCAAGGACGTGGGGGTCGACAACAACGTGTTCAACGAGCACTCGAACCCGAAAAGCGATTTCACGGCAACCGTTTCGCCGGACCTCGAGATCACGACCCACCCGGGGCGGCTGAAGCTGACGTACACCAGCGGAACCGATTTCGTGTACTTCCACAAGTACTCGACCGAACGCAGCCGGAATAGCGCCGTCGGCGCTCGCGCCGACCTCGAGCTCAGCTGGCTGAAACCGTTCGCATCATTCTCCGCTGTTCAAACCAACGCACGTCCGAACTCGGAGATCGACGCACGCGCGCCCCACAACATGCGGTCATATACGGCAGGCACGACGGTGAAGATTGCCTCGCGCACGTCAGTGGGGATCCTGCGCCGGCATACGGCCGAAACTTATGAAGAGGGAGCGCAGTTCCGTGGAGAGGAGCTCGCGCGTTCCCTTGACACCAGGCTGGACGCGTTCGAGACCTCGTTCAACGTCGAACTGACGCCGTTCACCACGTTCAGCATCGTCGGGACGAAGGACGCGCAGCGATTCGACCGCGCGCCCGAGCGTAACGCGGACAGTTTCCGCATCGCGCCGACGTTTACCTTCAGCCCGCTTGGCC
>JBKPLP010000180.1:0-28762 GCA_046731735.1 Acidobacteriota bacterium
ATGCGCCACGTCGCACAGACGCGGAAGGATCTCGGCGTCCGCACCGCCTTCAACCTGCTTGGCCCGCTGACCAATCCTGCCGGCGCCGCGCGGCAGCTGGTCGGCGTGCCGCGGCCGGAATTGACGGAGCTGGTGGCGCGATCACTGGCACTGCTCGGCTCGGAACGTGCCTGGGTCGTGCACGGGGCGGACGGCCTCGATGAGATCTCGACGACCGGCTACACCAAGGTGTCGGAATGCCGCGCCGGCGCGGTCAATACCTTCTATATCCATCCGGCTGATTTCGGGTTGCCGAAGGCGGCACCGGCGCAGCTGCTGGGCGGGGAAGCCGCGGACAACGCGGCGATCGCGCGGCAAATCCTCCAGGGCGAACGCGGCGCCGGGCGCGATATCGTCCTGCTCAATGCGGCAGCTTCGCTGTTGATTGCGGGCCATGCGGCTACGGTGTCGGAAGGCATACAACGCGCCGCGCAGGCGATCGACAGTGGCGCAGCGGCGCGCGTGCTCGAGCAACTGGTCACCGCCTCGAACGCGGGGCGCGAGGCGACTGCGTCATGACCGCGACCGCCGCGCCGGATCTGCTCGCCACGATCGTCGCTGCGACGCGGCGGAGCGTGGAGGTGCGCGAGGCAGGCCGCCCGCTGAGGATGCTCGAGCGCGAGACTCGACGCGCGCCGCAGGGCCAGGCGTTCCTGGCGGCCCTCGAAGACCCGCGCCAGGCGCCGCGGGTGATCGCGGAGTGCAAGCGGCGGTCGCCGTCGAAGGGAATCCTGCGCCAGCACTACGATGCCGCGGCGCACGCGTGCGCCTATGCGAAGGCCGGAGCGGCGGCCATCTCCGTCCTCACCGAACCGACGTTCTTCGACGGGGCTCCCGAGCACCTCGCGGCCGTGCGAGCGGCGGTGGACGTCCCCGTTCTCCGCAAGGATTTCATCGTCACGGAGTATCAGCTCGTCGAGGCGGCGCTGCTGGGCGCCGATGCGGCGTTGCTCATCGTCAGCGCTCTGACACAGGACGCGCTGATTGATCTGTTGCGGGTGTCGGAGCGGCTTGGGCTCGCCGCGCTCGTCGAGGCGCACAGCGTGGACGAATTGCGCCGCGCCATCGACGCGGGCGCCCGAATCATCGGCGTCAACAGCCGCAACCTCCGGACGCTTGCCGTGGATCTCACGGTGCTGGAGGAGGTGGCGGCGCAGCTGCCGGCCGGCATCACCGCGGTCGCGGAAAGCGGAATCCGGTCGCGCGACGATCTGGATCGGCTGTCGCGCGCCGGCTACCACGCATTTCTGGTCGGCGAGCGGTTGATCTCCCAGCCCGATCCGGGCGCGGCGCTGCAGGAGCTGCGCGGATGCTGACCCGCGTCAAAGTCTGCGGGATCTGCCGTCCTGAAGACGCGCAGCTCGCGGTGGAGCTGGGCGCGTCGGCCATCGGGTTCGTGTTCTGGCCCGAGAGCCCGCGCTACGTCGAGCCGGACGCGGCGCGCGTGATCGCGGCGACATTACCCGAGGGGGTGCTGGCAGTGGGCGTCTTCGTCGATCAGCCACCGCCCGATGTGGTCGAGATCGCCGGCATCGTGCGGCTCGACGCGATTCAACTGCACGGCACCGAGCGGGTCGATGACTATGCGGGAACCGCGCAGCGCATCATCAAAGCGGTCCCGGTGGCGGAACAGTTCGATGCGGCCGTTGTTGATGCCCTGCCGCGGAGCGTTATGGTGCTCCTCGACGCGCATGATCCGGTCCGCCGCGGCGGTACCGGGCGGACGATCGACTGGTCGGTGGCGGCGGCAATCGCCGAGCGGCGGCAGACGATTCTGTCCGGCGGTCTCGATCCGTCGAACGTGACCGAGGCCATCGCGCGGGTGCGCCCCTACATGGTCGACGTCTCGTCAGGCGTGGAGACGATGCCGGGGCGCAAGGACGAGACGAAGATGCGCGAGTTCTTCTCCGCAATTCGCCAGGGCCACTCTGAAGGCGAGCACGACCGTGTGGCGAACGTTACCGAAGCGAACGAGCGATAAATGACACTGTCTTTCGGAAAACGCGATCCGGATTCGCGGGGTTACTACGGCGCATACGGCGGACGTTTCGTTCCGGAAACGCTCGTCGCGCCGGTCGCAGAGCTGGAGCGCGCCTATTTCGCTGCACGCGGCGATGCGGGCTTCCGGGCGACGCTGGAGCAGCTCCACCGCGACTACGTCGGCCGCCCGACACCCCTCTACGAGGCACGCCGGTTGTCGGACGCGCTCGGCGGCGCGCGCATCTTTTTCAAGCGCGAGGACCTCGCGCATACGGGCGCACACAAGATCAACAACGCGCTGGGACAGGCGCTGCTGGCGCAGCGCATGGGGAAGCGTCGCGTGATCGCCGAGACGGGGGCCGGCCAGCACGGGGTCGCAACCGCCACGGTGTGCGCGCTGCTCGGGCTCGAGTGCGACGTGTACATGGGCGCCGAGGACATGGAGCGGCAGGCGCTCAACGTGTTCAGGATGCAGCTGCTCGGCGCTACCGTCCGCCGCGTCGACGCCGGCGCGCGCACGCTCAAGGACGCGATCAACGAGGCCATGCGGGACTGGGTCACCAACGTGTCCGACAGTTACTACCTGCTCGGCTCCGTTCTCGGTCCGCATCCGTACCCGCTGATGGTGCGCGAATTCCAGTCGGTGATCGGGCAGGAAGCGCGGCGGCAGTGCCTCGACGCGATCGGCCGTTTGCCGGATGCCATCGTCGCCTGCGTCGGCGGCGGCAGCAACGCGATGGGCATCTTCGACGCCTTCATCGGAGACGATTCGGTTCGCCTGATCGGTGTGGAAGCCGGCGGACACGGCATCGTTGCCGGCCAGCACGCCGCGCGCTTTGCGGGAGGCAGTTCCGGCGTGCTGCAGGGCACCCGCAGCTACGTGCTGCAGGACGCGGATGGGAACATCGAGCTCACCCACTCGATTTCGGCGGGGCTCGATTACGCCGCGATCGGCCCCGAACACGCGTGGCTGCACGATTCGAACCGCGCGGAGTACACGTGGATCGGCGATGCCGACGCGCTCGCGGCGTTTCAGCGGCTCGCCCGGGAAGAAGGAATCCTGCCGGCGCTCGAGTCGGCGCATGCGGTTGCGCACGCGTGCCGCATTGCGCCCGACATGGCGCGCGGCGAGGTGCTGCTCGTGAATCTGTCGGGCCGCGGCGACAAGGATGTCATCAGCATCCAGAAGGCGCTCGATACGAGAGCCAAGGCGGAGGCGCGCTGATGTCGCGCATCCAGGCCGTATTCGAGCAGCTGCGCGAGCAGCGGCGGGCCGGAATGGTCACCTATGTGACCGCCGGTGACCCGGATGCGGACACGTCCGCGAAGATCCTTATTGCGCTCGCCAACGCCGGCGCCGACATTCTCGAGGTCGGCGTCCCGTTCTCGGATCCGCTGGCCGACGGCCCGGTGATTCAGCGGGCGACCGAGCGCGCGCTTGCCTCCGGCATGACGCTGCGCGGCACCCTCGACGTCGTCCGTCAGGTCCGCCGCGCGGTGAACACGCCGATCGTGCTGTTCACGTACGCCAACCCGGTGGTGCGAATGGATCCGGCGGTGTTCGCCCGGAGCGCCAGGGAAGCGGGTGTCGACGGCGTGCTGATTCTCGATTATCCGGTCGAGGAGGCGGAACCGCTGCGCGCGCCACTGATCCAGGCAGGGCTCGATCCCATCTTCCTGATCAGTCCGACCACGACCGACGAACGGATTCGGCGGTCCGCGGAGCTCGGACGCGGGTTTCTTTATCTGATTTCACGGCTTGGCGTCACCGGCGTCCGCGACACCCTGGCGACCGACGTGTCCGCGCTGGTCCAGCGGGTCAGAGCGCAGTCCAGTCTGCCGGTCGCGCTCGGCTTCGGGATCTCGTCCCCCGAGCACGTCGCGCAGGCATGCGCGTCGGCCGACGCCGCGGTCGTCGGCAGCGCGCTGGTGAACGTGATCGCACAACATGGCGCGTCACCGGACGTCGCCGATCGGGCAGGCGAGTACGTGCGATGGCTGAAGAGCGCAGTGTAGGCAACCGCCTCGACGATCTGCGGCGCGAGATCGACGCGATCGACGAGCGGCTCGTGAAGCTGTTGAGCGAGCGCGCGGAGTGCGCGCTGCAGATCGGCCACGAGAAAAAACTCGCGGGCATGGAGGTGTACCAGCCGTCTCGCGAGGCGGACGTGTTGAACCATGTGCAGCAGATCAACAGCGGGCCGCTGGACGATGCGGCAATGAAGCGGCTGTTCGAGCGAATCATCGACGAAGCGAGACGCCTGGAGCGGATCGCCGACGAGGGTGGAGAAAACGGTCCCGTAGAATGAAAGGTTCAAAGGGGTTGATATGGTCGTTGTGATGCAGGAGCGCGCCACCGACGAACAGGTGCAGCGCGTCATCTCTCAGCTGGTGGAAATGGGGTTCGACGTGCATCGATCAACCGGCGCGCTGCGCACCGTGATTGGCGCGGTCGGCGGCAACCGCGCCGCCGACCCGCGGCTGCTCGAGGTGCTCGACGGCGTCCAGGAAGTGCTGCGGATCACCGAGCCGTACAAACTCGCGAGCCGCACGTTCAAACCGGAAAACAGCGTCATCACGATTGGCGACCTCCGAATAGGAGGCGACGAGGTCATCGTGATGGCGGGGCCCTGCTCGGCCGAGAACGAGGACCAGGTCGAAGCCGCTGCCTCCGCGGTCAAACGCGCGGGCGCGAAGGTGCTGCGAGGGGGCGCGTTCAAGCCGCGCAGCTCGCCGTACAGCTTCCAGGGCCTCGGTGAAGAGGGGCTGCGGCTGCTGCGCAGCGCCGCCGATCGCCACAACCTGAAGCTGGTCTCCGAGGTCATGGACATCAGCCAGCTCGAAATGATGTCGAAGTACTCCGATATCCTGCAAGTCGGTGCGCGCAATATGCAGAACTTCACGCTGCTGCGCGAACTCGGCCGCTCACGGATGCCGATTCTGCTCAAGCGCGGCATCTCGGCAACCATCGAGGAGTGGCTGCTGTCGGCGGAATACATTCTCGCCGGCGGCAACATGAATGTGATGCTCTGCGAGCGCGGCATCCGCACGTTCGAGAGCTACACGAGGAATACGCTCGACATTTCGGCGATCCCGGTGGTGCGCAAGCTCAGTCACCTGCCCATCCTCGTGGACCCGAGCCATGGCACCGGCCTGCGGGACAAGGTCGCGCCGATGGCGCGCGCCGCAGTCGCCGCCGGGGCCGATGGCCTGCTGATCGAAGTGCACCACGACCCGGATCACGCGCTGAGCGACGGCGCCCAGTCGCTGTTCCCGAGTCAATTCGATCGGTTGATGGCCGAGCTGCGGATCATCGCCCCGGCGATCGGCCGCAGCATCTGTCTCGAGCCGGTAGCGCGACGTGGATGGGGGGTTTAGGACTTCGCTGAAAAGGAAAAAGGAAATTACCTTTTACCTTTTACCGATGCCCCCACCATTCGAAAAAATCGCCGTCGTCGGCTTCGGGCTGATCGGGGCTTCGATCGCGCTGGCGGCGCGCCGTGCGTGGCCGGCGGCGCTGCTGATCGCCGTCGATCGCAAGGACATCATCGAAGCCGCCATGCGCATGCACGCGGCAGACGTCGGCGGCGACGATCTCGTCCTGACCGCCGCCGCGGATCTGGTGGTCCTGTCGGCTCCGGTGCGCGCCAGCATCGACATCCTCGGCCAGCTGCCGATGCACATCCCCGGCGACGCGACGGTCACCGACGTCGGCAGCACAAAGCGCGAGGTGATGAAAGCGGCCGCCATGCTGCCGACCCGACTGCGTTTCATCGGCGGCCATCCGCTTGCCGGTGCGGCAACAGGAGGCCTGCGAGCCGCGCGACCGGATCTGTTTCAGGGCCGCCCTTGGATTGTGACGCAAGCCGATGAACGGCTGAACGCGTTTGTCGAAGCCCTCGGCGCCCATGTCCACGTCATGACTGCGGACGAGCACGACGTGCTCGTCGCCTACCTCAGTCATCTTCCGCAGCTCGCCGCCAGCGCGCTGATGCATGTCGTCGGTGAACGTGCCGGTAGCGACGGACTCGGGCTGGCGGGACGCGGTTTGAGCGATACTACGCGACTGGCGTCGAGCCCCGGCGACATCTGGCGCGATATCGCCGCCACGAATCCCGACAACCTGTCCCGTGCGATCGACGAGCTGGTCGACGTGCTGCAGCGGTTGAAGCCGGGCGCCGCCGGCAGCCGCGACGCGCTCGACCGGACGTTCGAGTCGGCGGCACGCTGGAAACAGGTGCTCGAAGACCACAGGAACGAAGGATGACCGAACGTCACGTGATGGCGGCCCGCACGTATCTGGAGATGCGCGATCCGTCGCATCTGGTGCGGGCCCCGCTTCCCGACGCGGATTGGCGCATCGATCGCGTCCTCGACTGCCCACCGCCATTCTGGCGCTTTCTCTATACCGAAGTCGGCCGCGATTATCGCTGGGTCGATCGCCTGCCCTGGTCGCACGAGGAGATCCACGACTATCTCGTCGATCCCGACGTCACCTTGTGGCTGCTTAGTGCGTGGGGCGCCCCGGCGGGCTACTGCGAGCTTCGGCAGGACCGGGCCGGCGGCGTGGAGATGGCCTATTTCGGACTGCTGAAACACTTCCAGGGCCGTGGTCTCGGGGGACACTTCCTCACTGAAATGGTGATGCGCGCGTGGGAATTCAATCCCCGGCGTGTCTGGGTCCACACGTGCAATTTCGACCACCGCGCGGCGCTGCCGAACTACCTGAAGCGCGGGTTCCGCGTCTACAAGACCGAGAACTATCTCGTCAGGGCGTAGGGTGATGGATCCCCTGTGGAGGCCTTCCCAGGAACGCGTCGCGCGGGCGCGGATGACCGCGTTCATGCGCGAGGCCAGCCAGGCGCGGGCAGAGTTTCGCGATTACGAGGGTCTCTACCGCTTCTCCATCGAACACTCCACCGAGTTCTGGCGACTCGTCTGGCAATTCTGCGGGATCCGCGGCTTCATGGGAGACCGCGTCGTCGCGGATCTCGAGCGCATGCCCGGCGCGCGCTTCTTTCCGGACGCGCGCTTGAACTTCGCGGAGAACGTGTTGCGCCGGCGCGATGATTCAGCCGCCATCGTCTTCAACGGAGAAGGGCAGCGGCGCCGGAGTCTGACCCACGGGCAGTTGTTCGACGCCGTCGAGCAGTTCGCGTCAGCGCTGCGGCGGGCGGGGATTCGCCCGGGCGATCGTGTCGCCGGCTACCTGCCCAATATGCCGGAGACGATCATCGCGGCGATTGGCGCGGCGGCGATCGGCGCCGTGTGGTCGTCATGCTCGCCGGACTTCGGCGTGCAAGGTGTCCTCGATCGCTTCGGGCAGATCGAGCCGCGTGTGCTCGTCGGCGTCGACGGCTACTTCTACGGCGGCAAGACCCACGACGTCCGTTCGCGGCTCGCCGAAGTCGCTCGCGCCTTGCCGACCATCGAGCACACGGTGGTCGTCCCCTACGTCGAAGACGCGCCCGGCCTTTCCGGCATCCGCGCCGCCGTGCTCTGGCGCGACTGGGTTGACGGCGATGCGACGCCGCTGTCGTTCGAGCCGCTGCCTTTCAATCATCCGCTCTACATCCTCTATTCATCCGGCACCACCGGTGTGCCGAAGTGCATCGTCCACGGCGCCGGCGGCACACTGATTCAACATCTGAAGGAACACCAGCTCCACTGCGACATCCAGCGCGGCGACCGCGTCTTCTACTTCACGACGTGCGGCTGGATGATGTGGAACTGGTTGGTGACGGCGCTCGCTTCCGAGGCCACGCTGCTGTTGTACGACGGCTCGCCGTTCTACCCGCATGGGAACGCGCTGTTCGACTTCGCGGACGAAACAGGGATGACGCTCTTCGGCACGTCCGCGAAGTTCATCGACGCCGTGAACAAGGCCGGCCTGTCGCCGATCGCCACGCATCGGCTGGACACGGTCCGCACGATGACGTCCACGGGTTCGCCGCTCGCGCCGGAAAGCTTCTCCTTCGTGTACGACCGCATCAAGCGCGACATTCACCTGGCGTCGATCTCAGGCGGGACCGATATCGTCAGCTGCTTCGTCGGCGGCAACCCGATCGGGCCTGTCTGGCGCGGCGAGATTCAGGCGCGGGCGCTGGGAATGAAGGTCGAAGCATTCGACGATCAGGGGCGGTCGCTTCCGCCGGGTCGCAAGGGAGAGCTCGTCTGCACGTTGCCATTTCCTTCGATGCCCGTAGGGTTCTGGAACGATCCTGACGGCCGGAAGTACCGCGCCGCATATTTCGACCGGTTCCCTGGCGTGTGGCGGCACGGGGACTACATCGAGCTCACCGAGCACGGCGGGGTCATCATCTACGGGCGATCGGATGCGGTGCTCAATCCTGGGGGAGTCCGGATCGGCACGGCGGAAATCTACCGGCAGGTGGAACAGCTCGAGGAGATCGTCGAAAGCCTGGTCATCGGCCAGCAGTGGGACAACGACGAGCGCATCGTGCTGTTCGTCAAACTGCGGGACGGGCTGACACTCACCGCGGATCTGGAGGACCGCATTCGCCGCCGGATTCGCGAGAACAGCTCTCCCCGGCACGTCCCGGCCCGAATCGTGCAGGTCACCGAGATCCCGCGGACGAAGAGCGGGAAGATCGTCGAGCTCGCGGTTCGGGACATCGTGCACGGCCGCGACATCCAGAATCGCGAAGCGCTGGCGAACCCGGATGCGTTGGAGCAGTTCCGAGATCGACCGGAACTCGCTTCTTAGAGGTTCTACAGGGCTAGTAGAACCCTGTAGAACCGACCAAGCCAGGACCCCGTAGAACCCAGATCTGTATGGATGAAGCCGTTATCTTCAGCGCGTGTCGAACACCGATCGGATCATTCGGCGGCCTGTTCAAGGACCTGTCGGCGGTGGACCTCGGCGCGGTGGTCATTCGCGAAGCCATCGCGCGCGCGGGCGTCGACGCGAAAGAAATTGGCGACGTGATCATGGGCTGCGTGTTGCAGGCGGGGGCGGGCATGAACGTCGCGCGGCAGGCAGCGCTCAGAGCGGGCGTGCCGGTCGAGGTCCCGGCCGAAACGATCAATCGCGTCTGCGGGTCCGGCATGTCCGCCGTCGTCCACGCCGTCGAAGCGGTCAAGGCAGGCTTCGTCGATTTGATGCTGGCGGGCGGTACGGAGTCCATGAGCAATGCCCCCTTTCTCTTGACCGGCGCACGCTGGGGCTATCGCATGGGCAACGCCGAAGTCATCGACTCGATGCTCGGCGAAGGGTTGACCTGCTCGATTCGCGGATGCCACATGGGCAATACCGCCGAGGAAATCGTGAAGCGCTACAGCGTATCGCGCGCCGAGCAGGACGCGTTTGCCGCCGAAAGCCAGCGCCGCGCGGAGCAGGCCATCAAGTCCGGCGTATTCGATCGTGAAATCGTAGCCGTCGATGTGCCGCAGAAGAAGGGGAGTCCCATTCGCGTGACGAAGGACGAGTATCCGCGCCCAGGTACGACTGTCGAAAAACTCGCCGCGCTGAAGCCGGCGTTCGCGAAGGACGGCACGGTGACGGCGGGCAACGCGTCCGGCCTCAACGATGGCGCCGCAGCGCTGGTGATTGCGACGGAGAAAAAGGTGCGGGCGCTCGGACGCAAGCCGCTCGCGCGAATCCTCGCGTACTGCACGACGGGCGTCGATCCGATGATCATGGGCATGGGACCGGTCGAAGCAATCAGGAAGGCACTGAAACGCGCCGGTATGACCGTTGCCGATCTCGATCTCATCGAACTGAACGAAGCCTTCGCCGCTCAGTCGCTCGCCGTCGTACGCGAGCTGAGTCTCGATCCGGCCAAGGTGAATGTCCACGGCGGCGCGATCGCGCTGGGACACCCGATTGGCGCGAGCGGGGCCCGCGTGCTGACGACGCTCGTGCATGCCTTGCAGGCGCGCGGCGGCGGCCGCGGCGCGGCGTCGCTGTGCGTCGGCGGCGGCATGGGCACCGCGATGATCGTGGAGGCGTAGAGCGAATCCCTAATCCCTAATCCGAGAATCCCTAATCCGAGAATCCCTAATCCGAGAATCCCTAATCCGCGAATCCCCGGATCCCGCATCCCGGATCCCGCATCCCGGATCCCAGATCCCGCATCCCGGATCCCGCATCCCGGATCCCGCATCCCGGATCAATCCACAATCTCGAATCCCAGATCCTCGAATCCGAGACCGCCGACGAGCCGGTACACTCGCACGTCGGGCTGATCTGCCGCTAATGACGCGATGACGTAGAAGAATTCTTCGTAGTGCGCGTCTGCAAGGTCCGTCGCGGAAGGGATGGCCGGAGATCTGGGATGTGAATGGTAGGCGCCGACGATTTCGCGCCCCTCGGCGCGCGCCTGTTTCAGCGCGGCAAAATGGTCGCGTGGGTCGATCAAGAAAACGACCGGGCTTGCCTCGAGATTCCGCGCGGGGATGGACTGGTCGATGATGCCGTCGCGCGCCGCGAGCAGGCCGCAGCATTCGAGCGGAGCGTCGCGGCGCGCGTGATCGATTATGCCGTCGATCACGCGCCGCCGGATTCTGACGCTCATGCGGTTCGCGCGCTGCGGATCGCGGGTCGCAGTTCGCGATTCACGGATTCGGGATCCAAGGATTCGGGATCCAAGGATTCGCGATTCAAGGATTCGCGATTCAAGGATCAGGGATTCCCGATTAGCGATTAGGGATTCGATTAACGATCGTAGTATCCCCCATCCCGGACGCCCGGACGGACTTTGACGTCGGTCGACCCACGGGCGACGACCTTGCCCTTCTGTTTCAAGCGGAACTCGACGCGGTATTCCCCCGCGATGTTGAACGTGTGGTCGGTCGAGAAATGACGCTTGATTTCGCTCTTGCCGGCCTCGTACGGCTCGCAGTCTGTCTTCATCTCGGACTTGGTGTCGTCGCCCCAGTCCCACTCGATCGTGGGACAGTAAAACTCCTCGTAGTCGTCGGCGCCGCCTTTCAGATCAGCGGTCAGAATCATCCGCGCCGGAGAGAAGCCGACGAGGGGCGTCACTTTGACGACGATGGTTGGCTTGCTTTTCTTATCTGGACCGGCGGCGTTCAGTGACACCACCAGCGTCAGTGCTCCGAGGATCGCCGGGATTACGCGGCCAATAAGAGGGTGCGGCATCGTGAACCTCCGCGGGGTGTGTCCCATCGGGCGCCTTCGCAGTCGGGGGCTTGCGGTGGATCCTACCATGCGCGGTCCTTCATCGCAGCACTCATGTGCGGCGCATCTGCTGGTTGCCGAGGTACTTGGAGCGGCGCGGGGCCAAAGCGTAATCACCTATAATCGATTGATGCCCTGGACCGTATCGATCCCAGCCATTGCGCTGAGTTTCGCATCCCCTTCCGAAATCGACACGGAACTGATTGCCGTCCCGGTTTTCGAGGCCGACGAAGACGAGACCGACCTCCGGACGTTCGATGCGGGAAGCGGCGGCGTGCTGATGCGCGCCCGGGAATCGCGCGAGCTGCAGGGAAAACTCTACGAGATCGTCGTGACGCCTGCCGGGGACGGATGGCGGTCGTCCCGCATTGCCTTCATCGGCGCCGGCAAGCGTACGGAGTTCGATACGGAGCGGCTGCGCCGCGTGGCGGCGGCGGCGGCACTGGCCGCGCGGCAGCGGCGCGTCCAGCGATTCGCCTGGGTCCACCGCGGCGACCTCCCGCTCGCCGCGTCGGTGCAAGCGGCGACGGAGGGCATCGTCTTGTCGGCGTTCAGCGCAGATCGCTACAAAAGCGGCGAACGTGGCGCGCCGCCGCTGGAGGAAGTCCTGATCGCCGCCAGACCAACCGAGCAGGCGTCGCGCCTGGAGGCGGCGATTGAGCGCGGACGCGTCCTGGGCGAGTGCTCCAACCTCGCGCGCGAGCTGAGCAACGAGCCCTCGAATGTGCTGACGCCGACCGTCTTTGCGGAGCGCGCCGGCGACATGTGCACGCCGGCCGGGCTGCGCGTCGAGGTTCTCGGCGAGCAGGAAATCTCGGAGCTCGGCATGGGTCTGCTGCTCGGAGTCGCCAGGGGGAGCGACGAACCTCCGCGCGTGATCGTCATCCGGCACACGCCCCCAGACGCCCCGCGTATGCCGGTACTGGGACTCGTCGGCAAGGGCATCACCTTCGATACCGGCGGCATCTCCATCAAGCCGGCCGACGGCATGGAGCGCATGAAGGACGACATGGCTGGCGGGGCCGCCGTGGTCTGCGCCATGCGCGCGATCGCGCTCCTGAAGGCACCAATTCAAGTAATCGGTGTCGTACCTACAACGGAGAACATGCCGAGCGGACGGGCGGTCAAACCAGGTGATGTGCTGACCTCCGCGTCGGGCAAGACAGTCGAGGTGATCAACACCGACGCGGAAGGGCGGCTGATCCTGGGCGACGGGCTGTGGTACGCCCAGAAACTGGGCGCCACGCACCTGGTGGACGTGGCCACCCTGACCGGCGCCGCCGTGGTGGCCTTGGGGAAGGCGACGGCCGCGATCTTCGGTCAGCCGGACGGCTGGGTCCAGACGGTCCGCGAAACGGCATTGGCCGCCGGGGATCGCTGCTGGCCGATGCCGCTCTATGATGACTATGCGGAACAGCTTCGCAGCGAGATCGCGGACATGATGAACACGGGCGGCCGTGCCGCGGGTGCGTGCACCGCGGCAATGTTCCTGAAGGAGTTCGTCGGCACGACGCCGTGGGCGCACTTGGACGTCGCCGGCGTTGCATGGCTGGACGAGGCGAAACCGTGGATGGCGAAGGGGGCGAGCGGGGTGGCGGTTCGCGCGCTCGCCGAGCTGGCGTTTACGAGCGACGCCTGGAACGTATGATTCAGAATCCTATCGTCGTCCGTGTCGTCCAGCAGCCGGTCGAGTCGACGACGGTCGCCGATGTACTGATCGGCGCGATCGGTCTCACCGGCATGCTCGTACTGGTCGCCGTGCTGCTCGGTGGCCTGTTCGGCGGAGTGTTGATCGGTGTCAAGCTTCTCCGGCGGCGCCTCAACGTCGAGCCGGCGGAGTCGGACATCATCCACCTGCTCGGGTCTGACCCCCACTAGCCATCCGCCGGCGTCTGACCCCGATTACCGCTGCCCCAGGCCGACAACCCCACTCGCGCGCGGCTTCTTCAGCGAATGCTGGTACTTCACGACGGCATCGAGTAACGCCTCCGCGATCTGCTGACGGTAGGCTGCGGTCTTGAGCAGCTGCCCCTCCTGCCGGTGGGTGACGAACGAGATCTCGGCAAGCACGCTGGGCATCGCGGCACCGATGAGCACGACGAACGGCGCCTGCTTGACGCCGAGATCCTTCAGCTGTTTGTTCCGCGCCGCGAGGCGGCGGACCATCGACTGCTGCACCATGTCCGCGAAGTCGCGCGACTCGTCGATCTTGTTGTTGAGCGCGATTGCCCTCACGATGTCCGGCAGGCTGTGCATCGCGCGCCCTGACGCGGAGTTCTCGCGCGCCGCGACGGCTTCCGCGTCGGTGTTGGTGGCGAAATTGAGGAAGTAGGTTTCCACGCCGCGCGCGCGCGGACTGCGGCTCGCGTTCGCATGAATCGACAGGAAGAGATCGGCTCCCTCGCGGTTGGCGATCGCCGTACGCTCCTCGAGCGGGATGAACACGTCGCTGTCGCGGGTCATCACGACCTCCACGCCCGGCTGCTTCTGCAGCAATTTGCTCAGGCGTTGCGCCACATCCAGCGTCAGCTCCGCTTCATTGAGCCCGCTCGACTGGGCCCCGGGATCGTGGCCGCCGTGGCCGGCGTCGATGACGATCCGCGACACCCCGAGGCCGAGCTGACGTGCGATCGAGAACTTGCCGTCGGAGTTGGCCGCAGGCGGCGGCAGCGGAATCGGCGGAGCGACGATGGCTCGCGGTTCGCCCGCCTCCGCCGGCAAACGAGGTCGCGCCGGCTCCGGCGAGGCCTCGGCGAAGCCGCTTCGCGTCGAAGGCGGGCGGTCGTCGGCGATCTTGATCGGCGGCGCAGTGGGCAGCGCTGTAATGGATAGCGGCGTCCCCGTCGAGGGGAGCGCCGTGACCGGAGCGACGGCCGGCGCCGCCGCCGGCGCGCCGGACGCGACGGTCTTGAAGTCGATCACGAGCCGGTACGGGCTGTAGAGCGTAAACACGCTGTAGGTGTCGACGCCTTCCATGTCGAAGACGACCCGCGTCACCGTTTGCGGATGACGTCCGAGCCGAATCTCGCGAACGATGGCATCGTTGAACTTGAGCGTCGCATCGATCAGCGACGGCACGGCGCGCGTCCCTTTCAGATCGAAGAACACCCGCCGCGGGTTCACGAGCTGCTCGGCGCGGAACGAGGTCTCTGCGGTCATTTCGATCGTGACGCGCATGCCGTCGGGAATCGGCACGCGTTTGATGTCGCGGAGGAGAACCGGGCCGGCCGTCGCCGGAGCGGTTCGCGGCGCGTCATTCGCCTCCGGCGTCACCGGTTCGGCGGCGGGAGGCGCCGGCGCAGCCTCCAGTCCCCGCAGCAGCTCCTGTGCCCGCCGCGCGAGTGAGCTCGACGGGTACTGCGTCTTCAGTTGGCTGAGCAGCCGCACCGCGGTTCGCGTATCGGCGTCCTGTGCATACTGCTGCGCGGCCATCAGCGCGAGATTCGCCGCCTGCCACAACGCATTGTCGCTGTAACCGCTGGCGGGGTACTTGCGTACGAGCGTCTCGTACGCCGCGATGACATTGTGGACCTGCGTGGGCGTGGCGGCACCGCCGCTCCGCAGCGTCGCTTCGCGCTCCAAAGTACGCGCATACAGCGCGCGCGGCGACGGCCCGGCCGCGAATGCGGGCGCCGAGCCGAGGGTCAACGTGAGCAGCAGCATCGCCCCATGCGTGAACGTCATGGCCTACCTCAATTGCGCATCGACTTCGTCGAAGTAATCCGGCTTGACCAGCACTTCGCGTGTCTTGCCGCCGGCCGCGCCGGTGATCGGCGACACGAGCCCTTCCGCTTCCATCATGTCGACCAGCCGCGCCGCGCGGCTGAACCCGATCCGCAGCCGGCGCTGCAGATATGACACGGACGCCTGGCCGCTCGAAACCACGATGCGCGCCGCCTCGTCGTACAGGTCGTCCTTCTCGAAATCCAGCTCGGCTCCCGGCTTCTTGTCGTCGTCGGTGATCGTCGTGTCGTAGGTTGGCTTGCCCTGCTTCCGCAGGAAACTCGCCAGCCGGGCACTCTCCTGTTCGGAGATGTAGGGTCCGTGCAGCCGGACGAAGCGCGACGAGGCGGGGGGCAGATACAGCATGTCGCCCTTGCCGAGGAGCTGCTCCGCGCCATTGCCGTCGAGAATCGTGCGGGAGTCGATCTTCGACGACACGCGGAACGAAATGCGGGCCGGCAGGTTCGCCTTGATGAGACCGGTAATGACGTCGACGGAAGGGCGCTGCGTCGCCAGGATCAGATGGATCCCGACGGCGCGCGCCATCTGCGCCAGCCGGCAGATCGATTCTTCCACCTCGCTGCTCGCCACCATCATCAGATCCGCCAGCTCGTCAATCAGCACCACGATGAAGGGAAGCGGACGGGCCTCGTCGCCCTTGTTGTCGACGACCGGCCCCTTCTGCTCCTCCTGCGCCAGCTTGATGTTCCGGTTGTATTGCTCGATGTTTCGCACCCCGACCGCCGCAAGCGTCTTGTAGCGTTCCTCCATCTCGCGCACCGCCCAGCGCAGTGCGTTGGCCGCCAGCTTCGGGTCGACAACGACGGGGGTGAGCAGATGCGGAATCTCCTCGTACATGCCGAGCTCGAGACGCTTGGGATCGATCATGATCAGCCGAACATCGTCCGGCGTGGCGCGGAAGAGGATGCTGGACAGCATCGCGTTGACGCTCACAGATTTGCCGGTACCGGTGGACCCCGCGATCAACAGGTGCGGCATCGTCGCCAGATCGCTCACGAACGGCTCGCCATGGATCGTCTTGCCGAGGGCAAGCGTCAGTTTGGAGGCCGAACGCTTATAGGCTTCGGCCTCGAGCAGCTCACGCATCGAGATCAGCTCGCGGTTGGCGTTCGGCACCTGGATTCCGACCGTGGATTTGCCCGGGATGCGATCGATCAGAATCGACTCGGCCTGCATCGCGAGGCACAGGTCGTCGGCAAGACCGGTGATCTTGCTGTACTTGACGCCCGCATCCGGCTTGAACTCGTAGGTCGTGACGACGGGGCCCGGATGAATCTGGACGACGGACCCCTCGACCGAGAACTCGGCGCATTTCTCCTCGAGCAGCCGAGCTCCATCCATCAACTCACGCTCGTCTATCTTGCGTTCCCCCTTGGGCGCATCGAGCAGCGCGAGCGGCGGCAGCGTGTAAGCACCCCGCCGCCGCTCGGGCGCGACCCTTTCCGGCTCTGGCAGCGGCAGCGGCGGTTCCGTCGGCGTCGGTGGCGGCCGTCTGATCGTTGCCGGAGTCGGGCGGCTCGAGGCGGCCTTGAGCGCAGCGGTCGCGGCGCCCACGACGGCGGCGGTACGAGAGGGCTTCTTTGGTGCATCCTCTTTGTCGATCGCAGCCGGCTGCGGCTTCGGCGCAGCTTTGAGTTCCCGCGGTTCCTTTCCTTTGTCGAGGTGCTTCCTGAGTACTTCCTGCCGCTGCTTCGCGCGGCGGCGATCTTCACGCCACTCGCGGTAGGCGGCGAAGCCGGCGATCCACCGAGCGCGCATCAGCTGCCCGACCACCGCGAACAGGCGGCCGAACGAGAATTGCGTCGAAAGGATGATCGCCAGGAACAACACGGTGAGGATGAGGATGATCGAACCGGTGCGATTCAGATAGTCGGCGAGAAACGCCGCCAGCCAGTCGCCCACGTAGCCGCCGGCGCGAAAGGTCTTGCCGGACACGTCAAGCGTGCCGAAGGCCAGCGACAGGAACGAGGACACGCACGCGAACAGCAGCCCCGCGCCGACGAGTTTTGTGTACGCGGCATCAACGGAGCGGCACCAGAAGTAGTGCCAGCCGAGCACCACCAGTACCAGCGGCGTGATGTACGCCGCATACCCGAGGAGTTGATAAGAGAGCTCGCCGATGAAGGCGCCAATCCGTCCGGCGAAGTTGGTGGGGGCAGCTTCGGCGCCGGCGTTGAAGAACCACACCGAATCCGACGCGTTGTAGCTGGCCAGCGCAATCACCCAGATCAGCGCGAGCGCGAACAAGGCCACCCCGATGAACTCGCTGAAGCGCCGGGAGAGGGCGGATCGAGCCACGTCAGATCTCCATCACGACGGGCAGCACGAGCGGCCGCAGCCCCGAACGCTTCCGGAAGAACCGCTGCAGGTCCACGCGAATCTTCTCCTTGATGAGTCCGGGGTCCGTGCGTTCCTCCACGCTCGCCCCTTCCAGCGTCGTCGCCAGCAGCGACGGGATCTCCTTCAACAGCGCCTCCGTCCGGGCATCGAGGACGAACCCTCGGGTGATCACATCGGGCGTCTCCTCGAGGCGCCCCGACTGTCCAATCGCGACCACCGGCACCACGAGACCATCGGCGGACAGGTGGCGGCGATCGCGCAACACTTCGTCGCCGACTTCGCCGCTGCGGGTGCCATCGATCAGGATCCGCCCGGCGGCGACCTGGCCCGCAATTCGCGCCCCCTCTGCGTCGAACCGGATGACGTCGCCGTTTTCCGCGAGCAGCACCTTGGTCCCGCGCGAGACGCGCGCCGCGACCCGGGCATGGCGGGCGAGCTGCCGGTACTCTCCGTGTATCGGCACGAAGAAGCGCGGCCTGACCAGCGAAAGCATGAGCTTGAGCTCTTCCTCGCTGCCATGGCCGGAGACATGAACGTGCTTCTCCCCTTCGTGCACGACGTCGGCCTGACGTCGCGCGATATGGTTCATCACCCGGCCGATCGCCTTCTCGTTCCCCGGAATCTCGCGCGCCGAGAACACGACCACGTCGTCCGGCGCCAGCTTGACGTGGCGATGATCGTCAATCGCAATGCGCGGCAGCGCGGCCTGCGGTTCTCCCTGGGATCCCGTACAAATGCACACGACATCCTGGGCGGGGAAGTTCCGCACCTCGCTGTCGCGGATCTGCACACCCGCCGGAATCCGCAGGTAGCCGAGCGCCTGCGCAATCTCCGAGTTCTCGATCACGCCACGGCCGACGAACGCCACCCGCCGGTCGAACTGCGCTGCGAGGTCGACGATGATCTGCATCCGGTAGATGCTGGATGCGAACATCGCGATGACGACCTTGCCGTGCGCGCCGGTAAAGATCTCCTCGAACGCGTCGGTGACCTCGAGCTCCGATCCGGTGAACCCCCGCCGATCGATGTTCGTGCTGTCGGCGAGCAGCACCAGCACGCCGGCCGATCCGAGCTCCGCCAGACGATGCAGGTCGACGTGCTCGCCGTCGAGCGGCGTCTGATCGACCTTGAAGTCGCCGGTGTGAATCACCACACCATGCGGCGTCTCGATCGCGAGCGCCACGCAGTCGGGCATGCTGTGCGTGACGCGGAGGAACTCGATCGTGAACGAGCCGACGCGCACGCGCTCGCGCGGTTTCACCCGCCGCAGCCGGCCCTTCGCGGCGGCGTCGTCTTCAAGCTTCGACTCGACGAACGCGAGGGTCAGCGGCGTGCCGTAGACCGGCCCGTCCACGTACGGGAGCACGTGTGGCACCGCACCAATGTGATCCTCGTGACCGTGTGTGAGGACGAGCGCCGACACCTTGTACTGCTGCAGCTGGCGGAGGTCGGGAATGATCAGATCGACGCCAAGCAGCTCCGGCTCGGGAAACATCACCCCGGCGTCAATCACGATGGCGGTGTCGCCGCAGGCGACGACCATCATGTTCATCCCGAACTCGCCGAGCCCGCCGAGCGGAATCAGTTCGAGCGGCGGCAGATCGGTCGCGTGTTGCGCGTTCGTCGTATGTCGGCCCCTGCGTCTGTGGCGATCGGAATCCGAGTTGGCTGACGTTCGCGGCCGGTCTGACACGCCGGCAGCACAAAAAGTCTCAGGACAGGCCTCGCAGGAGCGCTACCCTGGCGGGCAGAACCGGCGAGGAGGCAGCGGAGAGCCGCCGTTCTCTTATCCACCTGCCGCACCGCTGGGACGGCACGCCAGGGACTGTGTAAAAGCGCGCAAAGTATAGCACAGCTCCCACTTGTCGCTAGACGAAACGATCGGCGAGCCGCGCGAGCTCCGCCAGGTGCAGCGTCTCCGGGCGCCGCGACGGATCGATCCCCGCGTCGGCGAGTGCACGCCCGGCGTCATGGTTCCTGGCTGCGGCGAACGGACGCAGCGCATTCAACAGCGTCTTGCGACGCTGCATGAACATCGTCCGGACCATCGCTTCGAACGCCGCATCATCGGTCACCGCGACGGACGGGGCATGGAACCGGAGCGAGAGGACCGCGGAGTGAACCTTCGGCGCCGGCCGGAACGCGCCCGGCGGCAATGCCAGCACGCGGCGCACCTCGGCATGCAGCTGCACGAGAATCGACAGAACGCCGTACTCGCCGCTTCCGGGTGCTGCGGTTATCCGATCCGCAACTTCCCGCTGCATCATGAGGGTCGCATCGGTGATGCCAGCCGCCGTCCGGTGTGCTCGCAGCAGCGCAAACACGATGGGCGAGGAAATGTTGTAGGGGAGGTTGCCCGCGACGCGGAACGGACGCTCGATGTCGAGCGTCGCGAGGTCGACATCGAGAACATCCGCGTGGACGAGCCTGACGTTGTCAGCGACCTGCTGACCGAGCGCGGCGATGAGCGCGGCATCGACGTCGATCGCCGTCAGTTGCGCGACCCGCGGCGCCAGCCGCAGCGTCAACGCACCTGGTCCCGGTCCGATTTCGAGGAACCGGTCCTCCGGCTTCGGACCGATCGCCGCCACCACTTTGTCGGCCCAGACGGCCTCCAGAAAGTGCTGGCCGAGTTTTTTCTTCGCGCGCGGCTTCATCGTTTAGTTTGTCGTGGGGCCCCCCGCCTTCGCTTCGCTTCGGCGAGGCTCGCCGTATCCTTGGCGGAGCCGGCACCCCCACGACCTGTACCTCGCCACGCGGCTAGGCGCTGATCCACCAGCGATCCGCTTCATTAGACGTCGTCGAGCGATTCTCCGCGCCAGTACTTGTCTTCGATTTCCTCGATCTGTTCTTCGCTCATGCCGAAGTAGTGGCCGAACTCATGGATGACCGTTTCCGCGATGCATTCCATGATCGCGTCGTCGTCTTCGCAGGCCTCTTCGATCGGCCGCTGGTAGATCGAGATGCGATCCGGCAGCGTATTGCCGTAGGTCCAGCTCCGTTCCGGCAGCGGCGTCCCTTGGTAGAGGCCGAACAGCGAATCGGGCGGCTCGATCTCCAGCTCCGCGAGCAAATGCGGTGGAGGATCGTCCTCGACGACCACCGCGACGTTCTTCATGGCTTTGCGGAAGCGCCGCGGGATTTGGAGCAGGGCCTCCTCGACCAGCCGGGTGAAGTGCTCACGCGTCATCATTTTTTAGTTTGTCGCGGGGCCCCACCCCCGCGACCTGTACCTCGCCGCTTCGCGGCTCGGCGCTCGTCGACCAGCGATCCGCTTTCAGGACGGCTGGGTACACCCCCGTCCCCGCGACCTGTACCTCGCCGCTTCGCGGCTCGGCGCTCGTCGACCAGCGATCCGCTTTCAGGACGGCTGGGTACACCCGCGTCCCCGCGACCTGTACCTCGCCGCTTCGCGGCTCGGCGCTCATCGACCAGCGATCCGCTTTCAGGACGGCTGGGTACACCCATGACAATCCTGTAGTAATCACATTCCTGGCGCACCGCGCAGCGATCGCAGAGCGGGCGCGGCTTGCAGATGCGGCGGCCGTGCAGGATCAATGTGTCAGACGTCTTGGTCCAATCCTTCGGCGGCAGCGCGCCGCACAGCTGCTGCTCGACGATCTCGGGATCATCCGATCGTGCGATGCCGATCCGGTTTGCCACGCGCAGGACGTGACGGTCGACTGGGAGTCCCGGAATGCCGAGCGCGTGGCCAAGAACGACGTTCGCGGTCTTCCGTCCGACGCCCGGCAGCTCTACGAGCTCGTCCATCGTCTTCGGGATGTCTCCGCGGTGCCGCTCGACGACCGCGTTCGCCATGCCGACGAGCGATCGCGACTTCGCGCGGAAGAATCCGGTGGATTGGATCTGTGGCTCGAGCTCCTCGGTCGTCGCCTTGGCGAGCGCGGGCGCGTCTGGATAACGCTTGAAGAGGGTAGGGGTGACCTGGTTGACGCGCTCGTCGGTGCACTGCGCCGACAGGATGGTCGCAACCAGCAGCTCGTAGGGGGTCGAGTAATCGAGCTCGGTGTCGGCGTTGGGATGCTGCTTCCCGAGCTTCGCCATGATCCGGCGAGTCTCGGCTGCAGTCTTCGTGGGAGCGGGCACGGCCGCGCGCCTGGCCATGCCGCCGATTGTATCGCGCTACTTTGTCGTGCTCTTGGTCGGCGCCACCGCCGTTAACAGCGCGATCAGCGCCTTGTCCCCTTTGAGCCGCGACGTGCCGACGACGACCGTCTCGCCGACGTCCATCGTGAAGCTCGTGTCGATGACGGCCGACGCCGTGCGCGTCCGCCGCATGGAGTCCGGGCGGCGCATTTCGTTCAGCGACCGTTCAAGCTCCTCGATTCTCGTCTTCGCTGCCGCGACGTCGGGATGGTTTTCGGCGCGCGTCCTGCGCATCTCCTCTAGCTGCGCGCGAGAGAGTTGCAGCTGCTGCTCGCGTCGCGTCGTCTCCTCCGCACGCTGCGCGTCCAGCGCCATCATCGCGCCGCGGCCGCCGGCGGCGGAGACAGCTGTTTCGACGGTTCGCGGCTCCCACAATGAGAAGTGGACGTAATACTTCCCGTTGCCCGCGTTGCTGGGGACGATTTCGACGCTATAGTCCTGATCCTCAGGCCCGCGCAGCCGGCTGACGATTGGCGAACTCACCACCGATGGACGCCCACAGCACAGCGTCCACTGCGAGTCGAGCAGCCGGTAGGCCTTGTAAGGCAGGAAATCCTTCACGTCGGTCAGCGCCTTCCGCGCGGCCGCCGGCACGTTATCCGAAGCGCCCGTCGCCGCCTGCATGTCGCCGAGGACCAGCGAGACGCTGAACGCCTGCGGCCTCGGGCTCCCGTCGTCGATGCGCACTGCGCCGCCGCGCTGCGCAGGGCTGAGCACGCCACGTCCTCCTCGCTCCTGCGCTGTAAGCGGCGCGATCAGGGTCACCGCGGCAATTGATACCAAAGCAATCCGAAGGAAATGACTGTTCATGGCGTTGTCTTCAGGTCCAGGTCAGAGGTGAAAATCCAGATAATGCGGGTGCCGCCCGGCGTGGAGAACTGAAGCTGCCGGGCGCGTTCAGGTTTCGGCGCGGCCGCGCCGCGTTCATCGCCGCCCGGCACAGTCGCGACATGGGAGCCGGCGGAGAAGCGTCCACCGATCGCGATCCCCACGGCGATCATCGCGACGAGCGTGGCCGCGACCGCGAGCGGTTGAAACCACGAGAACGCCCGGCGTTCGTTTTCATCCGTCGGGCGCACCGATGCGACGACAACGCGGCGCATGGCAGCGATCTCGTCGACCGACAGCCGCGCGTCTTCGTCGTCGCGCAGCGCGTCGCGAAGTCTGGTTCGCAGGTCAATCATGATCGGCCCTCCCGAGCGCCTTGGCCATTTCCCGCCGGCCAATCGATAGATGCCAGCGCACGGTCACGGGAGTGACGCCCACCAGCTTCGCGATCGCCGGAATCGTCGCCCCTTCGAGCTCGTACAGAATCAGAATCGCCCGGCGCCGCGGCGGCAGTTCGTCGAGCGCGTGCCGTACGAGGGACTTCGCGATCAGGTGAGGCTCCGGATCGAACGCGGGTTCCGCCGAAACCGAGCCGTTCATCCGTGCGCGCGTCCGCACCGCCGAGTGGCGCCAGCGATCCCGGCAGATGTTGATGAGCACTCGCACGAGCCACGCTTCCTCGTTCGGCGCCCCTTCCGGAATCGATCGCGGCGACCGCGCGGCCCGGAGAAACGTCTCCTGCACGAGATCTCGAGCGTCCTCCGCGTTCCGCGACAGGCGGCGTGCGAGCTTGAACAGGCGCTGATGATGCAAGTCGAACAGCGCGCCAATACGCGCGGCCGTATTCTCAGGCGGCTCGTCGACAGCCACCGCCATCGGGATCGCCTGCCCGTCCATCATCCTGCTAGACGTATTGAGGTCTGCCTTTGTTGGTGGGTTTCACCCAGCTCTAATGCACCGGACCCTTGTCCCAGCTCGTCCCGGTCGATTCGGAATATACGCGCATGTGTTCCTGGAGGGCGGCAATCAGATTCGGCACTACCTGGAGCGGGACGACGATCTTGGCGCGGACGGGAGCGCGGACGACGTGCTCGGCTTCGGCGGCGTGGATGTCCTTCTCGGACAGCGGCAGCACCTCGCAGAAGGCGAGAGTGAAGTCGAACGGCGTATGAGAGATCGCGCAGAAGTTCGCGTACGTGCGCGGAACGTCGGCTCTGTCGTCGGGAAGGATGGTGAAATTGATTTGTTTGCGCTCGTTCATGGGGCAACTGTACCCCATCGGCCGGCCGAACCGTCCCTGTGAGGCTACCGGGCGGCCCGGCCGGAGCCTTCGCGGCTAGCGGCCGAGTCAGTAGCGGCGCATCACCCCGACCACAACCCCCTGCACCTGCACCTGGTCGGGTGACGCCATAATCGGTTGCATCGCCGGGTTGGCGGGCTGCAGGCGGATTCGACCCTGCTCGCGATACAGTTTTTTCAGCGTCACATCGGATCCATGCAGGAGCGCGATCACCATTTCGCCGTTGTCGGCCGTGCGGCGATCCTCGACGATGACGTAGTCGCCGTCGCGGATCTGCTCGTCAATCATCGAGTCCCCCTTCACCTTGAGGACGTAGCTATCCCGTTTGCCGACGAGATCTTCCGGTACCGCGATGGTTTCACTGCCGACGACCGCCTCGATAGGCGAGCCCGCGGCCACATAGCCGAGCATCGGCAACTCGACGGCTCGACTCCCGACGCGCGACGGCACGACCTCGACGGATCGGCTCCGGTTCCACGCACGCTTGATGAACCCCTTTTCCTGCAAGTTCGTGAGGTGCTTGTGCACGGTCGCGAGCGACGACAGACTGAAGCGGCGGCCAATCTCCTCGAGACTGGGAGCGTAGCCGTGCTGCTGTATGAAATCGTTGAGGTAATCCAGGATCTCGCGCTGGCGCTTGGTGAGTGGCAGCATGGCGGCACTATACGCAAAGGAAAGGCGAAAGTCCACCTTTTACTTTCGCCCCTGTCGCGGGTCTAAAGGATTACGTGGTGACCGCCGCAGCGGCAGCAGCGAGCGAGGACGACCGGGCACTGGTCCGCGCGGCCCTCGACGGGCACCGGGAAGCGTTCGACGAGCTCGTCCAACGGCATCAGCGGCACGTGTATCAACTCTGCTACCGTTTCGCCGGCAACCACGAAGACGCGAGCGACCTCGCGCAGGATGTGTTCATCCGCGCCTACAGGGGACTGCGCAGTTTCCGGGGACAGTCGGCGTTTTCGACGTGGCTCTATCGCATCGGCGTCAACGTCTGCCTGAACCAGGTGACATCGCGCAACGCGCGGCGCGCCACGGGTTTCGCCCACGTCGACCGGATCGAGGCGCCGGCCGAACGGGCGGATGCGGCGCTGCTCCGTGACGAGCGTGCCACCGAGGTGCGCGCGGCGATCGCGCGGCTGCCGAAGAAACAGCGGGCCGCGCTGATCCTCCGCATCTATCATGAGCTGCCGCACGATCAGATCGCGGAGATCCTGGGAAGCTCGGTCGGCGCCGTGAAAGCGAACTTCTTTCACGCGCTCAAGAACTTGAAGAATCTATTGCAGGGCGGATCATGAATCATCTGACGCGCGCGGAGCTTCTCGATGCGATTGAGATCCCGGCAGAGCTGCCGGCGGTGCTGGCTGCGCATCTGCGGCAGTGCTCCCGGTGCCGCAACGAAGCGGAGGCGCTGCGCGCTCTGATCGCTCGCGCGGCGGGCGACCGCGTGCCGGAGCCGTCACCACTCTTCTGGGATCATTTCAGCGCGCGCGTCGCGCACACCGTGCGCAACGAGGCGATTTCGCCGGAGTCCGCCGCCTGGTTCGGCCGCCTGCCGCGACCGCTCACGGCGTGGGCTGTGGCGGCCGCCGCAATCGTGCTGGTGATTCTGAGCGTCGCATGGCGCGCGACATTGCACGCGCCGAGCTTCCGGCGCGTCGCGCCGCCGGACGTCATCACCCGCGCGGTTCCGCCGCCGGCATCCGACAATGTGGATGCCGACGAGCGCTGGGCCGTGGTGCGCGCGGCGGCGGAGGATCTCGTGTGGGAGGACGTGCAAGAGGCCGGAATAGCCGCAAGCCCGGGCGCAACCGAGGACGTGGTGCTGCAGCTCACGGCGGACGAACGATCCGAGCTCGCGCGGCTGCTCGATCAGGAACTGAAGCGGAACGGGGTGTAGCGATGCGTCAAGCGCGTTCGGTCATCTTTATACTCGCTGTCATGATCCCGTTCGCCACCGCATCGGTCGCGGCGGCGCAGGCGCCGGACAGCACACCGTCGCGGCCCCGCCCGGCCCGCGGCGCGCTCGCGCCCGCCGAGGTCGTCGCCATGCTCGATGCCTACGCGGTCGTGCAGGCGCAGGACGCATTGCAACTGAACGACAACCAATACGGCACGTTCGTCACGCGGCTGAAGAAACTGCAGGAAACGCGGCGCAGGAATCAGCAGACGCGCAACCAGCTCATTCAGAATCTGCGGCGGCTGGCCGGCCCCGGCACCAGCCCGCCGTACGACGAGAACGCGATCCGGACGGATTTGAAAACCATGCGGGAGCTTGACGATCGGTCCGCCGCCGAGCTGCGGCGCGCGTACGACTCGATCGACGAAGTGCTCGACGTGCCTCAGCAGGCACGATTCCGGGTTTTCGAAGAAACCATCGAGCGGCGAAAGCTCGATCTGCTCATGCGCGCGCGCCAAGCCGTCGCGGCCGGCCGCCGCGGCACGACCTCTTCAGATAGGTAAAGGGTTCTACAAGGTTCTACAAGCCAGTAGAACCCCGTAGAACCTGTATCGTAGAATCGATTCATGGCCCGCATCGCCGGACTGGTCGTTGCCGTGTTCGTGTCGGTTGCGCCGCTGCTGGCGGGCACGATACGCGTATCCAAAGAGGACGCGGAGCGCTTCCAGGCCAAGCTCACCAAGATCGTCGAGTTTGGGAACGCCAAACCTGCCGCCAAAGCCACGCCGAAGCGATCGACCGCCGTCACCGACAACGAGGTCAACTCCTACATCCGCTTGAAGGCTGCCGATCAAATCCCCGTCGGCGTCACCGATCCTGAGCTCACCGCGGTAGGAGACGGACGGGTGGCCGGGCGTGCGATCGTCGATCTGGACGCCGTGCGCAAACAGAAGCAGCGCGGCTGGCTCGATCCGCTGGCCTATCTCGGCGGTCAGCTGCCGATCACGGCTGCGGGACGCCTGACGACGAAGGACGGAAAGGGCCAGTTCCTCCTCGAATCGGCGGAGGTCAAGGGAGTGCCCGTCCCGAAGGCCGTGGTTCAGGAGCTGCTGACGTACTACTCGCGTACGCCGGAGAATCCTGGCGGCATCGACATGGACGCGCCGTTCGAGCTGCCGGCGCGCATCCAGGAAATCCGCGTCGGGTCGGGCACGTCCACCGTGGTGCAATAACGCGGTGGCGCTCGACACGCCGCTGCAGTACCTGAAAGGCGTTGGACCGAGGCGGGCCGCCGATCTCCAGCGGGTCGGCCTGACCACGGTCGAAGATCTCCTGTATCGGTTTCCAATCCGGTACGAGGATCGCGGCAGCTTTCAGACCATCGCATCGCTCCGCCCCGGTCACGCTGCGTCGGTGGTGGGGGAGATTGTCAGCTGCGGCATCCGTCCGACGCGACGGCCGCGCTTCAAGATTTTCGAGATGCTCGTGCGCGATCGCACGGGCGCGCTGCGCGCGGTCTTCTTCAATCAGCCGTTCCTCAACGACGTTTTTCACCCGCACCAGCGCGTCATCCTCTTCGGCAAACTCGAGCTGACCTCGCACGGCCTCCAGCTGCAGAATCCGCAATACGAAATCCTCAAGCAGGACGGCGACACCGAAGCGGGTGAGCCGGATGACGACACGCTGCATACCGGCCGCATCGTGCCGATCTACGAAAAGACGGGCACGCTGACCACGAAGATGCAGCGCGCGATCGTGCACCAGGCGCTGAGCGGCTTGCCGGCGGAGATCCCGGATCCGCTGCCGACCGGCGTGCGATCGCGGCACCAGCTGGCCGATCGCCGAACGGCCCTCTTGGACGTGCACTTTCCGCCCGCCGGCACGCCCATCGACACGCTGAACGGGTTCCGCGCGCCGGCGCAGCGCCGGTTGATCTTCGAGGAGTTCTTCCTGTTTCAGCTGGGCCTGGTGATGCGCCGCCGCAGGTCGGACGCCGAGCGCAAGCCGCGCGCGGTGATCATCAACGATGACATCCGCGAGTCGGCGCGCCGGGTCCTGCCGTTCAAGCTCACGGGCGATCAGAAGAAGGCCATCGCAGAGATCGTCGAGGACATGAAGCGTCCGCAGCCGATGAACCGGCTGCTCCAGGGGGACGTCGGGTCAGGCAAAACGATCGTCGCGCTGATGGCGGCACTCGTAGCGATGGAGAACGCCCTGCAGGTCGCATTCATGGCGCCGACCGAAATCCTCGCCGAGCAGCACTTCATCACGATTCGCAAGCTCCTCGAGTCCTCGCGTTTCCGGATTGCGCTGCTCACCGGGGCGACGGCCGTGAAGAAGCGCCGTGAGCTGCAGGCGGAACTCGCCGGCGGATCGCTGCATCTGGCCGTGGGCACGCACGCGCTCGTCCAGGATCCCGTCGCCTTCCGCGAGCTCGGGCTGGTGATCATCGACGAGCAGCATCGGTTTGGTGTGCTGCAGCGCGCGACGCTGCGGGCGAAGGGGCTCCATCCCGACGTGCTGGTGATGACGGCCACTCCGATACCCCGGACGCTGGCGCTGACGACCTACGGCGATCTCGATGTCTCCGTGATGCGCGAGATGCCGCCGGGGCGTCACCCGATCAAGACGATCGCCAAGCCGGAGTCCCGGCGCGACGAGATCTACGATTTCGTGCGCACGCAGCTCGACGGCGGCAGACAGGCCTACATCATCTACCCGCTGGTCGAAGAGTCGGAAAAGGTGGACCTCAAGGCCGCCACCGAGATGGCGGACCATCTGTCGCATGACGTGTTCCCTGCCTATCGGGTCGCGTTGCTGCACGGCCGAATGAAGCCTGACGCGAAGGAGCGCGTGATGGGCGCCTTCGCGCGCGGCGAATTCGACGTCCTGGTCTCGACGACCGTCGTCGAGGTCGGTGTGGACGTGCCGAACGCGTCGGTGATGCTGGTGGAACACGCCGAGCGGTTCGGACTGTCGCAGCTGCATCAACTGCGCGGCCGCGTCGGACGCGGTGCCCACCAGTCCTATTGCGTCCTGCTCTACCAGTCGCCGTTGAGCGATCAGGGGCGCGCGCGGCTCAAGGCGCTCACCGAAACGACCGATGGCTTCGACATCGCGGAGCGCGATCTCGAGCTCCGCGGTCCGGGCGATTTCTTCGGCACCCGGCAGTCCGGCATGCCCACATTGCGCGTCGGCGATCTCGTCCGCGACCATCAGTTGATGGAAGAAGCACGGCGGGAAGCGGTCGCCGCATTGGATGATGCAAACCAGGCCGCGACACTTGCGGCCTTCGTGAGAACGA
>JBKPLP010000181.1:0-4228 GCA_046731735.1 Acidobacteriota bacterium
GCGCGTGTAGCGCCGCCAGGCCTGCTCTTCGGCGGCGGCGCCGTCGAGCACACTCGCGACCGCATCAGCCGCGATCACGCCGCACCGCATCGCCTGGTAGATGCCCTCCCCGGTCGCCGCGTTGGTCAGCCGGGCTGATTCTCCAACGTACAGCGCGCCCGGCCGCGCCGCCGCCCGCGTCCATGCCGAGTAGGAAATCGGATGCCCGGCCCATTTGCCTACGGGCGCCGCCGCACGCAGGCGCGCCGCGTAGTGGCGCTGCAGAAACCGGTCGAACACCGCACGCAGGTTGCCCAGGTCGCCGGTGCTGCCCGCGCGCGCGCCGTCGACGACAATCCCGATGTTCACGCGCGTGGCCGTTTCCGGAAACATCCAGCCGTAGAGCGGCTTGATGTGCCGGTCGAAAATCATTTCCAGCGTCCCCGGCTCGTGCTGGAAGTTCTCCCACCAGCCCATGATCGTGGCGAGCGTGCGGCGCGGGCGGGTGTCGCTGGAGAACGCCGAATGTGCGCCGTCGGCGCAGAGGACGTAACGTGAACCGATCTCGGTGCCGCCGAGTCGCACTCCCGCGATGCGCCCGCCGCGATCGATCAGTTCCGTCACCGCGGCGCCGTCGCGAAACGCGACGCCAAGGTCCCGCGCGCGATCGACCAGCAGCTGATCGAATTCCCTGCGGAGCATGATCACCGCCGCGTCAGTTCCGCCGACTCGCACGACGCGGCCGCCGGGGGTCTCGAGAATGAGCGAGTGAATCATGCGGCCGCGGCGGCGCACCTCATCTTCGAGTCCGAGCTCGCCGAGCACGCGCAGGCCGAGCGGCGAGATGCCGGAGCCGCAGGTTTTGTCACGCGGAAAGCGCGCGCGATCGATCAGCACGATGTCGCGCACGCCCCGTTGCGCGAGCGCGATGGCGGCGGCGCTGCCGCCAGGACCCGCACCGACGATTACAACACTGGGCATGCGATTGTGTGAGGTCCGGCTAAAGCCGGACACTACCTACTCGGGTAGTTCGGCCTACCCGGGTAGTGTCCGCCTTCAGGCGGACTAATATTACGCCGTGCAGAGCCCGGTCAAACGAGTCCTGGTCTGGAGCATCCGTCGCCCTGCCGCCGCCGCGACCCTCTTCGCCCTCATCACGACCGCGCTCGCGTGGCAGCTCCCGCGCCTCGAAATCGACGCCTCGAACGAAGGGCTGATGCTCGAGCGCGATCCGGCGCGGCAGTACTACGAGCAGGCCAAGGCCACCTTTGGCAGCGACGAGCTCACCGTGGTGTTGGTGAAGGGAGACATCTTCACGGCGCCGGTGCTCGCACTGATTCAGCGGCTGTCCGAAGCGCTCGAACGCATCGACGGGGTGATGCGGGTCGACAGCCTGGCGACCGTCGACAACATCAGCGCGGCCGACGACGGGATGGAGATTTCGCCGCTGCTGCACGACGGGATTCCCGCCGACGCCGCGGGGCTCGCGCGGCTGAAGGCGAAGGCGCTCGGCAATCCCGTCTTCGTGAAGAACCTCGTGTCCGCGGACGCGCACGCGGCCGGCATCCTCGTCTTCACGCAGCCAGCGGATGCGGACAAGCAGTTCAACAGCCGCTTCTCCACCGCGGTCGACGCCGTGCTCGCGCGCGAGTCTCTGCCTGGCGTCACCATCTACCAGATCGGCGGGCCGCTGCTGAAGCATACGTTCGTCGAGTACGTGGAGGGCGATCAGACGACGCTCGTGCCGCTCTCGGTCGTCACGCTGTTCGTCGTCCTGATGATCGGCTTCCGGACGCCGCAAGGGGTCGTCGGCCCGCTGTTCACCGGCGTGTCGAGCGCGGTGTGGGGCGTCGGGCTGATGGCGCTGTTCCACATTCCGATGAACGTCGTGACGGTCGCGGTCCCGTCGCTCGTGCTCATCGTCGGCTTCGCGGAAGCGGTCCATATCATCTCGGCGTATCACGCATGCCTCCGCGCGGGGCGCGAGAAGATTCACGCGCTCACCGACGCGGTCGAGGACGCGGCGGCGCCGATTCTCGTCACCACGGCGACGACCATCCTCGGGTTCGCGACGCTGATCCTGTCGGACATCACCATCCTGAAGCAGTTCGGCTGGGCGGCCACCCTCGGGCTCACCGCCAACTTCGCGGCGACCTTGCTGGGGATCCCGATGCTGCTGCGGCTATGGCCGACGCCGAAGCGCATCCGGGCGTCCGTCGAGGAATCAGCCGCGGGGGCGACACTCGAAGCCCGGATCACCGTCGCGTGCGATTACATCCTGCGGCATCGCATCGCCATCTCTGCCGTCTTCGCCGCGCTGGCGATTGGGTCCCTCTGGGGCTGGACCACGCTGAAGGTGGATACCGACTTCGTCAGCTACTTTCCGAAGAGCGCGCCGGTCCGCCAGCGCATGCAGGATGTCGATCGGTCGCTCTCCGGCGCCTCCGCCTTCTTCGTGGTGATGGAAACCGGGCGCGAGAACGGCGTCGCCGATCCGGCCACGCTGAAAGAGATTGCCGCGCTGCAGCAGTTCATCGAGAGCCTTCCGGGCATCAGCAAGACCGTCTCGATCGTCGACTACGTGTCGCAGCTGAACGCGAGTTTTGCCGGCACGAACGTGCCGCCGCGCACCGTGCCCGATTCCGCGGACGCCGTGTCGCAGCAGCTGCTGCTCATGGACCGGGCACAGACGGGCAGGTTCATCGATCTGTCGGCGAGCTCCGCGAACATCGTCGTGCGCCACAGCCTGACCGGATCGTGGGAACTGGGGCAGGCGCTGCGGCAGATCGACGGCTACGTCGCCCAGAACATCCATGGCGTGCAGGTTCACCCGACCGGCCAGTCGATCCTCACGAACCGCGCCGCCGATTACATGGCGGTGAACGAGGTGACGAGCTTCGGCTGGACGCTCGCGATCATCGGCATCATCCATTCGCTGTTGTTCATGTCGGTCAAGGCCGGCTTCCTGTCGCTCATTCCAAACGTGACGCCGGTGATCTACAGCTTCGGTCTGATGGGGCTGCTCGGGATCCCGCTGAGCACGGGCACCGCCCTGGTGGCGACGATCGCGATCGGCATCGCGGTCGACGACACCGTGCACAACATGATGACCTACAGCCGTCAGCTGAGCGAGCACCGCGACGAACGCACCGCGGTCCTCCACACGCTGTTCATCCAGTTCCGTCCGATCGTGTTCGTATCGACGGCGCTGGCGTGCGGGTTCATCGTGCTGGTGTTCTCGCGGTTCGTCCCGACGGTGCAGCTGGCGTTTCTGTCCGCCTTCGTGATGATCGTCGCGATGATTTCGGAGCTCGTGCTGTCGCCGATCCTGCTGGCGTCGACCCGGCTGGTCACGGTCTGGGATTTGATGCTCATTCGCATGAACGCGGATCTGGTCAAGCGGGCGCCGCTCTTCGAGGGACTGTCGCGCTGGGAAGCGCGCAAGGTGGTCCTGACCGGCATGCTCCGCTCGCTCGCGCCCGGCGAGTACGCCATCCGCCGCGGCGACCAGGGACGGCAGCTCTACATGGTCGTGTCGGGCCGCCTGCTCGTGGTGGATTCCGATCTCGACGGCCACGAGCGCACCCTGGCAATCGTCGACGGCGGCGGCGTCTTCGGCGAGACCGGCATGGTAGCCGACGGCTACCGCACCTTCTCCGCGCGCGCCGAAACGCCGGCGGAAATCCTGCAGCTCGATTTCGATTCGCTCGAGCGCCTGCGCAAGCGCTTCCCGTTCACCGCCGCAAAGGTGTTCCGCAACCTGGCGCGCATCCTCGGCGAGCGGCTGCAGGACACCACGACCGCGATGATGTTCCTGTCGAGCGGGGGCGCCCACGGCCAGCTCGATCTCAACTCCACTGAACGGACCGCAGAGTAACTCCGCTGATCTGCATCCCGGATCCCGCATCCCGGATCCCGGCTTATGGTCGAACCGCGAACCACGAATCGCGGCATCGGGCCTTGACACGATGCCGCGGCACTTATAGCGTTCGTTGATGATGCAGACCGCGCTTCGCATTCCTGAGAAGGGCCACCTCGACTTCCTCGCGCTCGGCGCTCTCGTTCATCGTCTCGATCCCGGCGTCGTCCCCTTCCGCAAGGCGATCACCTGCACCATTCACGTCAGCGGCGGCGAGTTCAATACCGCGGCCAACCTGTCGGACTGCTTCGGATTGCGGACCGGCGTGGCCAGCGCGATGGTGCAGTATCCGATCGGCGAACTGATTGCGGGCCGCGTCCGCTCGATGGG
>JBKPLP010000182.1:0-8419 GCA_046731735.1 Acidobacteriota bacterium
TGAAGTTCCGAACCAGCTACGGCCAGAACGTCCTGAACCACTCGAAGGAGGTCGCATTTCTCGCCGGCATCATGGCGAAGGAGATCGGTCTCAACAGCCCCGTCGCAACGCGCGCCGCGTTCCTTCACGATATCGGCAAAGCGATCGATCGCGACCTTCAGGGCACACACCTCGAGCTCGGCCTCGATTTCCTGCGCAAGCACGGCGAGAGCGAGCCGGTACTGAATGCCGTTGCCGCGCATCACATGGATATCGACTGGCCGTCGCTGGAAGCCATGATCGTGCAGGCCGCCGACGCCATCTCCGCCGCGCGCCCCGGCGCACGGCGCGACATCCTCGAGTCCTACGTCAAGCGGCTCGAGAAGCTCGAAGGCATCGCGGACTCCTTCGAGGGGGTCTCCAAGTCGTTTGCGCTGCAGGCGGGCCGCGAAATCCGCATCGTTGTCGAAAGCGAGCGAGTGTCGGATGAAGAGTCGGTCTGGCTGTCGAAGGACATCGCCAGGCGGATCGAGAACGAACTGGAGTACCCCGGACAAATCAAGGTCACCGTCATCCGGGAGACCCGCGCCGTTGAGTTTGCCCGGTAGCAGTCCTGCAGCCGGCGAGCTGCCCGGCGAGCGCGCTCTGATCGACCGGATCCGCCAGCGCGTCCCCGCCGCGCCGGCGTCGCTCGTCATCGGCATCGGTGACGATGCGGCGGTCGTCGCGCCCGATCGCGGGGCGCTGCAGGTGCTGACGACGGACGCCCTGGTCGAGGGGGTTCACTTCGATCGCCGATTCTCGACGTGGGTGGAGATCGGCCACAAGGCGCTCGCGGTCAATGTCAGCGACGTGGCGTCCATGGGCGGCTCGCCGCGCTTCGCCCTGCTCTCCCTGATGCTTCCCGCCTCCACTACAGCCCCGGACGTCGACGGGATGCTCGATGGATTGCTGGCACTGGCGAAGGAGCTGCGGATCCACCTGGCCGGCGGCAACATCACGCGCTCTCCCGGACCCTTCGTTCTCGACGTGACGCTGGTCGGCAGCGTGAAACCGCGGAGAGTCCTGACGCGCGGAGGGGGCAGGCCCGGCGACGGGTTGTATGTCACCGGGCAGGTCGGCGCGGCCGCGGCCGGGCTCGCCTGGCTTCGGCAGCACGCGCCAGCGTCTCCTGTTGCCGGCCCCCGAGGCGTTCGCCCCGACGATCCCGAGCTCTCAGCGTGCGTCGAGCGGTACTGCAGACCTTTGCCGCGTGCGAGAGTCGGCGAGCTGCTCGGCCGCAACCGGGCTGCGAGCGCCTGCATGGACTTGAGCGACGGGCTGGCGGATGCCGTAACGCAAATGGCCGGCGCCGGTGGCACTGGCGCGAGGATAGACGCGACCGCGCTCCCGCTCAATCCGGCCGGATGCAGTTGGTTCGCCTCGAGTGGCGAGGACCCGATCACCGCAGCCGTTTCCGGCGGCGACGACTACGAGCTGCTGTTCGCGGTTCCCCGCCGCTCACTCGGACGATTGAAGGGCGTCCTCCGTGACGCCCGCGGTGTGCCAATCACCGGAATCGGCGAGCTGACGGCAGATCCCGGGATCGGGCTGATACGGAACGGGCGCGTGGAGCCGCTTCCCGCAGGGTTCGCGCACTTCTGATGCTGAACTCTCCGCGAACGAGACGCTGGCTCGATCTGCTGCTGCACACGCACGACACGCCGGAGCGGACCGCCGCGGCCTATGCCGTGGGGGTGTTCTTTGGTTTCTCCCCTTTTTTGGGCCTCCACACCGTCCTCGGAGTGATCGTCGCGTTCCTCTTCAACCTGAATCGGGTGGCGGTACTCCTCGGGATCTACTCCAACCTTCCATGGATCCTGCCGGCGTACTACACGCTTACGACAATGGCGGGGGCCGCTATTCTCCGCGTCGACATCCCGCCCGGACTGCTCAGGGAATTGAAGGCGGCGCTCGATGGCGTGAGCTGGGGAGAGTTCCGCACGCTCGTGAAGGCGCTGACACCGCTGCTATGGGCGTACGCCCTAGGCTCGACAATCGGAGCGCTGGCGTTGGCGTTGGTCGCCTATCGCGCCTCCCTGACGATGATCGTCGCGCATCGGCGACGAGTTGCGTCGCAAAAGCCCCCAAAAACACTCGACTAAAAACGTAATCCGTCCGAATACACCCCCTCGGTACCAGCTTTGACCGGGCCCCCCGGCCGGGCCTATAGTAGTGTCTCGGCGGCCGTCAGCTCATTGCTCCGCAGACACACATGTTGCTCTCGCGTTCACTCGGGCGCAAGGTCATCGCAACAGGAACCGCGGCCGTCGCGTTCGCCTTCCTGTACGAGGTCACCATTCTGGATTCGCGGTACGCCGCGCGGCAGGCGGAGCTCCGCGAGGCCACGGCACCCCCGTCGCCAGGCGCCAAACTCCGGTTCACGGCGACCGCCTATTGCCGGGGAACGACGACGGCGTCGGGCGTGAACGTCCGGAACGGCATCGCCGCCGCCGATCCCGACCTGCTGCCCGTCGGTTCGGTGATTCAGGTCGACCGCCTCGGGGAGCGCTACAACGGCATTTACACCGTGATGGACACGGGGCCCGCCGTGCAGGGGCGCCACATCGACATCTACATGTGGAACTGCGACGAGGCGAGGTATGAGTTCGGGCGGCGGAACGCCGGCATCACGGTGCTCAGGCTGGGCTGGAATCCGCGCGCGAGCACGCCGCGGCTGGTCGATCGGCTGTTCCGACAGCGCGAGGCGGCGCAGCCGCCGGATCCGGCACCTCGAGCCGTGCCCGACGCGACCCCGGCGGTCGCGCCTACGGAGCGTGTCCCGGCACTGAGGACGGTATCCAAGGAGCCGGGCAGCTAAGGGCGAATCCCTCATCCCTAATCCGGGGATCCCTAATCCGGGAATCCCTAATCGGCGAATCCTTGAATCCGCGAATCCTTGAATCGGCGAACCGCGAACCGCGAACCGCGAACCGCGAATGCTACGCCGACCGCTCCCGCTCCTGATCCCGGTACTGAAGCTGGTACAGCTTGTAATAGATCCCGCGCTCGGCCAGCAGGTCCTGGTGCGTCCCCGATTCCCGCACCTGTCCCTTGTGCAGCACCAGGATCTTGTCCATATCCTGGATCGTCGATAGCCGATGCGCGATCGCGATGGTCGTGCGGCCCGCCATCAGGACTTCCAGCGCGTCACGGATCAGCAGCTCGGTCTCGGTGTCGACGCTCGAGGTGGCCTCGTCGAGGACCAGCACCCGCGGATTGAACGCCAACGCGCGGGCGAACGACAGGAGCTGCTTCTGGCCCACGGACAACGTGGCGCCACGTTCGGCAACCGGGCTCGCGTATCCATCCGGCAGCGCCGTGATGAACGTGTCGGCGTGCACCGCCTGCGCCGCGCGTCTGACCCCCTCGTCATCAATCGAGCTCTCCCCCAGCCGGATGTTGGCGGCGATGGTTCCCGAGAACAGATGGACGTCCTGCAGCACGAGGCTGAACAAGCGCCGCAGCCCGGCGAGGTCCATGTCGCGCACGTCCACGCCGTCGACGAGGATGCGCCCCTCGGTCACATCGTAGAAGCGGAGCAGCAGATTGATGAGCGTCGACTTCCCTGCGCCCGTCGCGCCGACGATCCCGACCCGTTCGCCAGGGTGGACCTCGAAGGAGACGTCTTTCAGGACGTACTCGCCGGGCACGTAGGCGAAGGAGACGTGGTCGAAGAGGATGTGGCCTTCCCGGGATGCGGAATCCGGGATGCGGGATCCGGATCGTGCTGATTTCCCCGGCTTTTCGGATCCCGGATCCCGCATCCCGGATCCCGATACGATCTTCACCGGCGTATCCAGCAGCTTGAAGATACGCTCCGATGACGCCATCGCCGCCTGCAGGATGTTGAACTTCTCCGACATGTCGCTGATCGGGCGGAAGAAGCGTCCCGAGTACAGCAGGAACGCGACCAGCGACCCGAGCGTCAGTGTCCCCTGCAGTACCCAGCGCCCACCAAACCAGATGATCAGCGCCGCCGCCAGCGCGCCGATGACTTCGATTGCGGGATAGAACACCGCATAGAAGAAGATCGAGTCGATGTTCGCGTCGCGGTGCTTGCGGTTGATGTCGTCGAACTTCTCGAACGTCCGCGGCTCCCGCCGGAACAGCTGGACGGTCGACATGCCGGTGATGTGTTCCTGCAGGAACGCGTTGATGCGCGCCACCCAGGCGCGCACGGTCCGGTAGGATTCGCGCACGTTCCGCCGGAACCACTGCGTCACCAGCGCGATCAGCGGCAGGACCGCGAAGGCCACGATCGCGAGACGCCAGTCCATGGTCGCCAGGACGATCATGATGCCGGCGAGCGTGAAGATGTCCCCGAAGACCGACACCACGCCCGAGGTGAACATGTCGTTGATGACGTCCACGTCGGTCGTCACGCGCGTCATGAGGCGGCCGACCGGGTTGCGATCGTAGAACTGCAGATCGATGGCCTGCAGGTGGCGGTAGAGCTGCAACCGGATGTCGTACATGATCCGCTGCCCGGTCATCTGCAGCAGCCAGGTCTGCACGTATTCGAGCGAAAACGATCCGATCAGGATGAAGAAGAAGGCGACCGCGATCCGATCGACGCCCGCCAGATCGCCGGCGCGGATGTAGCGGTCGATGGCGAGCTTCATCAGGTAGGGCTGCGCGAGCTGCAGCACGCTGGCCGAGATGATCGCGGCCAAGGCGCACGCGACGTAGATTTTGTACGGCCGCAAGTAGATCAGCAGCCGCCGCATCAGCGTCGCGTCGTACGCCTTGCCGAGGACTTCTTCGTCGTGGTGGGACATGGTGAATTGCCAAAATTGGCAGAATTGCCAAAATCGCCGGAATTGATTTATGGCAATTCTGGCAATTCTGACAATTCCGGCGATTCTGCTAACGGTTCAGCTCGCCGCCAGCTCCTCCTCCAGCAGTTGTTTTCGGTAGAGCGCCGCGTACAGACCATCGCGACCGACGAGCTGGTCGTGTGTGCCGCGTTCGACAACGTGCCCGCGCTCCAGGACGAAAATTTGATCGGCGTCACGAACGGTCGAGACGCGATGGGCGACGATGATCGACGTGCGCTGGCGCATGACGTCGCGCAATCGCCCGAGAATCTCTTCTTCGGTGTAGGTATCCACCGCCGACAGCGCGTCGTCCAGAATCAGGATGCGCGGATCGACCATCACGGCACGCGCGAGCGCGGTCCGCTGCTTCTGCCCGCCTGACAGGGTGATGCCGCGCTCTCCGACCGTCGTATCGTACCCCTTGGGGAAGGACTCGACGTCCTTGTCGAGCCGTGCGATCGCGGCGGCGCCGCGCACCCGGCGCGCGATCACGTCGCCCTGCACGTCGCCGGCCTGCACGCCGAACGCGATGTTCTCGGCGATGGTGTCGGAGAAGAGAAACGGTTCCTGCGGCACGAAGCCGATCGAGCCGCGCAGCCGCGAGAGCGGGATCTCGTTGACGTCGACGCCGTCGATGAAGACCGTCCCGGCGGGGGGCTGGTGCAGGCGCGGCAGAAGCGAAATCAGCGACGACTTGCCGGAGCCGGTCGCGCCGACGAATGCCACCGTCTGTCCGGGCTCGATGCGCAGCGACACGTGCTCGAGGACCGGCCGCCCCGTCCCCGGGTAGGCGAACGTCAGATCACGGATCTCGATCGCCCCGGCAAGCGTCACGTGTCGCCCCGCTTCGCTGACCGCGGCATCGCTGATACCAGACGAGGCGTCGAGCACCTCGAGCATGCGCTTCCACGACGCCATGCCGCGCTGCAGCATGTTGGTGACCCAGCCGAACGCGATCATCGGCCAGCTGAGCATCACGAGGTACGAATTGAACGCGACGAACTCGCCGAGGGTGATGTGGCCATTGATGACGTCGCGGCTTCCCACCCACAACACCAGGAGCGAACCCAACCCGAGAAAGAGCGTCATGCTCGGGAAGAACATGCCCTGGAGGCGGATCAGCCCCTTGTTGCGGCGCACGTACTCGCGGTTCGCCGCGCTGAAGCGCTCGATCTCGTGTCGTTCCTGGTTGTAGGCGCGCACCACCCGCACGCCCGCGAGCGTTTCCTGGACGACGGCGCTCAGGTCCGCGAGCTGCGCCTGGATGGTCTCGAAGCGTTTGTGGATGGCGCTGCCGAAGTACTTGACGCTGACCGAGACCATCGGCAACGGGATCAACGCGATCAGCGTCAGCCGTCGATCGATTGACGCCATCAGCACGATGGCGACCGCGAAAACGAGAATCGTGCTCGCGGAGTACATCACGGCCGGGCCGATCATCATGCGCACTGCATTCAGATCGTTGGTCGCACGCGACATCAGATCGCCGGTGCGGCGCGCCTGGTAATACTCCAGCGGCATCTGCTGCAGGTGGGCGAAGAAGTCGTTCCGGAGGTCGTATTCGATCTCGCGCGAGGCGCCGATGATGATGCGGCGCATCAAGAAGAGGAAGATCGCGCGCATGCACGCGACGCCGAGGAGCGCCAGCGCGTAAGCGATGAGCTTCTGGCGGGTCACCGCACGCGTCAGATCGTCGATCGCGAACTTCAGCACCCACGGCGACAGCAGCTGGAATGTCGAGGAGAGGACGACGCAGATGAGGCCGAGCAGGAACTGGCGGCGGTATCGGAGAGCGTATGGAAGAAGACGCCGAAGCGAGGCCCGCATCTGATCGAGTGTACCAGATGCGGGGAGGACACGGAGATGACGGAGGCAACAGAGAAACACTAACCACGGAGAAACGGAGTGAACGGAGACCTCTTTTCAGGGAGATCTCCCTAAAAAAGATCCTCCGTTTGCCCGTTGCTCTGTGGTTAGCTTTCTCCCGTTTGCTCCGTCCCCTCCGTTATCTCCCTCGCGCGTTAGAACTCGATCCTCGCCCCCACCTGCGCCTTGCGCGGCGTGTAGCTCGAGCTGTAGCCGGTCAGGATCAGGAATGACGTGGCCGACGCTTGGTCGCGCCCCGGGTTGCCGAAATTCGTGCGGTTCGTCACGTTGAAGATGTCGGCCCGCAATTGCAACTGTCGGCGTCCCGCCAGGTGGATGGCGTAGCCGAGACCCGTATCGAGAGAGAAAAACCCGGGACCGCGTGCGCCGTTGCGCGTGGCCTCGTAGTTTTTCAGCGTGTAGGAGTTCGTGCCCGAGCCCGAGTAATCGCCCGCGGGCAGCGGCTCGGCCTGGACGCCGTTGAGGTCAGGATCGACGTTGCCGTTGATCAGCGTGAATGGACCGCCGCTCAGCGCGCGCGCGACCCAGCTGACGTTCAGCCCGTGGGTCTTAGGCACGAGCAGGGTGCCGCTCAGCGTGAAGTTATGGCGGATGTCGAAGTCCGTCGGTCCCTCGTTCAACTCCAGGTGCATATCGTCGCGGACCTGGTAGTTGCTCGCCGGTGCGCCGTTGCCCGACGTGTTGCCGTGCGAGCTGCCGTAGGTGTAGGACACCTGACTGCTGTAGTTGTGGCTGAAGCGCTTTTTCAACTGCAGCATCAGCGCGTTGTAATCCAGCCGGCCGACGTTGACGAACTGGGTGACAGCCGCGCTGAACGGCACGAAGCCCGGATAGATCGCCTGCAGCTCCGCGGTCGCTTGCGTCAGCGTCGTGCTGCCGAGGCGCTGCAGCGTCGATCCGGGCACGGTCGTCGATGACCGCAGCTGCGGGTTCAGCTGGAGCAGCATGAGCATGTCGCGCCCCTGCGAGTGGACGTAGTCCGCGCTGACTGCTACGTCAGGGAACAACTGACGCTCGAACCCAACCGTGAGTTCGTCGGTATAGGGCGTCCGCCGGTCCGGATTGTCCCAGGTGGCGCCGGTGTTCCGGAGCCGTGCTCCCGTCGGAAACTGGGCCTCGACCAGCGCGCGATTGAGCGTCGGACCGTTCACGAGCAACGGATTCGTCGGAAGCTGCCCGGTGGCCGGACCAGGATCGGGGCCGCTGATCGGGAAATTGGTCACGAACGAACTCGTAAACGGCGTGCCGGTGTACAGACCGCCGATTACCTCGAAGTGCGTCTTGTCGAAGAAGCGGCCCGCGCCCGCGCGAATCACGCTCTTCCCGCCGTCGAGATCGTAGGTCACGCCGAACCGCGGAGCGATGTTGTTCGTGTCCTTGGGATACTTCTCGACGAGCGGATCGTCGGTCTCCGGAATGGGAATCACCTCGACGTCGTACCGGGCACCGAGACTGATCGTCAGGTTGCGGTTGAAGCGCCATTTGTCTTGCGCGAAACCGGAAATGTAATGCGCCTTCTCGTAAAACGTGCTCGGTCCTCCGACCCGAATCGTCAACCGGTCGGGGTATGAGAACGGGTTGGCGGAGTTGAACGGTTGGTTGAACTTGCTGAACGAGAAGGTGCCGTTCAGGTTGCCCTGGTTGGTATTGAACGCTGCCGAGTATTCGTATTGCATGCCGAACTTGATGTCGTG
>JBKPLP010000183.1:0-19372 GCA_046731735.1 Acidobacteriota bacterium
TGATCGGGTGTCCACCCGTCGGCGGTCATCCGGTAGACCGCCGTCATGACGCCGGTCCGGTGCCGCCCACCCTGGCAGTGCACGTAGACCGGCTGATTGACCGGGTCGTTGACGATGCGCAGGAATTCCGCGAGTTTCTCCGCCGCCGGCGTCTCGTGTGTCGTCATCGGAATGCGGAAGAACCTCATTCCTGCGGCCTGCACGAGCGCCGGTTCGGCGGACTCCCCGTCTTGTGTCAGGTCGATGATCGTCTTGACGCCGAGTGCCGCGAGGTCGGCGTAATCGCGCCCCTTCGGTTGGGCACCGCGGTAATAGTTCGCATTCACCTGGCCGAAATTGTCGATGCCGATCGTCGCGGCAGCAGCCGCCACGCGGCCGTCGCCGGGGTGCGCTCCAGCCCACGCCGGGGCGCTGAGGGAGATTACTAAAAGCGCAGCTGTATAAGTGCGCGTGAGCCTGGCAATCACGTGTCACCTTCCCGGTTCAGTTGTGATGGATCGCTGGTGGGTCCAGCGCGTTCGCCGGGGGAATGCGCAACCGCGTTGCCATTCCCCACTTCAATTAAGACGGGCGTCGGCGGCCCCTGGCCGTGTCCGGGCGCATCAACTGCCGCACAGCTCGACTTATTTCCCGCTCTTCTTTGCCTCGATGTTCGTCAGCCTGAACGGTGTCGACGCGTAGTCCTCAATCAGGATCACGTCGTCGTTCGCCTGGACTTTTGTGGCGTACGACATCGTGCCCGTCCCTTTGCCATTCTGGTCCAGCTGCATCTGGATGATCGTGAAGGGGTATTCGAGGCTGCGATTGTGATCGGCCGCCTCCCAGTGATCGATCGGGCGGTCCGTCGAGATTACGATGCGCCGGCCGTCGCCTACCCTGGTCTGCAACGCGTAATGCAGATCGTAGCCGATAGAATTCGGTGTTCGAATCGTACCGACTCTCGGCATCTTCTGCAGTTCTCTCAGCAATGCGTCTGATCCGGACTCGCGCAGAACCGTGAGGAGGCGTTTCCGGTCGGCATCGGTCGACCAGCGCGTGATGTGAATCTGGACCGTACCCAGGCCGCTGCCGAGCTCGTTATTGGCGATCACGGACGCGCTGATGTCTTCCGGGCCCCCAGTCAAGGCTGGCCCGGCCTGGGCGCTAAACTGCGCCGACGCGATGCCGCCGGTCAGCGTAACCACGGCGACGATACTCGCCAGCTGGACGTTCCTCATGCTTCCTCCTTACTTCGTCTTCCTCGAGGCTGACCGGGTCGGATCACGCCGGTCAAGGTGAACCGTTGGGCGTTTCCGCCGTCTAACCCGCCTGTGACCATTCTTTCACGCCGCATCAAGCTGATCTCACGCCGGCTGCTTCGGGCGCCCGGTTTCACATTCATCGCGGTCCTGACGCTCGCACTCGGCATAGGCGCGAATACGGCAATCTTCACCGTCGTTCGCGGCGTGCTGCTGAAGCCGCTGCCCTTCAAGAACGCCGACCGCCTCGTCAGCGTTGAGCACGTCGCTCCGGGGGTGGGAATCCGTAACCTCGAACAGTCGCCGGCGACGTATCTGACGTATCGCGAGGAGGGACGAACGTTCGACCAGTTCGGCATGTGGTCCACGCCGGCGGTTTCGGTGACCGGCGTCGGCGACCCCGAGCGCGTCGAGGCGCTCGAAGTGACCGACGGCACGCTTCCCGCCCTCGGCATCGAAACGGTCGCCGGTCGCCTCTTCACGCCCGACGACGATTCGCCGCGGGCGCCCGAGCGCGTCCTACTCACGTATCCATATTGGCAGAGGAAATTCGGCGCCGATCCGACCGTGATCGGACGTGGACTGACCGTCGACGGCGTTCCGCACGAGATCATTGGCGTGCTGCCGCGATCCTTCGTCTTCCTCAACGAGCACCCGCAACTCGTCCTTCCAATGCGCATCGATCGCGCGAAGGTCTTTGTCGGAGATTTCTCCTATGAGGGCATCGCGCGCCTGAAGCCGGGCGTCACGATCGAGCAGGCGAATGCGGACATCGCGCGCATGATTCCGCTCGTGATCGAGCGATTCCCGATGGTCCCCGGGTTCTCGAAACAGATGTTCGAGGAAACGAAGATGGCGCCGAACATCCGCCCGCTGGCGGCGACCGTCGTCGGCGACGTGGCACGCGTGCTGTGGGTGCTCATGGGAACGACGGCAATCGTGCTGCTGATCGCGTGCGCCAACGTCGCGAACCTGTTCCTGGTGCGCGCGGAAGCGCGCCAGCAGGAGCTCGCCGTGCACAGCGCGCTCGGCGCCACGCGCGCGCAGGTCGCGTGGGAGCTGTTCTCGGAGACATTGGGCCTCGCACTCTGCGGCGGCGTCGCCGGACTCCTTCTTGCCGACGCGGCCATCCGCGGGCTGGTCGCGATGGCGCCGAGCGGGCTCCCGCGGCTCGAGGAGATCGGAATCGATCCCATCGTGCTGCTGTTCACGCTCGCGATCTCCGTCGCCGCCGCGCTGCTCTTCAGCGTCATCCCGGTCATGAAACTGACGACCCCGCAGGTGGCCGGCGCATTGAAGGAAGGCGGACGTTCGTCGAGCGCGGGCCGTTCGCGGCATCGGGCACGCAACGTGCTCGCGACGGTCGAGATCGCGCTCGCGGTCGTCCTGCTCGTCGCCTCCGGCCTCATGATCCGCACCTTCATCGCGCTTGGCCACGTCAATCCGGGATTCACGCATCCGCAGCAGGTGTTGACGATGCGGGTGTCGATTCCCCAATCGCTTGTACCCGATAAAGAAGCCACCGTACGGATGCACGAACAGATTCAGAAGCGTATCGAACAGATCCCGGGTGTTACGGCCGTCGGGCTGTCGTCCGGCATCACGATGGACGGCAGCATGAGCGGTGACCCGGTCTTCGCCGAGGATTTCCCCGGCCCGGCAGGACGCATCCCGCCGGTTCGCCGCTACAAATACGTCGGCGCGAACTACTTCGAGACGATGGGGAATCCGGTGATCGCCGGCCGCGCGTTGACCTGGGCCGACAGTTACGAACGCCGTCCGGTGGTGGTGATCAGCGAGAGCCTGGCGCGGGAGTTCTGGAAGGAGCCCGCCGCGGCGATTGGACGCCGCGTGCGGAACAGCCCGAACAACCCGTGGCGCACGATAGTCGGTGTCGTCGGCAACGAACGCGACAACGGCGCCGCGAAGCCTGCGCCGACGACCATCTATTGGCCCGCGCTCATCGCGAATTACTGGATCGACGACCTGCGTGTCCAGCGGACGCTTGCGTATGCGATCCGCAGCGGCCGGCCGCAATCGGGGACGTTGATCAAGGAGGTGCAGCAGGCGGTGTGGTCGGTGAACCCGAACCTTCCGGTCGCGAGCGTGCGCACGCTCGATCAGATTCGCTCGTCGTCGATGGCGCAGACGTCGTTCGCGCTGGTGATGCTCGGCATCGCGGGCACCGTCGCGCTGCTGCTCGGGGTGGTCGGGATCTATGGCGTCATCTCATATGTGGCGACACAACGTACCCGCGAGATCGGCATCCGGATGGCGCTCGGCGCCGCGGCGAGCGACGTCAGCCGCTTGTTCCTGCGCCAGGGCGGCCTCATCGTGGCCGCCGGTATTGGCGCCGGACTGGTGGCCGCGGCGCTCGTGACGCGTGTGATGGCTGCGCTGCTTTTCGGAGTCAGCGCGGTCGATCCGCTGACTTTTGTGGCCGTCGCCATCGCGCTGGCGACGACGGCGCTCCTGGCGAGCTACGTACCCGCGCGGCGTGCCGCCCGGCTCGATCCATCGGTTGCGCTCCGCTGGGAAGCGTAGACCGAATCCCTACTCCCTAATCCGGGGATCCCTAATCATCGAATCCGCGAATCCGCGATCGGCGAATCGCCGAACCGCGAATCACTGATCTCCGGCCGTCGCGCAAAGCGGCCTCGGCGAGGTCTCGCCGTGCGCTTTGCGCGAAGGCAGATGTCGACGGATGCGTTGGTACGGTGATCCCAGGGACACGACACGAGGTGCGAACGAGCGAAGCGAAGTGAGCCACGCGAACGGAGCGAGCCGGCGAAGCGGCGAGCGAGAGAGCGTGTAGGGGAGTCCGAGGGGCGAAGCCCCTCGGACAAGAAGAAGAAGTGCAGAGTGCCGCGTCAGCGGATCTTGGTAATTCTGAACTGGTGGTCGATGCCGAGGAAATCGAGATGCACCGGCGTGCCGGTCGGTTGCGTCGGCGGCGAGCACAGCGACGTGGGGAGCGCGTCCGGCGATCCCTTGCGAATGTTGACGTCGAAGCACACGCTGATATTCTCATCGTCGTCCTCGGTCCAACCTGTCGGGTCGAGGTCGGCAAGGATGTCCCCGTTGTTCAGAGAGATGGCGCCGCCACCGCCTACCGTGCCGTCTTCGAAGAGCGGTCCACCAATCCAGCCGCCCTGTCCAAGAGCCGCGAGACTCCACGTGTATTCGGGCTTTGCCGATGCCTTTGACGCGCCGAGCGTGGCTACCATTCCGAGAACGACTGCCGCACCACCGATGATTGACACCCAAGACTTTCGAACTCTTCGCATTGAACCCTCCGAAAGCCTTCTACTCGGCGAACATGCCTTCTATTCCACATAGGACGGTGCGGCTGCGGCGGGCGAATCCCTAATCCCTAATCTGGGAATCCCTAATCCGACGAATCATTGGATCTTGGGAGTCGCGGATTGGCGGATCAGGATCAGGGATTCAAGATTAGGGATTCAAGGATCAGGGATTGCTGATTAGGGATTAGGGATTCAGAACTTGTAACCGATGCTGGATCCCACCCGCACGAAATCCACATTCGGCGGAATGTCGATGCGGTGGAACTGATCCTTCTCGTACATCCGCTGATATCTAGCGTCGGCGCCGAGCACGACACGATCGCCCAGCAGAAACTCCACGCCGCCTCCGCCCGTGAGCAGCGGTGCGGTTGACGAGAGCGTCGTCAAGGTCGTCGTTCTGTCGAAGCGCGTCTCGAGGCGCTGCCGCCGCACGTGCGCGATGCCAGCGCCGCCGACGATGTAGGGACGAATCCGGCGAGTGCGCCAGGGCACTTCGGCGACGATGTTGCCGCCGAGCGATGCGGCGTCGCCGGTCACGGTAAACGGGAAGCTCACGACAGCCGCGCAGATAGCTTGCGGCGGGCAGGACTGATACTGCCCGAAATCGAGGTTGCGGACGTAGGTGCCCTCCGCTTCGATCCGCACGCCTCTAAGGATTGGATACGACGCGCCGAGCGTGACGACTGGAGCTGGTCCGCCGTCGCCGAACGCAGCGCTCAGAGACGCGGTTACTCGCGCATCCCGGTTATTCATCTGCGCCATTGCCGGCCCTGCTCCGGCAAGCAGCGCGGCAAGGATGAGGAGGAGAAGACGAACGCGATGCATCGTGGGCTGCATCCCACCCTCCGTGAGGCGCTGATGTTTCCAGTATAGTCTTCCCCCGCAGACGCGAATCAAGGGTGCCCGAGGCAATGGCCGTGGTAAAGGCCAGGCCACTGGTTTGGCCGGTTGTTCCGCCGTGGTAAAATCGAGTGTTGTCCTCTTTGGCGAGCAGCGTGACGGGGGACACCGACGCGCGGTTCATGCGCGCCGCGCTCGACCAGGCATTCGAGGCCGAGCGGCGGGGCGAAGTTCCGGTCGGAGCGGTGGTGGTGCTCGATAGCGAGATCATCGGCACGGGCTTCAACCAGCCGATCGCTACACACGACCCGACGGCCCACGCGGAGATCGTGGCGATGCGTCAGGCCGCCACGCGCATCGCGAATTATCGGCTCACCGGCGCGACGCTCTATGTCACGATCGAGCCGTGCCAGATGTGCGTCGGCGCGATGGTTCACGCGCGCATCGCCCGGCTGGTGTACGGGACGCCAGAGCCGAAAGCCGGGGCGATCGAGTCGGCCATGCGCGCGCACGAGCATCCGTCGCTCAATCACCGGATGACGGCGACCGGCGGAGTGCTCGAAGACGAATGTCGCGCGGTGATGCAACGGTTCTTTCAAGGGCGCCGCAGCGACGTCGGCAAAGATTCCGCTTGAGCGGCACGATGCCGCTGAACACCGGCCCGAGCGAAGAGCGAGGGCTGGCGAGCGAGCGAAGCGAACGAGCAACCGCTGAATGTCGTCGGTGCTGCGTTCAGGCTGAAAGAGCCTGGTTGCTGAATCAGCAGCGCCTGCGGCCGCCAGCGAGCGCCGGAGGGCAGTCGCGACGAAGTCGCGACCGCGAGCGCGCAGCGAGGTGGGGAATGTCAAAGGGGCCCCACCGAGCGTAGTAATAAACGGAGAGGTACCGAAGTGGTCGTAACGGGGGCGCCTCGAAAGCGTCTTGCCGGGTAACCGGCACGGGGGTTCGAATCCCTCCCTCTCCGCCAGACTTCGCTCGCCTACGGCGAGCTTCGTCTAGGCCAGCCCTACGGGCTGGCCAGTTTTTTCTGCGAGCAATCATCAGGCGAAGTCTGTCTCGCCGAAGCACGCGACGCGTGCGCAGGCGGACTACCGACGGATCGACCTTCGGCTAGACCAGCGCTCCATTGGCACGTCAGTCGGTGAGCTTCGGCTAGGCAGGCATGTCGGCGAAGGCTGTCTCGCCGAAGCGGCGTAGCCGCGTAGGCGGACAAGTTCTGCACCACAATTCCCGGTATCCGGTAGCAGAATCTGCCACGCAATCGATCTAATTACACGGTTTCTCGCGCAAATCTGAAGACCTCCGACTGGCCCGCAACGTGCGAAGCACTGGCTACATGTCGCAGCCGAAACGGATTGTCTATATCCTTCGCAGCCAGCGCGCTGTCGATAGTTACTATGTTGGCCTCACCGCTGATGTCGCACAGAGGCGTGTCTGGCATAACGCCGGACAGAATATCCATACAGCGCGAGATCGCCGTTGGAGTCTGGCTGTATCCATAGCATTTGACGCCGAACGTTTAGCCGTCCGGTTCGAACGGTACTTGAAGTCTGGTTCGGGCCGAGCCTTTGCAATTCGGCATTTTTCAGAGCGTGCGCTCGAACGCCCGGCTCACGGCTCCTCCTGAGATCGAAATAGAAGGCGCCTGCAGCTTTTTCCACCACGGCCGGTCTGAGCACGGGTCGACGAGATGACGTAGGGCTCTCGATAGAGGGCGTTGACCCATTCGATCGCTCGTTCCGTCATGCGACTATATTCACGCATGATCCGAAAACTCCTGCTGGTCGCGCTCGTGCTGCTGCTGATCGGCGCCGCGGGTCTATTCCTGTTCGCACGCAGCGTCCTCTCGCCTGACAGCGTCCGGACTACGCTCGAACAGCAGCTGTCGTCACGATTGGGGCAGCCGGTCAGAATTGGCTCCGCGCGCGCCGCGATCTTCCCGCGCGTGGCGCTCGAGCTCGGCGATGTGACGATCGGTCCGGCAGCTCAGATCAACATCAACCGGATCGCGATCGCGACCGGGCTTCGAGGCTTGCTCAGCCGCCGCGTCGAAGACGCTGAAGTGGTCTTGTCCGGCGGACGCCTCCCGCTGCCGGCGGTGCTCGCGCTTGCGCCCTCGTCGACGCAAAGCGCATCCAGTGAGCCGGGCACCGGCTTTACCGTCGCCTCCGTTCGTGTGATTTCGCTCCGCGGTGTCGCGATCGTCGTGGGCGAGACATCGCTCCAGGTCGATCTGGAGTCGGCGCTCGAGGGTGACCGTCTCGACGTCTCGCGGCTGTCCGCACGATCTGAACGAACGCGGCTCGCTGCCACGGGCGCGCTGACCAGCGTGAGCGGGTTGCAGGGAAAATTCACCGTCACAGCCGATCCGCTCGACGTCGACGAACTGCTCACGATTGCTTCGGGCGCAACGACTACGTCTGCGGCGGCGCGCGGCGAGTCCCGGTCGCAATCCGCGGCTCCAATGCGTGTGGCACTGGATATCCAGGCGGCTCGAGGCCGCTTCGCCGGGTACGAATTCTCCAATCTTGCGGCAACGCTCGAAGCGATACCCGCGCACGTCACCATGCCGAGCCTCGGGCTCGGCATCTTCGGCGGCACTTTCAGTGGATCCCTCGCTCTCGATTCCTCGCGCGCCACGCCCCGGATCCAGGTGCGCGGAAAGATCGCCGGGATCGACGTCAGCCAGCTGGCCGCGAGCGCGGGCGCACCCGGCAGCATCACGGGACGGCTTGCCGGCACTATCGCCTTGAGCGCGGACGCGACCGGCGCCGATTCGATGATGCGTACCGCCCGGGGCACTGCGACCGCCACCGTAACCGACGGAGTGATTCCGCACCTCGACATGGTGCGGGCGATCGTGCTGGCGTTCGGCAAGCCGAATGGCGCTCCGCCCGCAGGCTCAGGGTCGGCGTTCACCAAACTGGGTGGAGACTTCACCCTTCAGAACGGATTGCTCCGTTCCGACAACCTCGCGATGCACTCGCGCGACTTCGACCTGGCCGGACGTGCGACGCTCGGGGTGCCGGGCGGCGCGGTCGACGCAGTGGCGGACGTCACGCTCTCCGCCGAGCTCACGTCGCAAGCGGGCACCGATCTGCGCCGGTACGCCCAGGAGAATGGACGCGTCGTCGTTCCCGCGCGCGTGTCCGGGACGCTCGGCCAGCCGAGTGTCGCGCTCGACGTCGGCGCCGCGGCCAGGCGCGCCTTCGAAAACGAGTTGAGGCGGAAGACGCGGGGGCTGCTCGACGGGTTGTTCAAGAAAAGGAAGTAAGCCTTCTCCTCTTGACAAACTAGATGAAACATCTATGATCGAAGACTCGTCTAGTTTGCCTATAGGAATGGCCGATGCCGAACGAACCGACGCCGACCGACCTCGTCCAGGGCACCCTGCACATGCTGATTCTGAAAACGCTGGCGCTCGAGCCGATGCACGGCTACGGCATCGGCGTCCGCCTCGAGCAGATCAGCAGGGGCGTCTTCCAGGTGAATGGTGGCTCGCTGTTCCCGGCGCTGCGGCGGCTGGAGCGCGACGGCCTGATCAAAGGGGACTGGAGCGCGACGGAAAACAACCGGCGCGCCAAGTACTACACGCTCACGCCGGCGGGGCGCGCGACGCTCAAACGCGAGACGCGCGATTGGGAGGTCCAGACCGCTGCGATCGCGCGGATTCTACGCGCCTCGGCGGGTGAGATCTGATGCGGGGCGTGCGACGGCTCGTCGGCGGTGTCGCTGCCCTCTTCAGGCGCGCGCGCGTGGAACGGGACCTCGACGACGAGCTGCAGCAGTTCCTGGACGCGGCGAGGGAAGACAAACTGAAAGAAGGCCTTGGGCGCGAGGATGCTGAACGGACGGCGCGGCTCCAGTTGGGCAGTGCGGCCGCGGTCAAGGATCACGTGCGCGACGCCGGCTGGGAGACCGTGGTGGAACAGTTCGGACGGGACATCGCCTATGCGTGGCGCGGTCTCTGGCGCAGCCGCGCGTTCGTGGCTACGACGGTCGTCACGCTCGCGGTCGGCCTCGCCCTCGTCACGATTGTTTTCACCGTATTCAATGCCTACGTGCTGCGGCCCTTCGCCATCCGCGATCCGAACGGCGTCCACGAAGTGTATTGGCGAGCCCAGGAGGCCGCCGGCCACACGTTCCGCTGGCGCGACTACCAGGACATCGCGGCGCGCACCGACCTGTTCGAGTCGGCTGTCGTCGAGGATTCGCGCTATCTCTCGTCGAACGGGACGACCGCCGCCGCGGCGTTCGTGTCCGGCAACTATTTCGAGGCACTCGGCGTGCCGGTCCTGCTCGGGCGCGGACTCGCAGACTACGATGCCGCGGCGCCGGGAAGTGCGCCCGTGGCAGTTCTCAGTCATCAGACATGGACGCGCCTCTACGAGCGCGATCCCGGCGTTATCGGGCGCGAGATCGTCCTGAACGATCACCGCCTGGTGATCGTCGGTGTCGCCCGGGCGGAGTTCCAGGGTCTCGACGACTACCCGCAGGATCTCTGGATCCCGGTGACGATGTATGGACCGCTCACGGGACAGAACCTGTTCGGCAGCAATCAGGCGCGCGAGTTGCGCGTCATCGTCCGGCTCCGACCCGGCGTGACCGCCACGCAGGCGCAGGGCTCTCTCGCCCTCGAACCTTTCGAGACCCGGGTCGTCGGGCGCGTCGACCCGGCTCGGGCGGAGCTGCGGATCCGGGCGACGCGTGTCCCGCTGACTCCCGACGTGCTGGTGCTGATGGCCCCCATTTTCGCGGCGTTCGCTCTCGTGCTGGTCGCCGCGTGCGCGAACGCCTCCAATGTCATGCTGGCGCGCGCCAACTCGCGCCATCGCGAAATCGGAATCCGGCTCGCGCTCGGCGCCAGCCGTGGACGCGTGATCCGGCAGCTGCTCACGGAAGGGTTTCTCGTCGCGGCGCTGGCGGGCGCCGCCGGCCTGGGGATCGCCGCGATTGCGCTCCGCGCCGGGCTTGCCCTGTTCGTGAACGCGCTTCCCGCTGCCGTCGCTTCGCTCGTGCGGATCGCCCCGCTCGACTTCGATGGCCGGGTCTTCCTCTTCGCATTGGGCGCAGTCGCTGCCACGACGCTGCTGTTCGCCCTGTTGCCCGCGCTGCACGCCACGCGGCTGACGCTGCTGGACGCGATTCGCGGCCAGGCCGGCTCGAGGATCCGCAGCGCGGCCTTGCGGAGCCTCCTCGTGGGCGGTCAGGTGGCGATCTCGCTGGCGCTCCTGATCGTCGCGGCGACCCTCGTGCGCAACGGCGTCGCCATCGCCAATGCGGATCTGGGATTCACGCCGGGGAACGTCTTGTCGGTCAACATGCGCGGCAAGTCATCGCTGATCTCCAAGGCCGCTGCCGCGCTCGCCACGGATTCACGAATCGAGCAGGTAGTGGTCACCAGCCGCAATCCGTTGTTCGGACAGCTGCCGAAGGCTCCCGTCCGCGAAGGCGCGCGGGTGATTCCCGTTTCGTACCTGTTCGTCTCGCGTGAATACTTTTCCATGCTCGGCATTCCCATCGTGCATGGGCGCGGCTTCAGCCTCGAGGAGGGGCGCGAGCAGTCGGGCGCCGTGATCGTCAGCGCCGCCGCCGCGCAGGCGCTGTGGCCGGACGACGAGCCTGTGGGGAAGACATTCCGACTGAAGATCGAAGAGCCGCAGACGGGCGTTGCGGACGTCCTGACCCGGCGCCTGCAGGCGTTCGATCAGAACGCGGGCGCGTACGTCACGGTTGTCGGGGTCGCGAAAGACGTCGTGTCCGGTCTCGTGTACGAAGGAATCGATCGCGCGCAGGTCTACCTGCCGACGACTGTCGAAGGCCAGCACGCCAACGCGCTGCTCATCCGTCCCCGTGCGGGGGCGAGTCTGCAGGCGGATGCGCTCCGCCCGACGCTGCTCCAGGTGCATGCGGATCCGTTGAAGTTCGAAACCATTCCCCTGGCGGAGATGGTGATCGTCCAGACGTTCCCGCTGCGCATCGCCTCGTGGATCGGATCGGCGCTCGGCGTCATCGCGCTGGCGCTGAGCGTGTCGGGCCTTTATGGCGTGCTGACGTTCACGCTAGGGCAGCGTGCGCGCGAGATTGCGATTCGCATGGCGCTTGGCGCGGCGGCGCCGGCGGTCGTGCGGCTGGTGATGCGGCAGTCGGCGCGCCTGGCCGGGGCCGGTGCGGCGATCGGCCTGCTCTTCGCGTTCACCGTCATGAAGCTTCTCAGCGGCGTGATTCGGCTCGACAAGGTATCGGTCGTCGATCCTGGTGCGTTCGCGACCGGCATCGTGCTGGTGTCCGCTGCGGTGGCGCTGGCCTCGTACGGCCCTGCCCGCCGCTCGACACGCGTCGATCCGGCGCTCATTCTCAAGGCCGACGTCTGACGAACTGACGCGGGGGTGTGCGCCTACCGCCCGTTTTCCACTGACCAGAACAGTCCCTTCGACCACCAAATCTGTAATCGCGCACGCGCGCAGTCGCGACTTTCCTAAGCATTCCTCGACCTGACGGTTGGCCCACTGGGTTGCATACCCAAGCCTTGGCATCCACTTCCGGAGGGGATCTGTACCGCGCCGCCGCACACGGCGGCACACGTAGTAATGGAGGCTCTGTCATGAGGGTTAGACGGCTGCTGGGAATATGCGCGGTCGTGCTGGTCGCGTGCGGGTTCGCCGCCCCGGCCTCGGCGCAGCTCACGACCGGCACGATTACGGGCACGGTGAAAGACACACAAGGCGGGGTGCTGCCGGGCGCCATCGTCCTGCTGACGAGCGAAACGCGCGGCACGCAAATCGCGGCCGCGGTTTCGAATGCCGACGGCGATTTCGTTCTCGCCAACGTGCCTCCAGACACCTATCTGCTCGAGGTCTCGATGGAAGGCTTCAAGACGCTGCGGCGCAGCGGCGTCAGCGTCAGCGCCGGCGACCGCGTCGGCATCGGTTCGCTGACGATCGACGTCGGCGGCGTCACCGAGTCGGTCAGCGTCAAGGCGGACAGTCCGCTGGTCCAGACGCAGAGCGGCGAGCGCTCCTTCACGATCTCGACCAACACAGTCCAGAGCCTGCCGATCTCGAACCGCAGCTTCGTGCAGCTCGCGTCGCTGGCACCGGGCGTCACCGGCAACAACCCGTCGCGCGTCGGCGACCGGTCGTCGACCGGCGGCAACAACAGCAACATCATGATGGACGGCGTGTCGACGATGGATACCGGCAGCAACTCCGTGCTGCTGCAGATGAACGTCGAGTCGATCGCCGAAGTGAAGGTGCTGGTCTCGAATTACCAGGCGGAATACGGCCGGTCGAGCGGCGTGCAGGTCAGCGCCGTGACGAAGAGCGGAACCAATCAGTTCCGCGGCTCCGTCTACGACGTGCAGCGCAACTCCGACTGGAACAGCAACAGCCGGACGAATATCCTCAACGGCGACCCGAAGGTCAAGGTGGACGAGAAGGATTTCGGCTACACCGTCGGCGGTCCGGTGGGCCGGCCAGGCGGCGACAACAAGCTGTTCTTCTTCTACGCCCATGAATTTGCGCCGCGCACCGCGGGCGGCGACACGGTTCGGTTCCGCTTCCCGACTGCGCTCGAGCGTTCCGGCGACTTCTCGCAGACGCTCGACAACAACGGCAATCTCTATCCGTACATCAAGGATCCGCTGCTGAACGGCACCTGTTCCGCTGCGAATCAGGCCGCGTGCTTCCGCGACGGCGGCGTGCTCGGGAGGATCCCGGCGAACCGGCTCTACGACACCGGGCTGAACCTGCTGAAGATGTATCCGATGCCCAACACCACGGTCGCGGGGCAGCCCTACAACTTCGAGCTGGTCCGCGCGGCGGAGAAGCTGACCGCGAATCAGCCGGCCGTCCGGTTGGACTACCAGCCGACGCAGAAGCTGCGCGCCACGTTCAAATACTCGGGATGGTCGCAGCAGGACGTCACGATTCCCGGGACGATTCCCGGCTGGAACGACACGCGCCAGTACAACCCCTTCGTGCGCGCGATTGCGAGCACGGTGAACTACTCGCTCACCAACACGACCTTCCTCGAAGGCACGTGGGGGCTGGCGCAGAACTCGCTGACCGGATGCGCGCTCGCGCAGGCGAATACCGGCCCGAGCTTCTGCCGCGCCGCCCTGCCGATGAACAGCAACGCCAGCCTGCAGGGTGCGGGTCTGACGAACCTGCCGTTCATCTTCCCGGAAGCGAGCGTCATCAATCCCAGCTACTTCGCCTACGAGGCGCTGAACGGTGTCAAGCCGGCGATCTGGGACGGCGCGCGCATCTCGATGGTGCCGAACCTCGCCTGGGGCAACCGGATCGCCAATGCGCCGACCAACGTACCGTTCCCCGGCTACTTGAACGTCAACCGGACGAACGACGTATCGGTCAGCCTGACCCACATCCGCGGCCGCCACACCTTGAAGGGCGGCTTCTACAACACGCACAGCTTCAAGGCGCAGCAGCGCCAGGGCTGGCAGGGGACGATTACGTTCGCGAACGACACGAGCAACCCGCTGGACACGAGCTTTGGTTTTGCCAACGCGGCGGTCGGTGTGTTCTCGTCCTACAACCAGTTCTCGAAGTACGTCGAAGGCCAGTTCGTCTACGACAACACCGAAGGGTACGTGCAGGACAACTGGAAGATGAGCTCGAGGCTGACGCTCGACTACGGCGTCCGGCTCGTGCATCAGCAGCCGCAGTACGACAAGCTCGGTCAGGCATCCAATTTCCTGCCGAACAAGTGGGATCCGAACCAGGCGCCCGTGTTGTATCTCGCGGGCTGCGCCGGGTCGCCGTGCACGGGTGCAAACCGGCAGGCGCTGGATCCGCGTACGGGCGCGCTCCTCGGCGCGAATACCGCGGCCGCGATCGGCACGCTGGTGCCGGATTCGGGCAACACGCTGAACGGTCTCTTCCTGTCCGGCAACGGCATCGCGAAGACGACCTACACGTGGCCGCAGGTTGCCGCGGCGCCGCGATTCGGGATGGCCTACGACATCACGGGTGAGCAGCGCCTCGTCGCGCGTGGCGGCGGCGGCCTGTTCTACGACCGGCCGAGCGGCAACTCCATCTATCCGCAGGTGCAGAACCCGCCGACCATCCGTAACATCACGCTGCGCTACAGCACGCTCCAGTCGCTGGGGGGCCTGGCGACCGAGGCGCCGCCGACGTTGACGGTCTATCAGTACGACAGCGGCTTGCCGTCGACCTGGCAATGGAACGGCGGGCTGCAGATCGTGCTGCCCGGCGCGATCGCGCTCGACGTCGAATACACGGGAGAGCGCGCCTACAACATCGTCGAAAACGTGGACATCAACGCCGTCGATTTCGGCGCGGCGTTCCAGCCCTCCAACCAGGACGCGACGCTGTCGAGCGGGACGCCAGGCGCGGCGGCGGTACTTGCCGACCAGATGCGCACGTTCCGCGGCTTCAGCTCGATTACCCAGGCGATGGCGCGGGGCCGACTGACCAGCCACTCGGTGCAGACGTCCTTCACGCGCCGCTTCGCCAACGGCGTCTCATTCGGGTTCAACGACGCGTGGCTGCTGTCGCAGAAGGGGAGCACCGCCGCGCGCCTGCAGCACAACGCGAACGGCACGTTCGAAGAACGCGCCGATCAGGCCGAAGCGGATAAGCTGTTCGGCAATTTCGTCCCCGTGAAGCACAACTTCAAGGGGAACTTCGTATGGGACCTGCCCGATTTCAAGAGCGACAGCGGGAGCCTTCGCGTGCTCGGCGCGGTCGTGAATGACTGGCAGGTGTCAGGGGTGTGGACGGCGTCCACCGGAGCGGCCTATACGGTTGCCACGTCCTACCAGGGCGGCGCCACCGGCAACGGCAACCAGAACATCACGGGCTCGCCGAACTATGCCGGCAGAATGCGGATCGTCGGCGACATCGGCTCGGGCTGCAACAGCGATCCGCTGAAGCAGTTCGTGGCAGCGGGATTCGCGCCGCCGCTGAGCGGCAGCCTCGGGCTCGAGTCGAGCGCCGATTATCTGCGTGGCTGCTTCCAGAGCGCGTTCGACATGGCGATCGCGCGCAACATCCGGTTCGGCGGCAACCGCACCGTGCAGCTGCGGCTGGATATGTTCAACGCGTCGAATGAGGCGCGTATCACCGGTCGCAACGCGACGCTGAGCGTCGCCAGCCCGACCGATCCGACCCCGGCCAACCTCGCGTTCGACTCGGCGGGCAACCCGATCTCGACCCGCTCGCTGCCGAAGAACGCCGGGTTTGGCGTCGCCAACACGTACCAGAATCCGCGCACGCTTCAGGCGCAGATCCGGTTCTCGTTCTAGTAGGGCACCCCTGTAGGGGTGCCTCGATGGGCCGGCCCGTAAAGGGCCGGTCTACGTGTCGTGGGGCGCCCCTTCCGCCTTCGCCAAGGCTCCGGCGGACTCGCCGAAGCTTTAGCGGAGGCGGTTACGGGGCGCCCTATTTTCACACCGGTTAAGATGCCCGTATGTTCATGCGGGTCTCAGTCGCACTCACCCTCGTCCTCCTCCTAATTCCCGCGGCTGCCGACGCACAGGTCACGAAGCTCGAATTCCTTTCGCGGGAGCCGGTCGCAAACGGGCAGGCATTCGGCGCAGCCGGGGCCTACGAGCAGATACGCGGGCGCATCTACGGCGAAGTCGATCCGCGTGACGCGCACAACCGCATCATTCAGGACATCGAGCTGGCGCCCCGAAATGCGCGCGGCAAAGTCGAATACGTTGCGTCGTTCTCGATGATGAAGCCCGTCGATCTCGCGAAATCGAGCGGCGTGCTCGTCTACTCGGTCGTCAACCGCGGCAACGGCGCCCCCGCGGCGAGCGCGGACGGCCATATTTCACTGGTGAGCGGATGGCAGGGTGACGTCATCCCGACGGCGAACAATCAGACGATCAAGGTGCCCGTCGCCGCCTGGCGCGACGGAACGTCGATCACGGGACCAGTACTTGCCCGCTTCTATGATCTGCCCGCGGGAACCAACACCGCGCCGATTCGCGTCGGATCGCTTGGCACGGGATTCTATGCGCCGGCCACACTCGACACGTCGAAGGCTACGCTGACCTTTCACACTTCTGAAACGATCACGGCGCAGATGAGCGGAACGGGAACGATTCCGGCAGCCGAGTGGGCGTTCGCCGACTGTCGTACGACGCCATTTCCCGGAACTCCCGATCCGACGCGCATCTGTCTGAAGACCGGATTCGATCCGGCCCGGCTCTACGATCTCGTCTACACCGCGAAGGACCCGCTCGTGCTCGGAATCGGTTTCGCCGCGACGCGCGACATCGTTTCGTTCTTCCGTCACGCGACGGGCGATCAGGCCGGGACCGCGAACCCCGTCGCGAACCGCGTCACGCAGGCCGTCGCGCTCGGGACGTCACAATCCGGCAACTTCCTCAAGACATTCGTCCATCTCGGGTTCAATCAGGATCTCGCCGGCCGCATCGTCTGGGACGGAATGTTCCCGTACATCGCGGGGCGTCAGCTCGCGATGAACATCCGATTCGCGGCGCCGGGTGGCGCGGCGGGGCTGTACGAGCCGGGCAGCGAGCCGGCGTTGTGGTGGGGCCGCTACACGGATTCGACCAGAGATCGCAAACCTTCGAGCCTGCTCGAACGCTGCACCGCGACCCGCACGTGCCCGAAGGTCATCGAGGCGTTCGGCGCCACCGAATTCTGGGGTCTTCGGATGTCGCCGGGGCTCGTCGGTACGGATGCCAAGGCGGATATTCCCCTTCCCGAAAACGTGCGGCGCTATTACATGCCCGGGACAAGCCACGGTGGCGGCGGTGGAGGATTTCAGCTGACACAACCGGCAAACGGTCCCTGCGCACTGCCGCAGAATCCAAATCCGATGAGCGACACGCAGCGCGCGCTGACCGTCGCGCTCATCGACTGGGTGACGAAAGGGATCGCGCCGCCGCCGAGCCGCTATCCGACACTCGCCGGCCGCATGCTCGTCGCACCAAAGGCCACGGGGTTTCCGAACATCCCGGGTGTGCACGCGGTCGACATCAACGCCGTGCTCGATTACGACTTCGGGCCGGGGTTCGACTACGCCGACCTCTCGGGCGTGATCGCGCGCCAACCGCCGAAGGTCAAGGGCGTGATCCCGATGCTCGTGCCTCGTGTCGATGCGGATGGCAATGAAACCAGCGGGATCGCATCCGTCCTGCACCAGGCGCCGCTCGGGTCGTATCTCGGCTGGAACGCGCAGGCGTCCGGCTTCTTCAAAGGGCAGATCTGCGGCTTCTCTGGCGGATACATCCCGTTTGCGCGCACGCGAGCCGAACGGATCGCGTCCGGCGATCCGCGCCCGTCGATAGAAGAGCGCTACGGCACACAGGAAGGCTATGTGTGCGTCGTTCGCCGCGCCGCGGAATCGCTGGTGAAGGATCGGTTTCTCTTACGCGCGGATGCGGATCGCATCATCAGCGCGGCGGCGGGCGCAGGCGTGCTGCCGGCCGCGTCCGAAGGCCCTACCGAGCTTCAACGCATCGGCGCGCAACGTTGTGCAAGTTGACAAAAAACGGCTGTTTCGCACGATGAAATCGTTGACATCGTGGCCGGTCGGCGCTACCGTCCGCCCAGACCGAAAGTACTACGAACGCAATAGGTTCGAACACCTCGGAAGGAAATCGCCACGGTTGGGGTGAAGGAGGATCCTGTTATGACGGTCAGACGGCTGCTGGAACTCTGTGCGATCGCACTCGTGACGTGCGGCATCGCCGTTCCGGCCTCGGCGCAGCTCACCACCGGCACCATCAGCGGCACCGTGAAGGATCCCCAGGGGGGGGTCATTCCTGGCGCTACCGTCGTGCTCATCAGCGAAACCCGCGGCACCCAGCTGCCGACGGCGGTCACGAACACGAACGGCGACTTCGTCGTCGCCAATGTGCCTCCGGACACCTACCTCGTGCAGGTCACCATGGAGGGGTTCAAGACGCTCAAGCGGGGCGGCATCAGCGTCAGCGCGGGCGACCGGGTCGGGATCGGCACGCTGACCATCGAGGTCGGCGGGTTGACCGAGTCGATCAGCGTGCAGGCCGAGTCGCCTCTGGTCCAGACGCAGAGCGGCGAGCGCTCGTTCACCGTCACGACGACCGCCGTCGAAAACCTCCCGATCTCGAATCGCAGCTTCGTCCAGCTTGCGTCGCTGGCGCCGGGCGTCACCGGCAACAACCCGTCGCGCGTCGGCGACCGGTCGTCGACCGGCGGCAACAACAGCAACATCATGATGGACGGCGTCTCGACGATGGACACCGGCAGTAATTCCGTGCTGCTGCAGATGAACGTCGAGTCGATCGCGGAAGTGAAGGTGCTGGTCTCGAATTACCAGGCGGAATACGGCCGGTCGAGCGGCGTGCAGGTCAGCGCGGTGACGAAGAGCGGCACGAACCGCTTCCGCGGGTCGGCGTACGACGTCATGCGCAAGGACAAGTGGAACAGCAACAGCGAGACGAACATCCTGAACGGAGATCCGAAAACGAAGCTGGATGAGAAGGATCTTGGCTACACGATCGGTGGTCCGGTGGGCCGCCAGGGGGGCAACAACAAGCTGTTCTTCTTCTACGCGCACGAATTTGCGCCGCGCACGGCGGGCGGCGACACGCAGCGCTTCCGCTTCCCGACCTTGCTCGAGCGTAGCGGCGATTTCTCGCAGACGCTCGACAACAACGGAAATCTCTATCCGTTTATCAAGGATCCACTGAGCTCCTCTCCCTGCTCGGCATCGAACACCACCGGCTGCTTCCAATCCAACGGGGTGATTGGGCGCATTCCTGCCGACCGTCTGTACCAGACTGGTGTGAACATCCTGAAGCTGTACCCGACGCCGAACGTGGCGGCCGGCCAGTACAACTATGAGCTGGTACGCCCGGCCGAGAAGCTGCGTTCGAACCAGCCGGCTGTGCGCCTCGACTATCAGCCGTCGCAGAAGCTGCGCGCCACGTTCAAGTACTCCGGCTGGTCACAGCAGGACGTGATTATTCCAGGCACGATCCCC
>JBKPLP010000184.1:0-21720 GCA_046731735.1 Acidobacteriota bacterium
GAACTTCGCGGCGCTGGGTCTGCTGGCGTCGATCCGCTCCGACGCGAACGCCGGCGCGGATCTGAGCATCTTCCGGACGCCGGTGCGATGGGTGTCGGCCGCGATGAGCGTCGCGGCGGTCGTGCTGGTGTTCGTCGCCGCCCGTGTACAGGTCACGCAAGCCGACGCGCTCGTCGTGCGTCCGCATCTCGGCGTCCAGGGCGACGGCATGCGGCGCTACCAGGACAATCCGCGGATCGCGGATATCGTCCGTCGCATCCCGCGCGGAACGATTGTCGATCGGAACGGCCTGGCACTTGCCACCGACAGCGGCGATTTGATCAAGAAAGCGGCGCCTGCGTACGCGCGAGTGGGCATCTCCGTGGCGTCCACATGCCCGGAGACTGGCCCTAAGGCCGGCGCCGCCGGGGAGGCAGGCGATCGCTGCTATCCGCTCGGCGGCCGTGCGTTCCACCTGTTGGGCGACGCGAGGACGCGCCGTAACTGGAGCGCATCGAACAGCTCCTTTGTCGAACGCGACGCCGAAGCGAAGCTTCGCGGCTTCGACGATCATGCCGCGGCCGTGGCGGTCATCGAGCCTGACGGCAGCGAAGGATCGGCGGTCCGGCGCGATTACCGCGACGTCGTGCCGCTGCTGCGGCATCGCTACCAACCAGATCATCCGGCGGTCAAAGCGGCGATGGGCCGTGAGCGTGTGCTGCGCCTCACGATCGATGCTCGTCTCCAGGCGAGAGTCGCGGCGATCGTCGCCGACTACGCACGCAAATCGGCGAGCGGTCACGCGGCCGCGGTGGTCATCGATCCCGCGACCGGTGATCTGCTCGCCAGCGTCAGCTATCCCTGGCCCTCGGATCTCGATTCGCCGCAGAGCGCGCAGGCGGCGACGGCCGATCTCGAACCCTTGCTCGATCGCGCCCGCTATGGACTGTATCCGCCTGGGTCCACGTTCAAGTTGATCACGGCCGCCGCCGCGCTGCGGCACGATAGTGCGGCCGGCGCGCAGACCTTTACGTGCCGCCGCCTTCCGGACGATCGCGTCGGCGCGAAACTGCCGGGATACGCGCGGCCGGTGCGCGACGACGAGATGGACAAGATGCCGCATGGCACTATCGACATGCACCGCGCGCTCGTCGTCTCGTGCAACGCCTACTTCGCCCAGCTGGCGGTCCACCTCGGCCCCCAGGCGCTCGTGGAGACCGCGCGGCCTGCGGAGATCGCGCTGGCGCGCAACAACGCCATTCCGCGCATTCGCGATACGCTGCCGCAGGTCGGATATGGACAAGGGGACGTCCTCGTGTCGCCGCTGCGCCTGGCACGGATCGCGGCAGCGATCGGGTCGGACGGCAGCCTCCGCGAGACGCGCGTCGATGCGGGCGCGGCGCTGCCCGCGGCGCATCGGTTTGTGCCCGCGGAAATCGCGCACTCGCTCGCGCGGGATATGCGTGACGTGGTGCTGGAGGGCACCGGGCGCAGCCTGCGCGCGAGTCCCGTGCCGATCGCGGGCAAGACCGGGACGGCGGAAGTCACCGGCAAGCCGTCCCACTCGTGGTTCATCGGATTTGCGCCCTACGGGGCGTCGGCGCGCCGGGTCGCGGTTGCGGTCATTCTCGAGAATGCGGGCTACGGAGGCGCGGGCGCCGCGCCGGCGGCCGGCGAGATCATCGCGGCGGCGGCGGCGCTGGGGCTGGCACGCTGAGGTATATGAGTCATGGACATAGCGGGTAAGGCGCGAAAAATCGAACGCAAGCTGGCGCGCACGGTCGATGCGGCGATCGGCGAGTTGGTGGGCCGCGACGAACCAGCGCCGCTCGAGATCGTGCACGCGGTACTCGACCGCGCGGAGCACGAAGTCCAGGACATCGGCCGCGGCCGCCGCGTCTTCCCATTCAATTGCGTCCGAATCCTGGTTCTCTCGGCCGCGCAGGACACCGCAGCGCAGGCGCGGTTCGAGGCGGTGCTCGCCGGGCCGCCGTCGCTGGTCGAACGGCTGGCGGACCGGCTTCGCTCGGCAGGATGCACCGACGCGCGGCTGACGACGGACGTCGTCTATGTGCGGGAGCGCGCGGACGACTGGGAAGACCCCCGCTTTCACGTCACGTTCGATCGAGTTCCCGAGGCGCCCATCGCACCGGCGGCACTACCGGCGCCGGTCGCCGCGGCGGAAATTCCCCGCCTGAAGTTGACGGTGGTAAAGGGAACCGCTGATCAGCGGGTGTACGCGTTCACCGGCGGACGCACCGATATCGGCCGCCGCGCCGAAGTGATCGATCACAAGCAGCGGCTGATCCGCACGAACCAGTTGGCATTCTCAGACGAAGGCCCCGACGAGAACCGTACCGTGTCGCGGCGCCACGCGCACATCGAGTTCATCGAGCGGGAAGCGTGTTACCGAATCTTTGACGACCGGAGTGCACACGGCACGAGCCTCGTTCGCGGCGGCAGGACGATCAAGGTGCCGCCGGGTGCGAGGGGAGCGCGGCTGGAGGCGGGCGACGAGATCGCACTCGGGCACGCCCGCCTCAAGGTCGCGTTGGAACCGGGCCGCGGGCGTTAGACCGCGACTTCGACTTCCTTGACGAGCCCGAGCTCGCGGCGCACGCGATCCTCGATCGCCTGCGTCATCGCCGGGTTCTCTTTCAGGAACTGCTTGACGTTCTCGCGTCCCTGGCCGAGCCGCTCGCCGGCGAACGCGAACCAGGTACCGCTCTTCTCGACGATCTTGCGGTCGACCGCAAGGTCGAGCAGGTCGCCCTCCTTGGAAATCCCTTCGCCGTACATCACGTCGAATTCCGCCTCGCGGAACGGGGGCGCGACCTTGTTCTTCACGACCTTCACCCGCGTGCGCCCGCCGACGACCTGATCGCCGTCTTTGATCGCGCCGATGCGGCGGATATCGATGCGGACCGACGCGTAGAACTTCAGCGCGCGGCCGCCGGTCGTCGTCTCCGGGTTTCCGAACATGACGCCGATCTTCTCGCGCAGCTGGTTGATGAAGATCAGCGACGTCTTCGACTTCGACACGATGCCCGTGAGCTTGCGCAAGGCCTGCGACATCAGGCGCGCCTGCAAACCCATCTGGGCTTCGCCCATCTCGCCCTCGATTTCGGCCCGCGGCACGAGCGCGGCCACCGAGTCGACGACGACGACGTCGACCGCGCCAGAGCGGACGAGCACCTCGACGATCTCGAGCGCCTGTTCGCCGTTGTCCGGCTGCGAGACGAGCAGATTGTCGAGATCGACGCCCAGCTTCACCGCGTACTGTGAATCGAGCGCATGTTCCGCGTCGACGAACGCCGCCATGCCACCAAGCTTCTGCGCCTGCGCGATCACCTGCAGCGCGAGGGTGGTCTTGCCGGACGACTCGGGACCGAAGATCTCGATGACGCGTCCGCGCGGCACGCCGCCAATCCCGAGTGCGTAGTCGAGGCTGACCGAGCCGGTCGAGATGGACGGAATCACGTAGCCGGCGTCCTTCTGCCCCAGGCGCATGATCGAACCCTTGCCGAACTGCTTTTCGATCTGGCCCACCGCCATCTCGATGGCTTTCAGGCGTTCGCGGTCGTTGCGGTCTTCAACTGGCATAGCGGTGGAGCTCCTGATGAAAGATTGGTATCTGACTGATGTCCGGCCCCATCATGCTGCACCGCAGTGACAGGGAAGGTCACGGCGCATCGGCCATGGGTTGGAGCGAGTGCATTCTAGGTTCGTGCCGGGGCGAAAGTCAAGCGAAATTCTGTAAACATGAACGCGTTAGGTGGCTGAAAATCAGCGCCTTACGAGAATACAGGACTTTCGCCTCCCGAACGTGGATCTTGCAGATTCTGCGGCGCGTTCCGGCGGTCGATCGTGCGGAAACTTCGATCGTCCGGATAGGATCGAAGCCCCATCGATGCCGTCACCTGTCGGACACGCCCTGGCCGGGATCGCCGCGGGCTGGGCCGTTGCCCCGGCGGAACGCACGCGCGCGTCGGTGGTTCGGCGCGCGGCGGTTTACGGCTTGGTGGCGGCCTCACCGGATCTCGATCTGCTCGCCGGCGCCCATAGCGGGCCGACGCATGGCCTCGGCGTCGCGCTGATCGTGGCGGGAATTGCCTGGTGGTTTCTGCGATGGCGGGGCGCGGCGAACGCCCCGCGGATCGCCGGTGCGATGGCGGTCGCGTACGCGTCGCACACGCTGCTCGACTGGCTTGGCACCGACACGTCGCCGCCCATCGGTCTCATGGCGTTGTGGCCGTTCAGCCGCGACTACTACCAGTCGCACCTGCACGTCTTCATGGCCATCTCGCGGCGCTACTGGCTGCCGGAGTTCTGGACGTACAACCTGCGTGCGCTCGCGCGCGAGCTGCTGATTCTCTTACCTGTGGTGGGAATTGCGCTCCGCTGCCGCACGGCACCCGTAGCACCTAGCACTCCTAGGCACCCTTCGCACGTCTAGGCACCCTTCGCGGGCCGCTTCAGCAGCGTCTCCAACCCGGTTTTATCCACCGCGCGCAGGACCGCTTCCTCGGGCGTGACCAGTCCCTTCTTGACCAGGTCCGCGAGCGCGTCGTTCAGGGCGACCATGCCCTGGGCGCGCCCGACCTGCATCATCGAGGGAATCTGGAACGTCTTGCCCTCGCGAATGAGATTGCTGATGGCGCCGTTGGTGAGCAGCACTTCCAGCGCCGCGACCCGCCCGCCGCCAACTTTGCGGCAGAGTGTCTGCGCGATGACGCCGCGCAGCGATTCCGACAGCATCACGCGAATCTGCGCCTGGCGATCCGCCGGGAATTGATCGATGACCCGGTCGACGGTCGAAGCGGCGGTCGTCGTATGCAGCGTGCCGAAGACCAGGTGGCCGGTTTCCGCGGTTTCGATCGCGATGGCGATCGTCTCGAGGTCGCGCAGCTCGCCGACGAGCAGTACGTCCGGATCTTCGCGCAGCGCGGCGCGCAGCGCGTCCTTGAAGGATCGCGTGTGGTTGTGCACCTCGCGCTGGTTGATCAGGCACTGCTGGTTCTGGTGCACGAACTCGATCGGATCCTCAATGGTGATGATGTGATCCGTACGCGTGCGATTGATGTAATCGATCATCGCGCAGAGCGTCGTCGACTTCCCCGATCCGGTCGGGCCGGTGACCAGCACCAGGCCCTTCGTGAGCTTGCACAAATCGAGGATGTGCGGCGAGAGCCCGAGCTGCTCCGCCGTGAGGATGTTCGACGGGATCACGCGGAAGACCGCGCCAACCCCCTTGCGATCGCGGAACACATTCGCGCGGAACCGGGCCAGTCCGGAGATCTCGTACGCGAAGTCGGTATCGTGCCGCGCCTCGAACTCCGCCTGGTTGACCGACGGCATGATCTCGACGAGCAACTGCTTGACCATGTCGGAAGAAAGCGGACCGGCGGCGTCGTGCAGCTTGCGCATCTCGCCGTCTTTCCGGACGAGCGGCGCGACGGAGGCGCTCAGGTGGAGATCGGACGCCTTCATGTCCACCATACGGCGGAACATCGCGTTGATCGAGGGCTCGCGGCCCGGCGCGCTGCCGCCAAATTCCTGGAGTGGCTGCGTTTGGGTGCCGGCGGCGGCGTCGAGGGTCGCGGAGGTAAACGTGTCCTGTGTGATCTCGGGCGTCAGCATCGGGGCGGTAACTGGCAAGCCGCATGCCCTGCCAGAATGCTGAAAAACCCCCGGTTTTTGCGGCCGCACTGTGTGCGCCTGTCACGGTCTGGCACACCCGGAGACCGTTTTTGGCACCCCCGGGGACAGCGTTGTCGAGCCGTCCGGCGGCGCGCTAGAGTGGATGCGTGCACACTCGTGCCGTCGTGGTGGGGTCCCTGACGGTACTGCTGCTGGCGGTTACCGGCCCGACCAATGCGCAGACACCGTCCCAATCCCGTTACATTCAAATCCTCGAGCGTTACCAGAAGGGCGATGACGATGCAGTCTCGATCCTGGCGTCTCTCGACGCCGACGCGATCGAGGCAGGCGAGCGTGCTGTGGTCAAAGCCTTCGAGGAGACGCCGATTCCCTCATCCCGCCCCGCACGCCTCCTGCGCACCGCGATCGTCGCGCATACCGACGCGGCAATTGGAGTACGAGTCGGATCGACTCCGATCCCGTGGTCGCCGCATCTGTCTGCTGCCCAGCGGTACGTAGAGCGGCTTGCGTCGAAAACACGTGACGATCCCGTCGCGCTCCAGTGGTGGCTCATCGCCATCGGGGCGATGCACGCCCAGCGAAATTACGCGCAAGCGATGACGACGGCCAAACGCGCTCGGCAGGTGTGCGGCGAGCGGGCGGAATTCGTGTTGGCCATCGGCATCACGAACGAACTCGCGTGGGCCTGGGAGCACGAAGAGAATTTTCACTCGACGTTCAGCGGCAATCTCGAGGACGCGGAGAAAAGTTACGCGCACGTCCTGACGCTGGACCCCAAGCTGATTGAGGCACGCGTCCGCCTCGGGCGCGTGCGAACGCTTCGCGGTGACAATCAGTCGGCCGCCCGTACTCTCGCGGAGGTTCCGGATTCCGCCGGGCCGGCGCTCGTCTACCTCGCCCGACTGTTTGAAGGCGATGCGCTCGAGCGGAGCGGCAGCCTCGCGGAAGCCCGAAAGCGCTACGGCGCCGCGGTTCGCCTCGGGCCCCGGGCGCAATCAGCGCAGCTGGCGCTCGCGTACGGCGAATATCAGGATGGCGCGCGGATGGATGCAGCGGGACGGGTGCGGGAAGTCGCGGCGGATCGACTCGCCGCAGACGACGCCGATCCGTGGTTCTGGTATTCGCTCGGACTGGCTTGGGTAGCACATCCCGCGCTCGCGGCTTTGCGCGCGGAGGTTCGGAAATGACGCGGATCCCGTCCCGAGCGATTGGGAGCTTCGCCGGCTGCGTCATTATCACCGTCTGCGCTACCGTACATGCGCAGCGGTTCACGTCGCAGGCGGTGGCGGTCCGCGTCGACGTGCTGGTCACTGAGGGCAAGAAGCCCGTGTCCGGCTTGGCCGCCGCCGACTTCGAACTGCGCGACGCGGGCGTCGTGCAGGACGTGAAGCAGATCGACGTCGAGCAGCTCCCGCTGAACCTGGTGCTGACCGTCGATACGAGCCAGAGCGTCGAAGGCACCCGCATGACGTCGCTGCTTGACGCGGCACGCGGCCTGGTGGGAGCCCTTCGCGAGCCGGACCGTGTGGCGCTGCTCTCGTTTTCGACTCGCGTACGTCTCTTGTCGCCGCTGTCCGCGAGCCGGCCCCAGATTACCGCGGCGCTCAATCAGTTGTCCGCGTCGGGCGCGACATCGCTGCGCGACGCGGTGTTCTCGGCGCTCGCGCTCCGGCAGGACGATCCCGGACGCACGCTCGTGCTCGTATTCAGTGACGGGAACGATACTTCCAGCTGGTTGACTACACCCAAGGTGATGGACGCCGCCAAGCGGACCGACGCGGTGGTCTACGCGATCGGCATTCGACAACAGGGAACGTATACGGGTTACACCGCGGCGTTGAGCCCGCTGTCACGCGCTCCGACCGTTGTCAACAGGACGGAGACAATCGAACAGATGGGAGAGTTCCTGCGCAAGGTGACTGAAGAAACCGGCGGGCGCGCACTCTTTGCCAGCACCGACAAGGATCTGCGCAGCACATTCGCGCGCACGCTCGACGAGTTCCGCAGCCGATACGTGTTGTCGTACACGCCCACCGGCGTGCCGTCGACCGGCTGGCATCCACTGAGCGTGAAGCTCAAATCGAAACGGGGTACCGTGACCGCCAGGCGCGGGTACGTCGCGGAAGGGGTGTCCCCTTCTTCGCGATAACGATGTCAACGAAGCGCTGAACGAGCGGCAGTTCAGCGCTCTCGCGCCGCCACGCGACCGCGATGTCCCATGCCGCTTCCGGCTGCCGCACGTCGCGGAAGCGCACGCCCGGCAGCCGCATCCGGGCCGCAGACCGTGGCACGAGCGAGACGCCGAGACCTGCGCCGACGAGCGACAGCACCGTGAACAGCTCGTACGCCTCCTGCACCACGCGCGGCGCGAAGCCGGACGCGGCGCAGATGCCGAGCGCGTGATTGTAGAAGCTGGCGGAGCGGGCGCGCGCGATGATGATGAACGGCTCGGCGGCGACCGAGCGGAGTCCAAGCCGCGGGGTCCAGGGACTCCGCGGGCCCAGCGCGGCGACGAGCCGTTCGTCGAGCACGGGCCGCACCACCAGACGCGGATCGGATACGGGGAGACGGACGAACCCGATGTCGATCTCCCCGGCCCCGAGCGCGCCGATCTGTTCCGGTGTGGACATGTCGCGCAGTTGCAGCTGCACATCCGGGTGCGCCCGCCGGAACCGCAGCAGGACGGTGGGAAGCAGTCCAAGGATGCTCGCGATCCCGAACCCGATCCGCAGGAGGCCGGTCTCTCCTCTGACCGCGCGCTGCGACAGCGCCACGGCCGCGGCGGCGTCCTCCAGCAAGTGGCGGCCGCGCTCGGCCAGGAGGCGCCCGGCTTCGGTGAGCCGGACGTCGCGATAGCGCCGCGCGAGCAGCGGCCCGCCGATCTCCCCCTCGATCCGTCGAATCCGCTTGCTGAGCGCCGGCTGCGACACGTGAAGCCGGTCGGCCGCGCGGCCGAAATGGAGCATTTCGGCGAGCGCAACGACCGCCTGGAGATCTGCCAGATCGATAGCCATAACCTGAGGTTATCAAACTGCGGCACATCTTTCATTGGACAGAATGATAGCGGTCGCGCCATCCTGGGCTTGGAGTTGTCCGCGATGATGTCCGTCTCAGTCTGGAGCGCCCTCGTCGGTACCGTCGCGGCGCTCTGCACCACGCTCGCGTTCCTGCCGCAGCTGCTCAAGGTCAGACGGCAGGGCGGTGACGATCTATCGGTCACGATGCTCGCCATGTATCTCGGCGGGCAGGGCCTATGGCTCGCGTATGGTCTGTTGAACCGCGCGGGCGCGGTGATCGGCGCCAATATCGCGTCGATCGTGCTCGTGACGGCGGTTGCCGTGCTGAAGTACACGCACGCGCGCCGGCGCACGACGCGCCGGCTGCGCATCGCTATCGACATGGACGAAGTGATGGCGGACGCGCTGGGAGAGCACGTGCGGCGATACAATGCGGCGTTTGGCGCCGCGATTACTCCGGCGGACCTGCACGGGCGTCACCTCGAGGACTATGTTCCGCCCGCGCACCGCCGCGCTGCGGAGGCGATGCTCGATGCCTCTTTCTTCGAGAGCCTCGCGCCCATGCCCGGTTGCCAGGAAGTCGTCGGCGATCTGAACGAACGGCACGACGTCTTCATCGTGACGGCGGCGATGGACGTGCCCTGTTCGTTCGACGCGAAATACCGATGGCTCCGGCGCCACTTCCCGTTTATCTCCCCCGCGCGCATCGTCTTCTGCGGCGACAAGAGCATCGTCGAGGCCGATTACCTGATCGACGACCGGGCGCGTCATTTTTCCATGTTCAAGGGGCGGCCGCTGCTGTTCTCTGCGCCGCACAACGCGCACGAGGAGCGATACCCGCGGGTCGCATCGTGGGCGGACATCGGTCACCTGTTCAGCGCAACGACCGCGGAGCTGTAAAAGAAAACGACGGGCAGCTGATATCGAGCTGGTCGGACCGGCCCTCGGACCGCGATCGGTGAACGTCAGCGGCGCTCGGCCACCGCCGGCAACGCGAACGCCATGATGCTGTCATCGCTCAACGGCGTATCGAAGAACCCGCCGCCGGTCGACGTGATCACCACGTACTGCTTTCCATCCGTGCCCAGGTAGGTGCTGGGCGTCGCCTGGGCGGCGCCCCCCAGCTTCACCGTCCACAGCTCGCGCCCGCTCTTTGCATCGAACGCGCGAAAGCGTCCGTCGTCGGTGGCCCCGACGAAGACGAGACCGCTGGCCGTGGCGATCGTTCCGCCGTTGCCCGGCCGGCCGGTCTTCTGCTTGTCGGGCGGCAGCGTGTCGGTCACGCCGAGCGGCACGCGCCACGCGAACTCTCCCGTGTTCACGTTGACGGCGGTCAACTGCCCCCACGGCGGCTGCTGGCACATCATGTTCGATGCGCGATCCTTGAAGCGTCCGCCTCCGACAACGCCTTCGTACGGACCGTTCGGATCGACGCGGTTGCCGACGCCGTTGGCCTGCGCGGGTCCACGCGCGTTCGCGTCACGATCCCTGAGGCCGGACAGCTGGCCCATCTCGTTCGTATTGACGAACAGATAACCCAGCTCGGGGCTGAACGACGTGCCGCCCCAGTTCACGCCGCCATGATTGCCGGGAAACTGCAGCCGCAGGCGGTTGTACGACACCGGGAGATACGGGCCGCCAATCTGCACGCCTTCGATCAGCTTCCTGCACGCCGCCTCGAGCTCCGGCGTCACCGTGGCGATGTCCGCCATCGTCATCGTCATCCGCGCGAGCGGCGCCGGCTTGAGTGGAAATGGCTGGGTCTTCGACGTGCGCTCCAGGGGAACCTCACTCTGGGCCACGGGGCGCTCTTCGACGCCGTAGATCGGCTTGCCGGTCACGCGATCGAGAAGAAACAGCAATCCAACCTTGTTGATGACGGCGACGGCCGGGATCGTTCGCCCGCGCTGCTTCACGTCGAAGAGCGCCGGCGCCGCGGCCAGGTCCCCATCCCAGATGTCGTGGTGGACGACCTGGAAGTGCCACAGGTATTTTCCGGTGCTGGCGTCGGCGGCGACGATGCTGTTGCCGAACAGATTGTCGCCGGCGCGATCGCCGCCGTACTGGTCGACCGACGGCGCGCCGAACGGCATGTAGACGATGCCGCGTGTGACGTCGACAGTGATGAAGCCCCAGACGTTCACGCCGGAGCGGTTCTTCCAGCTGTCGCCCGCCCACGTGTCGTTGTACTTCTCGCCTTCACGCGGAATCGAATGAAACGTCCACACGAGTTTCCCGGTGTGGATGTCCCACGCGCGCACATCCCCGGCAGGCCCCTTCGGCGGGTTCTCCTGGTTGCGTCCGCCCGCGATGATCAGATGCCGATACATGATGGGCGGGGAGCTCAGCCCGTTGCTGCCGGGCAGACCCTGCATGATCTCGGGCGTATTGAGATCGACGATCCCCTTGTCCCCAAAAGCCTCGTTCGGGTGTCCGGTTTTCGCATCGAGCGAGTAGAGCTTGCCGTTGGTCGAACCGAACACGATCTGCGCCGGCGTCTGCGCATCTCCGGCCCAGTATTCGACACCGCGTGTCGAGGGATTGCCGGACGGCAGGCGGAACGCCCACAGCTCTTTGCCCGTCGTCGGATCTAAGGCGACGACACGGTTGTACGGCGTCGCCACGTACATCACTCCGTCGGCGACGATGGGCGTAACTTCGCTGCCGGCCAGCCCCGGTGCTTCCCGGCCCGGCGCAGGTTCCGGACGCATGTGATACGTCCATGCGACCTTCAATCCGGCAACGTTGGCGGGAGATATCTGGGTCAGTGGGGAAAACCGCATGCCGCCCGGGTCGTGACCATACGTCGGCCATTCGGTCGATGCGGCCGCGGTGCCTCGAGGGCGCGACGGTGACGGCATCTGGCCGGAGGCGGCGGTCGCAAGAACGGTGATGGCGATCAGTGCTGCGGACGGAGTTCGCTTCATGCTGGGTGCAGTCTAAACAAAAAAACGGCCGGCGTTGCCGCCGGCCGTTGGTCTTGCGTGCGGGAAGCCTTAGCGGCTCCCCCTGTGAGTGTCTGCCATGCATGCACCTCCCGGCCGCGACCGTTTGGTGGTGCCTCTGTTTCAGAGACGTGGTCGCTCGTGCCTTTTTTTGACGCCAATGAGGCGAACTGAACAATCAGAATAACATGCGCACCGATTCGATTGCGAGCTGTTCGGTTTGATCTACTGGCAGGTCAAGACCATCGACATCACCGCGGCGTCGCCGTCCACGTGGCCCGTCTTCGTGGCTTTCCCGCAGCTATACCGGACGTCCAGGCTCTTTGCCGTTCGTAGATCAGGATCGCCTAATCGGCTCGCCACCTTGCTGACAGCGATGTCGCAGCTGCGTTTGCCGTCACACTCGGCTTTGACGTCCACGGTCGCGTTGCCCCGTTGGTGATAACCACGATTCAATCCGTATGTGGCTTCGGTCACCGAAATCTTCGAGCACGCGGCCACGCCGACGCAGAGCAAGGTGAACAGAGCGCGCGCGGATTTCTTCATACGATCAGCTCCTCTTTTACGCGTCGCCGTGACATGGCTTTGATACGCACGGAGCAGATCGTCTGTTCCCGCGGCTTAGGCCCGCCGTCGCTCGCGAGAATCGCAGCGCGGGCGGAGGCGAACGCACCCCGGATCCCCCGCCTTCGCCGCGAAGCGGCTTCGGCGAGGCCTCGCTGTAGCCGGCGCAGAAAGACATGTCGGCGGAGGCGGGCGGATCTCGACGGCGTCAGTAAGTGTAGAACCCCTGTCCGCTCTTCCGCCCAAGGTGCCCGGCGGCGACCATCCGCCGCAGCAGCGGGCACGGCCGGTACTTCGGATCGCCCAGCCCGTCGTGCAGGACATTCATGATCGCGAGGCATACGTCGAGGCCGATGAAGTCAGCGAGCGTCAGCGGTCCCATCGGATGGTTCATGCCGAGCTTCATTACCGTATCGATCGCCTCGGGAGTGCCCACGCCCTCCATCAGCGCAAAGATTGCCTCGTTGATCATCGGCATCAGGATGCGGTTTGCGATGAAACCCGGGTAGTCGGCCGCTTCCATCGCCGTCTTTCCGAGCTTGGCGCACAACTCCGAGGCCACGCGCATGGACTCCGACGACGTCGCCTGTCCACGGATCAGTTCGACGAGCGTCATCAGCGGCACCGGGTTCATGAAGTGCATGCCGAGCACTTTGTCCGGACGCCTGGTTGCCGCGCCCAGGGCCGTGATCGAGATGGATGAGGTGTTGGAGGAGAGGATGACGTTCGGCCGCGTCAGCTCGTCGAGACGCGTGAACAGGTCGCGCTTCGCCGTAGCGTCTTCGAAAATCGCTTCGACGATGTAGTCGGCGTCCGCGACGGCGTCCACGCTGGTGGTGGCGTCGAGGCGGCCGAGCGCCGCGTCGCGATCGGATGCGGAAAGCTTGCCTTTCTCGACGAACTTTCCCAGGCTCTTCTCGATCGTGCCGCGCGCGCGGTCGAGAGCGGGGACCGCCGCGTCCACCAGCTTCACCTCGAAGCCGGATTGCGCGAATAGCTGGGCGATCCCGTTGCCCATCGTTCCCGCGCCCACCACACCAACTCGACGGATGTCCATCCGGCTAGTGTAGTCTCGTAGAGCGGCCCTTTACGGGCCGCCTCGAGCCGGGGCTAAAGCCCCGGCCTACGAGAGATACTTCGAGGTCTGGAGCCAGTGCTGATCGGGGTAGTAGGCGAAGAGGAGTCCGCCACCCTTGACGGCGTCGATGACGCTCTTCGTGATCTCCGGCCGAAGCGCCGGGCAGCCGAGGCTGCGGCCGAGATAGCCCTGCGCGCGCGCCGTCGTCCCATTCACATAGTCGGCCGCGTGCATCACAATGCCGCGCTCGCGTGCGTGATCGTTGAACCCTTGCTCGAGGCCGTCGAGACGCAGCGAGTAGCCGTGCTTGCCGATATAGGTCTCGCCCGTTCGGTAGAGCCCGAGGCTGGAGCGATTGCTTTCCGCATCGTTGGAGAACGCCGTCGCCATGACCTGGCCGCTGCCACGGCCGTGCGACACGAGCTCGTCGAACAGCAAACCGCGCGAGCGAAGGTCGTACACCCACATCCGCTTCTCGGTCGAGCGTCGCGAGAAGTCAATGATGGTCAGCGTCCGCGGATCCACGGCATCGCCGCGTTGTACCGCGTTTGCCGCAGCGCGAAGCGCGGTCGAAAAGACTGCCGGGTCGATGTCGCCGATCGCCGTTTCATCCCAGCTGGCTGCGTCGAAAGCGGAAGCGGCCGCGTCGGCGGTCGCGGCGGTTTCAACGGCGGCTCGCTCCAAACTCGGCGAGGGGATGGGGGCTGGCTCGGCCGCGGGCCCGACAGGCTCGGCTGAGGTCGGCGTCCCTGCGGTCAGAACGATCGCGGGAAGTCCTACAAGAGCAAAAGTAAGGCTGAGGCGCAGAAGCGCGACACGAGTAGTCAGCATCAGGTGCGTCGTTTCCTTAGTTTTTGGGTAGTGCGGGCGGGGGAGCCGCCCACGCAAGTTCTATTCTACCAGCTATTTAAGCTGGGTCAAGCTGATCAGGACAGCTCAACCGCCAGGGCCACGCCGTTGCCGCCACCCAGGCATAGAGCGGCGATTCCGCGCTTCGCCTTGCGGCGTCTCATCGCATAGAGAAGCGTCGTCAACACGCGTGCGCCGCTGGCGCCGATCGGATGTCCGAGTGCAACCGCGCCGCCGTGGACGTTCACCCGCGCGGGGTCGATTCCAAGTTCTCGCATCACCGCGACCGCCTGCACTGAAAACGCTTCGTTGATCTCGAACAGGTCGACATCCTCGAGTTTCCATCCGACTTTTGCGGCAACCTTGCGCACGGATTCGACCGGCGTCATCAGCACGAATTTCGGCGCGAGGCCGCTCGTCGACTGCCCGGCGATACGAACCCTCGGAGTAATCCCCAGCGTTCGCGCTTTCTCGGCGGACATCACGACCACCGCCGCCGCGCCATCGTTCACGCCCGGCGCGTTTCCCGCGGTGACTGTACCGTCCTTTTTGAACGCGGGCTTGAGTCCCGCGAGTGCTTCGGCCGTCGTATCTTCTCGAATCGCTTCGTCGCGATCGACAACGGTCGGATCGCCTTTCTTCTGCGGAATGGAGATTGGAAGGATTTCTTCCCTGAACCATCCTTCGCGTGTCGCGTGCGCGGCTTTGCGGTGGCTGTCGGCTGCGAACGCATCCTGCTCCGCTCGCGTGACCTTGTACGCCTCGGCGACCACCTCACCCGACATGCCCATGTGGCACTGTTCGAACGCGCACCACAGACCGTCGTTAATCATCGAATCGACGATCGCGCCGTTACCCATCCGGAGACCTTCGCGGACGCGCGGCAGGAGATACGGCGCGTTGCTCATCGACTCCATTCCCCCGGCGACCGCGATGTCGATGTCGCCGGTCATGATTCCCTGGGCTGCGAGCATGACCGCCTTCAGGCCCGACCCGCACACCTTGTTGATCGTCAGCGCGGCGACGTGATCCGAGAGGCCGCCATTGAGTGCCGCCTGGCGCGCCGGGTTCTGACCGTTCCCCGCCTGAATGACGTTGCCCATGATGCATTCGTCAACCGCGGCGGGATCGATCGTGGCGCGCGCGATCGCTTCGCGCACGACCAACGCGCCCAGCTCAGTGGCCTTCAGGTTCTTGAGGGCGCCGAGGAACTTTCCGGTGGGGGTGCGGACTGCGGAGACGATTACAGGCTCGTGCATATGTCAGGTCCGCCTGAAGGCGGACACTACCGGAAGCTCAAGCTACAGGAAGCTCAATGCCCATTGTCGAGGTCAATTCGAACGATCTGATCTTTGCCCAGGATCTGTTGCAGTTTGTCGAGCACCGCCGCGAGCATCGGATCGATTTCACGGATCCATCGCCGGTCGACGGCGCGCACTGTAAGCACCCCATCCTTCAGCTCGACCACCGTCGCGCGCGAGACCGCCTGACCAACGGCAAGCTGCCAGGCAAAATTCGTCCGCGCCTGAGACGGCGGCTGCCGCCGAACGATTTGCGCGAGCACCGATGTTGAGAAATCGTGAACGGGGATCATCGTCGGGATCCGCGATCCGGGATCCGGGATCCGATCGGATCCCGCATCCCGCGTCCCGGATCCCGATACTATCAACAATCCTATGACCCTCATTCTCGCCTCGGCGTCTCCACGTCGCGCCGAACTACTGAGGTCCGCAGGGTTCGAGTTCGAGGTGCGCCCCGCCAATGTCGATGAGACCCCGCTCACCGGCGAGCCAGCTGAGGCATACGCGTTACGCCTGGCGCGCGCCAAGGCGGCCGTGGTTTTCCGCACGTGCCGGAGTTCCGGCAACCCGGTTCTCGGTGCCGATACCGTGGTGGTCCTGAACGGGGAAATCCTCGGAAAACCTAAGGATTCCGCCGATGCGAGGCGAATGCTCCGGCTGCTGTCGAACGCGGCACATGACGTGCACACTGGCGTAGCAGTCCGGACAGCAGCGGGAGAACGTGGCGCAGTGATGACGACGCGCGTGCGCTTCCGGGCGCTGGACGACTCAGAAATCGATTGGTACGTCGCTTCTGGTGAACCGGACGGAAAGGCGGGGGCGTATGCGATCCAGGGGCGCGCCGCGCGTTTCGTCGACCACATCGAAGGCTCGTGGTCGAATGTCGTGGGATTGCCAATTGCGACGGTGTACCGCCTGATGAAGGAGCTGTCGGTTGTCGATTGACCCCCTTTTCGGGCCACTGTATTCTGAGGGGACAATCACCCGCAAACTGTTATGAAATCGAAACCTATCAAGATCGGCGCGACCGCGCTGGTGCTGGCCCTCGCGCTCGGTGGATTGTTCTACTCGACCCTTCAGAGCGGCACCGAATACTACGTGCACGTCGACGAAGTGATGAACAACCCTGACGCCTGGCATGGCAAGCGCCTCCAGCTTCACGGCTACGTTGTCGACAAGTCGATCTTCGTGAAGCCGGACACGCTCGAGTACCGCTTCCAGATTCAGAGCAATGGCAAGGTTGTTCCGGCGAGCTACAAGGGCATCGTCCCCGACACGTTCAAGGACGGTTCCGAGGTCGTGCTCAAGGGGCATCTCGATTCGAACGGGTTCGCGGTCGAGAAGGACGGCGTGATGGCGAAGTGCCCGTCGAAATATGTGGCCGGTCAGCCGGGCGCGCCCGGCAGTTAGTTCCTGCTTATGCCAGTTCTAGGCTCGTTCCTGCTGCTCGCAAGCTTCGTCGTATGTGCGTACGCGATTGCGGCATCCGTCGCAGGTGCGCGTACGCGATCGCGCCGGCTGATTGAAAGCGGCACCGGCGCGTTCTACTTCATCACGGCGTTGATGACCGTGGCCTCCGGCGTGATGGTGCACGCGTTCGTCACCAACAACTACGCGATCAAGTACGTCCAGCGCTACTCCGATTCGGCGCAGCCGCTGGCCTACAAGATCGCGTCCTACTGGGGCGGACTCGACGGCTCGATCATGTTCTGGGTGTTCCTGCTGGGAGTCTTCGGAGCCATCGCCGTCTACACGAACCGCGAGCGGCACCGCGAGCTGATTCCCTACGTCGTCGCGACGATCGCGTCCGTGGAGATGTTCTTCATCTTCCTGATGGTCGTGCACAACAACCCGTTCTCGACGTACCTGATGCAGGTGCCGGCGGAAGGGAAGGGGCTGAACCCGCTTCTTCAGAACTTCTACATGGCGATCCATCCGCCGTCGCTCTATACGGGGTTCGTCGCGATGACGATCCCGTTTGCGTTCGGCCTCGCGGCGCTGATCACCGGTCATCTCGACGACTCGTGGCTGCGCGCGGTGCGCCGCTGGACGATGGTCGGATGGTTGTTCCTCTCGTTCGGGCTGACGCTCGGAATGCTGTGGGCCTACGAGGAGCTCGGCTGGGGCGGCTTCTGGGGGTGGGATCCGGTCGAGAATGCCGGCCTGCTGCCCTGGTTCACCGCGACAGCGTTCCTGCACTCGGTGATGGTGCAGGAGCGGCGCGGCATGCTGCGCGTCTGGAACGTCACGCTCGTGATTGTCACGTTCTTCCTGACGATTTTCGGTACGTTCATGACCCGTTCCGGCGTCGTTCAGTCCGTGCACGCCTTCGGCGAGGACAGGGAGCTCGCCTGGATGTTCACCGTCTTCATGGTGGTCATCTTGACAGTGAGCTTCGGGCTGGTTATCTACCGTCTGCCGCTGCTGCGGTCGCGCCACACGCTCGACTCGTGGGTCTCGCGCGAGGCGGCATTCCTCGCGAACAACTGGATCCTGCTGTTCTCGGCATTCTTCGTCTTGTTCGCGACGATGTTCCCGACGCTGAGCGAAGCGCTGCGCGGGCAACGGCTGACGGTCGGGCCGCCGTTTTACAACAAGTGGATGCTGCCGATCGGACTGATGCTGCTGTTCCTGACGGGGATCGGTCCGCTCCTCGCGTGGCGCAAGTCCACGCTGACCAACCTGGTCGAGCAGTTCCTCTGGCCGTCGGTGGCGGGAGCCGTTACGGGCGTCGCGCTGTTTGCCCTCGGCGTTCGCGTGTGGACCGCGGGTCTCTGCTTCGCGCTGTGCGCGTTCGTCACCGCGACGGTTCTTCAGGAACTGATTCGCGGCGCGCAAGTACGCAAGGGAGCGACCGGATCCGACATCGTCACCGCGATGATTGGCCTCGTCGGCCGCTCACGGCGCCGGTACGGCGGCTACATCGTCCACGTCGGCATCGTGCTGATGTTCCTTGGATTTGCCGGTCAGGCGTTCAAGCAGGAAGAACAGGTGAAGCTCAACGTCGGGCAGCAGGCCACGGTCGGCGGCTTCACGGTCAAGCACGAAGCGCTGACGGTGACGAGCGACGCACAGAAGCAGATGATCACCGGGCACGTCCGCGTGTTCGAGAAGGACAAAGAGATCGCGACGATGGAGCCGGCCCGCTGGTTCTTCGCGAAGCACGAGGAAGAGCCGACGACGGAGGTGGCGATTCGGCGCGGGGCGAGCGAGGACCTGTATATCGTGCTCGGCGGCTACGACCCGCCCACGCAACAGGCGACCTACGCGATCACGGTCAACCCGCTCGTCGACTGGATCTGGTTCGGCTTCGCGGTTATGGCGCTGGGGACCGGTCTCGCGCTGCTGCCGGAGAGCGCGTTTGCGTTCGCGGCTGCGAAGATCCCGGCCGGAGCCGTGACCGGCGCGGCGACGACATCGCTGCTGCTTCTGCTGCTCCTGCTACCGGCGGCGCCGGTCGGCGCGGCGCAGCATATCGAGAATCCGCTCGCGGTTCCGATAGTGCCGCGTACTCAACTCGAAAAGGATCTTCAGAACGAAATCATCTGCATGTGCGGGACCTGCGGACGCAAGCGCATCGGCGAATGCACCTGCAGCCTGGCAGCGGACATGCGCGAGGAAGTCGCGAAGATGGTCGCGGCGGGGAAGACCCGCGACGAGATCTACGCGTACTACATCGCGAAGTACGGGAGCCAGGAGCCGCTCGCGTCGCCGATCGACAAGGGGTTCAACCGCCTGGCGTGGTTCCTCCCGTATCTCGTGGGCGCGTCCGGCGCGGCGTTCATCGCGCTCGTTGCGTTCCGCTGGTCGCGCAAGGAGCGGGACCCGGAGGTCGCCGCGGAGCCGCAGCCCGAGACCGTGGACGATTCCGCGCTGCGTGAAAGGCTGGACGATGAGCTCCGCGACCTCGACTGAGTTTCGTCTGAAGGCGGATGCCGCGAAGAATAATCCGCAGGCAGAGGTGCTGAGGAAGTCCGACGACCCCGACGCCGGGTTCAGGCCATGGCACTTCTTCATCCTGGCCGCGCTGACTGCTTCGACGATTGCCGTGCTGATGTCGCGGCAGTCCACACCTGAACATCTCGTCCTGCTCAGCCTCACGATTGCCGCCGCCGGTGCCGCCGCCGCGGGGTTCTACCGCATGCTCGCGCCGCTGGCGCTCGAGGACGTATCGGTCCTCGACGAACGGCCGTCAGAGCGGGCGCGCGCCGCGCTGGAGCGCGAGAAGGCGCTGGTCCTTCGCTCGATCAAGGAGCTCGAATTCGACCGCGCGATGGGGAAGATCGCGCCAAAGGATTTCGACGAGATGGGGGGGCGACTGCGCGCTCGAGCCGTGATGCTGATGAAGCAGCTCGACGAAGGGGCGTCCGCGTATCGCGAGATCATCGAGCGCGAATTGAACACCCGGATCAAATCGGGGATGACTCCTCGCGACGGTAGGGCGGGGTCTTTAGACCCCGCCGTCACTGCGCCAGACCCCGCCGCTTGCGCGTGCGGCACCGTGAACGATGCCGATGCGGCATTCTGCAAGCGCTGCGGCACGAAGCTCGAGACGGTGCATTCATGAAGCACCTAGCCCGGCTCGCACTGGTTGCGTTCGTGGCCATGGCACCCGGCGTCCTGTCAGCGCAGATGCCAGCCGGCATGCCGGACGCGAAGCAGATGTCGGGGTTGCCGCTGCCCGTCGCCGACCTTCCCTCCGGCACCGTCACGGTCCGGGTGGTCCGCGGGACGATGACGAACGTCATTCCCAACCAGGAAGTGGAGCTCTCGGGCGGGCCGTCCGTGATGAAGGCCAACACGAACGACGCGGGACGCGCCGAGTTCGCCGGGCTGGCCCCGGGCACGCGCGTGAAGGCGTCTGCCGTCGTCAACGGTGAACGGCTCGAGTCACAGGAATTCGCGGTGCCGTCGAGCGGAGGGATCCGTGTTGCGTTGGTCGCGACCGACGCCGCGGCGCAGAAGATGGCACAGTCGGCCGCGCAACCCGGCACAGTCGTCTTCGGACCGCAGTCGCGGTTCATCTTCGAGCTCGGCGACGAAGCGCTCAACGTGTTCATGCTGCTCGACGTCGTGAACTCCGAGAAGACTCCCGTCCAGCCATCGCGACCACTGATCGTGGAGCTTCCGGCGGCGGCGCTGGGGGCTGGCGTGATGGAAGGGTCCGCGCCAAACGCGGTGCTGACCGGCAAGCAGCTGACCATCAACGGTCCGTTCGCGCCTGGTTCGACGCTCGTTCAGGCTGGTTTCTCGTTGTCTATCGATGGCGCGTCTCTGACGTGGGAACAGCGTTTCCCGGCGGCGCTTCAGCAGCTCAGCATCATGGCGCAGAAGGTCGGCGACATGCGGCTGGAGTCGCCACAGATTGCTGAGCATCGCGACATGCCCGTGCAGGGGGAACTGTTCATCGTCGCGAAAGGGCGCGGCATTGCGGCGGGACAGCCGCTGCGTCTGACGTTCAGCGGGCTGCCGCACCATGCCGTCTGGCCGCGCAATCTGGCGCTTCTCCTCGCGGTCTCAATACTGGGCGCCGGCGTCTGGGCGAGTACGCGCTCGTTCAAGCCGGCGGCGGAAGAGCAGGCGCGCCGGAAGCGGCTCGATGCGCGGCGCGAGCGGCTCTTCGCTGAACTGACCGCAATCGAGCAGCAGCATCGCGATCGCACAATCGATCCGGAGCGCTATGCGGCCAGGCGGAAGGAACTCGTTGCGGCCCTCGAGCGGGTGTATGCCGAGCTCGACGGAGAGGCCGCGGCGTAGTGCCTGCCTGAGATGGATTTCCGCTCACTGACCTTCACAGACGTTTCCCGCCACTTCGGCCGTCGCCGCGTCCTCAATAAGGTCTCGCTCCGGTGCGACGCTGGTGAAGTCGTGGCCCTGCTTGGATCGAACGGCGCGGGCAAGTCGACGCTGCTGTCCATCGCCGCCACGCTGCTCGAGCCGTCATCGGGGGAAATCCGCTACGGCGAAGCCTCGGCGCGGGCTGCCGGAGCAGATCTGAGAGGGCGGATCGGTGTGCTGGGCCACGATCTCTCGATTTACCCTGAGCTGTCGGCGGCCGAGAATCTGCGGTTCTTCGGACGCGCCTACGGGCTGTCCGACGTCGACGGCGCGGTGACGATCGCGCTCGGCCGCGCCGGGCTGGATCACCGTGACGATCCCTGCGGGCGCTTCTCGCGCGGCATGCGGCAGCGCCTCGCGCTCGAGCGCGCGCTGCTGCACCGTCCGCGGCTGGTCCTGCTCGACGAGCCGTTTACCGGGCTGGATGACACCGCAACCGGCGCGCTGCGCGAGCGGTTGCGAGAGCTGCGCGCCGAGGGGTGTATCGT
>JBKPLP010000185.1:0-6627 GCA_046731735.1 Acidobacteriota bacterium
CCGTCGAGGTGCGGATCGCGCCGCCTTTGCGCGACAGCTCAGCAGCTGCGACATCAGTTTCACATCGGCCAGGACCCTCATCGCACACGGGACGACGCCACCACGGAACGGCCGCGCTAATCGGTTGGCTGGCGGCCAGCCGGTTGGCTGATCGCAGCTCCCTGGGGTGGCAGGATTACGTGGAGCAATCGCAGTATTTCTGCGCAGACGGACAGGATCGTCTTTTGCTGCGCGCCGCGCTACCATGGCTGAAATGGATCGCCGGGAGTTTGTCGCTGCGACCGTCGGCTTCGGTCTGGCCGCATGTCTGAGTGGCCGCGACGTCTGGGCATCCGTCGTGCCGGCGCCGCCCAAGACACGGCCGAACATCTACTGCCTTCACGCGAACAGCCCCATCCTCAAGGCCTATAAGAAGGGGATCGAGGAGATGCGGTCGCGGCCCGCGAGCGATCCGACGAGTTGGCTCGCACAGGCCAACATTCATGGCGCCTTCTCACCACCGCCCGGGATGATCGCGGACGCGTGCCAGCACGGGAACCTGTTCTTCCTGTCGTGGCACCGTATGTATCTCCATTTCTTCGAGCGCATTGTGCGTAAAGCGTCCGGCTTTCCGAACTTCGTGCTGCCGTTCTGGGGATACTCGCCGACGGGCGACCGCACGCTTCCCGCGCCATTTCGCATTCCGGCGAATGCCTCGAACCCGCTGTATGTGTCGCAGCGGCGCGCCACGATCAACGGAGGTGCGCCTCTGTCGGCGTCGGCGGTTGACGCTGGGGTCGCGCTCGGGCTGGTTCCGTTCAATTCGTTCTCGTCTTCCTTGGAGAGCACGCCGCACGGCGTCGTGCACACCGGCGTTGGCGGACCGGGCGGCTGGATGTCGGCGTTCGAGACCGCCGCGCAGGATCCGATCTTCTGGCTGCATCACGCCAACATCGACCGGCTGTGGGAGGTCTGGCTCGCGAGCGGCGGCGGACGGACGAATCCGACCACGAATGCGGCATGGATGACGACCAAGTTCGAGTTCTACGACGAGAACGGCAAGACAGTGACGATGACCGGAGCCGACGTGCTCGATACGGCGCAACAGCTCGATTACGTGTATGCCGGCGCGATGTGCGCGCATCCCGTTCCTCCGGGCAGCTGGCGGCAGTTCTCGCGGATAGCGGCGCTCGACGCGCAGTCGAGCGCCCGCCTCAATCGGATCAGCGCGCGTCCGGCACTGCCGCAGCCGCGGCCGCTCGCGCAGGTGAAGAGTCCCGTCCGCCTTGGCGCGGCTCGGGCGACGGTAGCGGTTCCTCTTGCCGCCGAATCAGCCAAGGCGATCGCGGCGCTCGAGGCCGAAAAAGGTGAAGGACGGCAGCTGTCGCTGGTGCTCGAAGACATTCACGTCGAGGAAGCGCCCGACATCTATTACGAGATCTACGTCAATCTGCCACCGGGCGTGACCCCCACTTATACGAGTCCGTACTACCTTGGCAACCTGGATTTCTTCGGCCCCTCGCCGAAGAGTGAGCGGCCACACGGGCCGGCCGTCAGGACGTTCAGTCTGCTGCCAACGCTGGCGCGACTCCGCGCCGCCGGTCGCTGGCGCGACAACGAAATGCGCCTGACGTTCGTCCCGAAGGCCCCCACCGAGCGGGAGTCGCCGGCCACCGCACTCGGGCAGCGGACGCAGGCGGTCGTCGGAGCGATCACGATCCGCATTGAATAGGTTTTCGCCCTTGCCTCGCCGCAGCACCGGGCGATCTGCTTGTCGGTCAGGCGCCTTCGAGCCCTCGCTGCCAGTCGAACCCGATCGCGGTGAGAAAGGCACGGGCAATCAGCGCCGACCCGGTGTTATTGGGGTGCACGCGGTCCCAGTTGATCGTCGCTGGATAGTAAGTTGTGAGCAGTCGATCGAAAGCGGCCTGCACATCGACGAACATGCTGCCCGCTGTCGCAGCGGCGACCTTCTTCACAACGGCGCCGTACCTGTCCATCGTCGCGCGCATCGCGTCCTGCCGGTTCGGCTCGATGTAGTACGGCGTCATCAGTATCAGCCCCTTGACCAGCGGCTTCGTGGACGAGACCAGCTCGCCGAGGTTGCGCTCGTATTCGTCGATCAGCACGTGATTCTCGGTCTGCTTCGGCGAGTCGTACTGGCGCCAGACGTCGTTCGCGCCAATCATGATCGACAGCCAGTCCGGCTTCAGATCCAGCACGTCCTTCTGCCATCGCGCCTTGAGATCGCGCGTCGTGTTTCCGCTGACTCCCATGTTGATGACCCGGATCAAGCGCTCGGGATACACCGCGCCGAGCAGCGCGTCGACCATCATCACGTAGCCCCGTCCCAGCGCGTCGTCGGCGCGCCCCTCACCGATCGGCCGGGCGCGGCCGACGTCGGTGATGGAGTCGCCGATCATCAGCAGCTTCTCACCCTTCTGAAGTCGCAGATCGGGCCGCCGACCGGGCGTCTGAGCGGCGGCGACCGGAATCCCGAGCGTCGTGAGCCCGGAAACGCCGGCGAGGGCGGAAACAACTTCTCGTCGTGTGACCATGACTCCCCTTCTATGTCGCCAGCGGCGGCCCGCTCGGCACGCGAATGCGTGTACGAGTCGTCGTGTACGCGTGACGCTTGGCGGTAAACTTCGCTGTCAGGTACTCACCGAGGTGGATTGGCCCTGAGATCGTCCCGTTGGCCAGCGTGCCGGCGAAGATGAATGTGACCGAGTTGCCAGGGCGCTGATCGACGCTGCGCAGCGTCACCGTGTTCCCTTCAATCATGCCGACCAGCTCTCGCGTCGAGAAATCGCCGCGATGCGAGCCCTGGATCCAGTTACCGTCCTGCTCGATCTGCAGCGTGTGCTGGCTGCGGCTGCTGAAGAACTCGACGTCGACATCCCAGCGGCCGCTGACGTCGGCCGCCGGCGGCGGCATGGTCGTGGTTCGCGGCGGACGCTTGCGCGACAGGACGGCATGGACGCGCTCCGCCGCGATCTTGTCGTCGCCCGGCTGCATCTGCCAGGCGGTGATCGTGATGCCGGTCGTGCCGGGCGCCGCCGCCTGCGCCCCGCGGCCCCCGCCCGTGCCGGCGCCGACGGCAATTCGCGGCTTCGTCGTCGCCAGCTCCTCCGCCACGTCCTCGCCAGTGACGTTCAATGCCGCGGCATCCCACGTGATCGCCAGCGACGGGCTCTTGTTCGACAGATCGGTGGGCTCGCGAACCGCCGTCTTCACGCCGTCGATGGCCGCGACACGCTTCGCGATCGTGTCCAGCCAGCCGAGCCAGGTTTTCCATTCGGCCGCGTGATCGCGCTTCACCCACGCTTCGACCGCCGCCAGCATGCCGAGCGTCTCCTCCCGCCCCACTTTGTTGTCGCGTCCCGGGCCGTGATGCGGCGCACTCGCCTGCCAGGCAGACTGCAGGATGTCCTTCCGCCCGAGCAGCAGTCCCGCGCACTGCGGACCGCAGATGGCCTTGCCGCCGCTGTACGCGACGATGGTCGCGCCGCGCTGGAGGTGCACGTTTGGAATCGTCAGCACTTCGGCGGCCGCATCGACGAGGATGGGGATGTTCTTCGGCCCAGCGATCCGCGCCACCGCTTCGAGCATCGCATTGGGCCCGCTGTCGGCGAGCAGGTAGATCATCGCCGTGCGCGGATTGATGGCGCGCTCGAGCTCTTCGATCGATTCGACGGTCACCATTCGGACGCCGGCGTTGCGAACCGCATGGTCGTAGACGTTTCGCGACGATCGCGGGACGATGACCTCGGTCTTGTCGAGACCGGAGAGATCCGGGATGCGAATGAGCTTTTCCGGATTGCCGCCGGTCACGCAGGCCACCGTGACGTGCTTCAACCCGGCCGCGCATCCGGCCGAGACCATTCCCCACTCGGCCCCGGTGAGCTCGGCGAAGCGGCGGCCGACCGCATCGGCGAGCTCGTCGATCTGGACGAAGTACCTCGACGCTGCATCCATCGCCGCGCGGACTTCCGGCCGCTCGACCGAGCCGCCGATGATGGTGAAGGTACCGCGGCAATTGATGACCGGCTCGACGCCAATCGACTGATAGATCTGCGATCCCGCCACCAGTGGTCCGGCAGCCGCCGCGGCCTCGGCCGCCGCATCCAGCCGGCCGCCGAGGAGGGTCGGCAACGCGACGGCATTGCCCATCAGGAACAACTCGCGTCGGGTCAGGCCATCAAGTGCCATCTGTCCTCCTTCGCTCGCTCGCGCCTTGGGTCGCAGTTCCTTGCCTCGCCGTAGGATTCAGCATTCATCATTCATCATTCATCATTCGAAGCGATCTTCTACTTCACCGCCACCAGAGAAATCTGCTCGAGACTGGGATACACGTCCTCGTTCACCGGCTTCCGATCGATTGGAGGAAGCGTCGCAATCGTTGTCCGCGTCGGAAACAGCTCCGGGAAGTATTGCGCGTAGATACGGTTCATTCGCGGAAAGTCGTCAATGTCGTCCAGGTAAACATTAGTTGCGACCACGTTGGCCAACGTCAGCCCTGCTTCCTCGAGACCATCGAGAAGGTTCCGCATCGATTGCCGTACCTGCGCCTCGACGGTCGCGGCATAGATGCCCTGCACCTTGTCGGGTCCCGGCGTGAAAGGGCCCTTCGCCGAACAGAAGTACGTGTCGCCGGCAAAAACACAGGGGCTTGCGGTGGCGCTCGGCCGCATGTTCTTCGGCCGGACCGCGACACGTTTCGAGAGATCGGCAACGGCGACGCCGGTGAATTCGATGGTGTTGCCGCCAGGCAGGCTGGCGACCCGGATCGTTGCGCGCGCGGGCGTGTTCCCGAATTCGAAGTGCTTCGCGTAGATGGCGTTCATCTGTCCGGACGCCTTGTCCGTCAGGTAGGGGTTGACGAATACCACATGGCGGAAATCCATGCCCGCCGCCGTCAACGTCTGTTTCATGTTGTCCAGCGCGAGTTGCACCTGCGCGGCCGGATCCTCCGGCACACGGCCGCTCGCGATGTCGGCGCCAAACGACCCGGACAAGTAGAGCCGGTCGCCGGCCATCACACCGGCAGTCGCCGGCGAATTCGGCGGATATCCGGCAGGGACGATGGACTTTCTGCGGGAGAGATCGCGAAACGCGACGGCATTGATCTCGAGCGGAGTGTCGGTGGGCATCCGGTGCACACCGAGGACGGCTCGTGCCGGCGGCTGTTTCGGAAAGTATTCGCGCCAGACCCGATCCATCGTGTCATTGCTCTCGCTCGACATGTTCGCGAGATAGACCTGGCTGTAGACGACGTGCTCCAACGTCAGCCCGGCGGCTTCGACAATCGTCTTGACGTTCTCGAGCGTCTGCCTGACCTGCGCGTCGACCGTGTCAGGCAGCCGGCCGTCGCGGTCGCGTGCGCCTTGCCCGGAGATGTAGAGGAAATCGCCGGCCATGATCCCGGGACTGTAGGGGCCCACGGGCTTCGGTCCTGGTGGCGCGATGACCCGTTTGGCCATGTCAGTCGTCGACTGAGGCGGAGACGACCAGTGTGCCGAGACACCAATCGCGCCGAACGAAATGGCCGCAATCCAGACAGACGTGCGTTTCATCGGGGTCCTCAATGTTGCGCGGGAAACGCCGAACGGGGGCCGGCGACGCTCGCCTCAGCGGCGTCGCGCGCGCCTCATGAAACCACAGGACCGCTGCAATGGGAACAGATGTTCGCCCATCCTTTACTTGCGGCTGCTCGCAGTGATGTAGGTTCCCACAACCCAAAAGCCGGGATGATCCTCCAGAGCCGCGTGTTAACATCCCGCGCGCAACTCGTATGAAGGCCAACAGGCGGCTTGAAGGAAGCTTACTAGAGTGGTTTTGCGGTCAGCATCCATCGCGATGGCGTGCTCTTGATAGCATGTCGCGGGCTCAGCGCGAGGGACGTCGCCCTTGTCATACTCATACATCTGCCATGGAAAAGTACCGGCTCGATGGTGATCGCGTCTTTGTCATCCGTGGCTTTCTTACGCCCGAGGAGTGCCGGTCCTTCGTAGAAGAGAGCGAGCGTGCCGGGTATGAGGACGCCACCATCAGCACGGCCAGTGGCGCCGTCATGGCGAAGCACATCCGAGACAATGCACGCCTCGTCGTGGACAACAGCTCGCTCGCGGCCGAATGGTGGCGGCGTGCCGAACGATTTCTGCCGCAACACATCGAGAGATGGCGCGCTGTTGGCTTGAACGAGCGGTTTCGTTTCTACCGGTACGAACCGGGTCAGCGGTTTGCGCCACATTTTGATGGCTTTTCGATCGAGAGAATGGAGAACGCAGCCAGTTGACGTTCATGGTCTACCTGAACTCGGACTTCACTGGTGGGGAGACGAAGTTCTACAACGACGACCGCGAGTTGCACATCGCGGTCCAGCCGGAGAGCGGGACGGCTCTGGTGTTCGTGCATCGGCAGCTGCACGAAGGCGCGTCAGTGCTCAGCGGTCGGAAGTACGTATTGAGAACCGATGTCATGTACGCCTCGCCAGCAGAAAACGGCGATGCGTGACCGGCGGGCATGGGCTGCTGGACTCAGCCCTGCGCGCCACCAATCGACAGACGAGAGCGTCGACTAAAAAGGTCGGAACGGTCCAAGCGCTAGATCCGCTGCATACGCAGCGCCTCGGCGCAGCCATCGAAG
>JBKPLP010000186.1:0-11287 GCA_046731735.1 Acidobacteriota bacterium
GGTGGGGTCTGACCCCGCCACCGGGTGGGCGGGGTCTGACCCCGCCGGAATAGAACCATGCGGCGGGCTTTCATTCTTGTAATCGCCGCGGCTGGGGCGTCTGCCTGTGCGACGGCCGGCGCCGTCCCGCAGCCCTTCCCCACCCCTCGCGGGGCTGCCGTGGCCGTCCCAGGGCCGCCAGAGCCATCCCCTGGACCCGCCCCCGCCGACGCCTATGCCATTTCGGGGACCGCCCTGGCGCTCCGGGGGACCCCATATCGCAACGGCGGCGCCGACCCCTCGGGATTCGATTGCAGCGGATTCGTCTGGTATGTGTTCTCCCAGCACGGCGTTCAGGTGCCGCGGACCGTCTCCGAATTGGCGCGCTCGGGAAACCATGTCGACACCGCGGATCTGCGCGCCGGTGATCTGCTGTTTTTCGCGACCACCGGCACCCGCGAGGCGACGCACGTCGCGATAGCTATCGGGGGAGACGAGTTCGTCCACGCGCCGAGCAGCGTCGGACAGGTGCGGGTCGAGAGGCTGGGATCGAGTTACTGGGCGCCGCGGCTCGTCGAAGCGAGACGGTTGCAGTAGGCCGAGGCTTTACGCGTCGGGGGCGTAGGCCGGGGCTTTACGGCAGGCCGGGGCTTTACGCCCCGGCGGACTGGCGGCCCTAAAAGGCCGCCCTACGCCGCGCGATGCTGGCCCTTGCGCGTGAGCCGGCGCGCGCCGTTCGACGTGAAGTGCCGCATGTGCAGATCGTCCTCGGTGTAGACCGTCGGTTGCGTGAGCGGCTTCAGCGGCTCGACTCTGACCTGCGGATCCGTTGACGGCATGTCGACCGCTTCCATGTAGCGCTGCGGAAACGACGGAAAATTCCTGAACGTCGTCCCCACCACTCCGCCGTGGCGCGCGAGGAGACCCTCGAAATCGTCGTGGAGGAATTCGTACAACACCGGATCGGTGCCCGACGCCAGATAGCCCTTCACCATCTCGGCGACTTCTTCGTAGAACATCGGACCGTGCGAACGCGGGGAGTTCGATCCGTCGGATCGCGCGACGCGGCGGATACCCGTCTCGTCGGGATCGATGTGATAGAGCTCGTGCACGATCGTGTCGAGCTTCGCGAGCCACCCGGGCGTGTCGGCGGGATACAACTCCGCTTTGCGCGAACGCTCGAGCGACTGATCGCAGAATCGCGGCAGCACGAACGAGATCAGGTATTTCACGCGGACGCCGCCGATGCGGACCTGCGGCGACTTCGTGACGAACCATTCGGAGCGGCGAGTGAGCTGGCCGGTGCTGCGGTCGCGCCAGAAGTAATAGCCAGGCTCGCTCTCCGGCAGCGTCAGGCAATGGCAGGTGGCGAATGCTCCCTCGGCGTCGGACCGGCCGTAGCGGCCGAACACGATCACTTCCCTGAGGTCAATGAAGGAGAGCCGCGGTGTGCGCACGACGATATCGTGCATCAGCAGCGCGATGCGTTCCGTGTAATTGATCATCGACACACGTCGACCGACGGCCGGCCACGTCCTTGCCGTTTCTAAGGGGAGCTTTAAATTTGAAACGTACCGGCGACTATACGCGCGTAGGCGAGTTCTGTCAAGGTCAGAACGGTCCTTAATGGCTCAGATGATTGAGGTTACCTGACCTCAAGCGCCGCCGTCCGGCGGTTTGCCCCCCGGCCCTTTGGGGACCGGCACCGGCTGGCCTGGTAAGGCGGCCGGAGCGCCCACCGCGTCAGGGAGTTGCGGCACCGGCTCGATTCCGGGTTCGATTGCGGGTTCGACCGTGGGCGGCGGCGGAATCGGCGGCCCGGCGACGACCGGCGGCGGGGTCACCGCGCCCATGCGCTGCATCACCAGCTGTTGCCGGCTGCGCAGCCGCGCGCTCGGACTCGCCGGATTCAGCACGCGCGGATTCGGAATCGCGGCCGCGAGCAGCGCCGCTTCCTGCGCCGTCAGATCGGCCGAGGACTTTCTGAAGTAGGTGCGCGCCGCCGCTTCGGCGCCGTAGATGCCGTCGCCCCACTCGATCTCGTTCAGATACAGCTCGAGGATGCGCTGCTTCGACAGCTCCACTTCCAGCGACCGCGCGATGAGGAGCTCGCGCAGTTTCCGGATCGGGTTCTTCGACGGCGAGAGGTACAGGTTCTTCGCCAGCTGCTGCGTGATCGTGCTGCCGCCGCGCGCGAACTGAAACCGCTCCCAGTTGGTTTCCATCGAGTGCTTCAGTTCGTCGAAGTCGACCCCTTCATGCGTCCAGAAGCGGCTGTCCTCCGCCACCAGTACGGCGCGTTTGAGGTTCGGCGAGATGCGGCCGTACGGCACCCACCGCTGGACGCGCCTGGGCTGCTCGCCGCGGGCACGCGCTTCGCGCGCGCGCAGCTCGATGAACGCGGTGGTCAGCGGATTCGAGGTTCGCAGCGGACGCACATCCGGCAGCGTCAGATAAATGAAGACGGCGTACGCGAACGCGAAGCCGACCACCGCGAGAAGGACGCGGCTGATCCTGCGCATGCGGCGTCAGACCGCGGCGACGACGCGCTCCGCCGCGGCGAGCGCTGCGCTCTCGGATCCGGCCCGGTGTCCGCCGGCGCGCAGCACATGCTCGAACGCGCTCAGGAACAGGAGAATGTTCGCCAGCGTCGATCCCGCGCCCATGACGCCGACCCGCCAGATTTTGCCCGCCAGCGGCCCGAGGCCGGCGCCGATCTCGATCCCGAACTCCTCGAGCAGCCGCCGCCGCACCGACGGTTCGTCGACGCCGTCGGGCACCCGCACGGCGTTCAGCGTCCACAGCCGCTCCGCGTGCGGCGGCAGCAGCGAGATGCCGAGCGCGTCGAGGCCCGCGGCGAGCGCGAGGTGGTGCCGCCGATGACGATCCCAGCGTGCGGCGAGACCCTCTTCGTCGAGCGAGACGAGCGCCTCGTGCAGCGCATAGATCAAAGGAGCGGAGATCGTGTGGTGGTATTTGCGCCGCACCCAGTAATCCTCGAGCAGTCCGAGATCGAGGTAAAAGCTTCGCGACGGCGCCCGCGATTCGAGCGCGCGCTTCGAGAACGTGATCGGCGCGAGCCCCGACGGCGCGCCGAGCCCTTTCTGCGTGCAGCTGTAGCACACGTCGGCGTCCCACTCTCCCGTCAACAGCGGCACGCCGCCGAGCGTCGTCACCGCATCCACGATGGTGAGCGCGCCGTGCTCGCGCGCCACGGCGATCATCTCCTGGATCGGATTCACCACGCCGGTCGACGTTTCGCCGTGGACCATCGCGACGATGGCGGCGCCGTCGGCCTGCAGCGCGCGGCGCAGCTGGTCCGGATCGCACGCCCGTCCCCATTCGACCGGCAGCCGCGCCACCGTGGCACCGTATCGCTCGAGCATCTGCGCCAGCCGATCGCCGAAATAGCCGCTGACCACGACCAGCGCGCGCGCCCCCGGTTTGGTGACGTTCGCGACCGCCGCTTCCATGCCCGACGTGCCGGTGCCGGAAATCGCCAGGCTCGACGCGCCGTCGCCGGCGCGGAACGCCGAGGCGAGGCGCCCCCGCAGATCGTCGAGCATCGACATCATCGCGGGATCGAGGTGACTGATGACCGGCGCGGCCATCGCCTGCATCACGCGCGGAGACACCGGGCTCGGTCCCGGACCGAGCAGGAGTCGTTCGGGAATCCGCATGGCAGTTCGCGAGCGTACCACAAAAAAAATGCCGGAAGCGGCCTACACGCTTCCGGCATTCAGTGTTACCGGACGCCTTCTCCAAGGCGTCCGGCCCTCCAGCTTAGTGAACGCGAGGACCCCAGACAGACCGCGTACGGCGCCAGTCCTCGTCGAGGATGGTCCACAAGGTCTGATCGAGATACTCGCCGTCCCTGAGGAACGACTTCCTCAGGATGCCTTCCTGCAGCGCTCCAACCTTGCGCAACGCGCCGTTGCCTCGCCCGTTCGCCACGGCGGCGCGCGCCTCGAGCCGGTGCGTGCCGACGACGTCGAACGCGAAGTCGACGATCATCTTCGCGCCGTCGAGGAACACGCCCGTGCCCCAGAACGCGGAGCCGATCGCGAATCCCCATTCGGCCGTTCCGAATCCCGGCTCGAGCTGCCGGACCTGGAAGATTCCGATCGCCGTGTCCATCCCCTGGGGCACCACGCCGAAGCAGATGTAATTACCTGCCGCGCGCTCGCGGTGCGTCCACGCGATGAACCGCTCGAAACCGTCGATCGTGGTCGGGGGCGGCGAAATGAACCTCGCCACTTCCTCGGTCGCCAGCATCGCCAGGAGCGACGGCGCGTCCGAGAGCCGCAGCTCGCGGAGCGTCACCATCGAACCCGTCAGAACCGGCAGTGCCTGCCGCCAGTTCGTCTCCGTCGAAATCTGCGCGGCGTTCATCACGGCCTGGACGTCCATGACCACCTCGGAATCGCGGAAAGGCATCTTTTCCATTAGAGAATCCCTCCCGTTCCGCCCGTGGTCGTCCCGGTGTTACCCGTGACAGGGCCGCCCGGCGCCACCTCCGTCGCGCCGATGAGCGAGTCGATGAGCGACTCGAAGGAGTAGTTGTCGAAGCACACCGGGGGAGCCTCGGGATCGTCGTAGAGCGGCACCGGGACCGCGTCCTCGTCCGTGGTACCCCATGTAACGTTCCCGTCGCCGTCGTCGCTGGACGTCCCCCAGACGTTGGGATCGAGCACGCCGCCGGTGCCCCAGACCACGTTGTCGCAGTCCTCGACCGCCGGGTCGCAGTCCGGATTCGCCGGATTGGTCGTGCCCCAGACGACGTTGTCGCAATCCTCGACAGCGGGATTGCACGTCAGATCGACGCCGACGCCGGTGCCCCAGACCACGTTGCGGCAGTTCACGCCGCGGCAGTCGGTGCCCCACACCACGTTCGTGCCCCACACCACGTTGGTGCCCCACACGACGTTGCCGTCCTCGTCCTGACCGCTCCCGGTGCCCCAGACCACGTTGTCGCAGTCTTCAGCCGTGGGATCGCAGCTCAGTCCGCTGGCATTGCTCGTGCCCCAGACCACGTTGGCTTCTTCTCCACCCTGGTCGGCGCGGGTGCCCCAGACCACGTTGTCGCAATCCTCGACGGCGGGGTCGCACGCCGGATTGCCCGCGGCCCAGACGACGTCGGCGCATGCCTCGTTACAGCGTGTGCCCCAGACGACGTTGACGCCACTCACATCCGCAGGCGATCCCCAGACCACGCCGGGCGCCCACGCAGTGCCCTTCGGGCTGAGCGCGCCGCGGCTCATGCGCTGGTTGCCCCAGATGATCGTCTTGCCCCACTCGGCGGGATGCGGATAACGCGATCCCGCGGTCGCGGTGCGGAAGTAGCGCGCGAGATCCACCGCCCCCTTCGTATTGAGGAAGCCCGCGCCTTCGGTCAGCGCGTTGTAGCTCGGATAGACCTGCGCGGTGTACTCGATGATCGCCTTCACGAGGTTCGGCGTGAGGGTCGGGTTCGCCTCGAGCATCAACGCGACGCTGCCGGCCACGACCGGCGCCGCCATGCTGGTTCCGCTCAGGCTCAGATACGGCTTGTAGTAGAGAGGAAGCGAGCCGCTCAGCAGGTTCGCCGACAGCGTCGAATACATCGTGCTGTTCGCATCGCTGAGCGAGACCGTCCCGACGCCAGGCGCCACGACGTCCGGCTTCGCGTGGAAGTCGAGGGCCGTGGGCCCGCGGGAGCTGAATCCCGCCATGATGTCGTCGGCGCGATCGACGGTGCCCTGATGGCTCGACGCGCCAACGGTGAGCACCCAGGGGGCGTTGCCCGGCGCGGTGATGCCGCCGTACTGCGCGTGCCCCGTCACCGGGTTCTTGCCCAGGTTGCCGGCCGCCGTGACCACGACGATGCCCGCGTCGACCGCGCGCTTCGCCGCCAGCGTCAGCGGGTCGGTGTTGTACGACATCGTCACCGCCGCGCCCACCGAGAGGTTGACGACGCGGAGGTTGTATTGATTCTTGTTCGCGACGACCCAGCCGAGGGCGTCGATGACCGTGCTGATGACGCCGCGCCCCTGCGCGTCGAGCACCTTCAGGCTGACCAGGTGCGCATCCGGCGCGATGCCGGCGCGCACGCCGAGGCTGTTGTAGCCGTTGCCGGCGATGATGCCGGCCACGTGCGTGCCGTGGCCGTAGTCGTCATACAGCACACCGCGGCCCCTGACGTAATCGACCCAGGCGACGACGCGCTGCCCCTGCTTCGTCTGCACCAGCGAGTTCCCGCCGGCGTAGGACAGGTCCATGTTATAGCTGGTGATGCCGGAGTCGATGACCGCCACGCCGACGCCGGCGCCGCGGAGACCGTAGGTCTGCTGAACCGCGCGCGCGCCGACCGTGACCGCCACACGATTCATCTCGCCGCCCGTCGGACGATCCTCGACGATGCGGACGACACCGGGAAGATTGGCCAGTCGAGTCAGTTGAACGTTCGGCAGTTCGAGAACCTTGCCGTCGACCAACTCGAGGCTGCGGCCAAGCTTGCCGCCGAGCGCCGTTGCAGCGGCGTCGACATTCGCCCCACGCTTGAGCATCACGATGACGCGCGACCGTCCTGGCTTGTGCGCGCGTCCGTTCAGCGTCGGGTCGAGCTTCGGGTTATCGCCGGGCCCCGCGGCCCATACGGGGCTCGCAGCGCCCACGGCGCAGGCCAGCGCGACCGCCAGCCCAACCCGCCTCCATTCGCTCCATCGCAACACGGTTAATGCCTTTCGGTAAGAGTCCACACGGACACCTGTAACGGACCTCGACAGAGCAAGGGCAGGGCCACCATTGCAGAGGCGGCCTGTATGAATCCGTAAACAGTTGATTGGTAAAGTGTTATCTCGTCAGCGCGGGCGATGGAGGGAGGAGTCTTGGGGCGGCCGCACACGCGAATGTGCGCCGTTATGGAACATGCTCTGCACGTTTTGTCTCAGTTGATCAACGAACCGCGTGCAAAAAGCCGCAATTCCACCTGTTCCGGAATAGCACACCAGATCACCAAAAACGTTCCGGCTAACTTATTTAAATTAAGCTACTTATCGCCAATTACAGTTTCGAGCGCCTCTCCTGCGGACGGACCCGAGGCCAGGTTGAGCGCCAGCACGGTGACGATGATCGCGAGGCCGGGCGTCAGCAGCCAGGGGGCTTCGGCCAGGATGGGCGCTCTCGAGGCCTCGTGCAGCATCACCCCCCAGCTGGGGGTGGGTTCGGCGAAGCCCAGCCCCGCGAACGACAGCGTCGCCTCCGCCAGGATGAACACCGGCACCAGCAGCGTCGTCTGCACGGTGAGAAACCCTTTCGCCGCGGGCAGCAGATGGCGGAGCAGAATCCGCAACCCTCCAGCCCCGATCGCCCTGGCAGCTTCTGCGTACTCCCGCCGCCGCTCCGCGACGATCACCGATCGCACGCCGCGCGCGATGTACGGCCACGCCGCCATGCTCATGACCGCGGTCATCGTCCAGAAGACCTTCGTGGTGCTGAGCACGAGCGGCATCGACGCGCGCAGCACGACGACGACGTAGATCACCGGGAGGACGAGGACGAAGTCGGCGACGCGCATGAGGATCTCGTCGGCGCGGCCGCCGTTGAACCCCGCGGTGGCGCCGATGAGCGCGCCGAGCAGCAGCGCGCCCGCCGCCGCGACCACCGCGATGCCCAGCGACAGCCGCGCGCCGCCGAGCACGCGCGCGAAGATGTCGCGCCCGAGCGCGTCCGCGCCGCAGAGCAGCCAGGGCGTTCGCGGGTCGGCCGCGTTCACGAGTGCGTCGCCGCCGAACCAGACCAGCGGGATGCGCCGCGATCGGTCTTCGCTGTACTCGCGCTCGAGCCGATTGGTCAGGCGCAGCGGGTAGACGAACGGGCGGTGCCACCGCCCGCCGTCGTCGACGACGTGCGGCAGCATCGGCGGCGCGTAGATGTAGTCGACGAACTGCTGCCCGGGATCGTGCGGCGCGATCGACGACGCGGTGGCGGTGACCACGGCGATGGCGGCGAGAAGAGCTGCGCCGACGTGCGTGCCGCGCACCGTCATCCGAGATCCTCGACCCGCGGATCAATCGCGACGAGCGCGAGGTCGGAGAGGAGAATCCCGGCGGCGAGGCCCGCGGATCCGGTCGCCGCGCATCCGGCGATCAAGTACAGATCGCGCGCCTGCAGCGCCTGAAACATGAGGTCGCCGAGGCCCTGCCACGACATCACGATCTCGACGACGAACGATCCGCTGAGGACCGCGCCGATCGTGATGCCGTAGATCGCGACGACCGGTTTCAGCGAGAGGCGGAGCGCGTGGCGCCAGATCACGCGGCGGCGCGGGATGCCGCGCCCGAGGGCGGCGATGATCGACGGTTCCGAGAGCACCTCGCGAATCGATTGCGATTGCAGCCGCTCGATAGACGCGGCGACCGGAAGCGCCAGCGCGAGCGAAGGCAGGAACAGGTAGCGCGCGACGATCGCCGCGGCCTCGAGCGTGCCCGCGTCCGCGGGAACCTGCGGCAGGCCGCCGGCGGGAAGCCAGCCGGTGCGCGCGGCGGCGAGCAGCAGCACCAGCGAGGTGACCAGCGGCGGCAGCGAGAGCAGCACGATCGAGAGCAGCCGTGCGGCGGCGACGAGGACTCCCCGCTGCCGGCTCCCGGTGAAGACGCCGAGCGGAATGCCGATCGCCGTGGCGAGGAGGAGGCCGGAAATGCCGAGGAGCGCGGTGTTGCCGGCGCGTTCGCGGACGAGCGCGGCGACCGGACGGCGGAAGCGGAGCGACTCGCCGAAATCGAACCGCAGGCCGCGCGCGAGCCACTGCGTGTACTGCTGCAGCAGCGGCTGATCGAAGCCGAGCCGATGCCGTTCCTGCATCAGCACGGCGCGCTCGGTGCCGAAGGCGTCCTCGGGCGGCGCGTAGCGCGCCAGCACCAGCGAGGCCGACGACACGATGAGCACGAGCATCGCGGCGAACGCGGTGCGGCGGATGACGAACCGGGCCAGGCCGCTGCTCACGCTTGGTTTTTCGGCTGCTGGGAACCGCGGCGTTACCGCGGCTGGCGCTTCGCGGCGAGCGTATGCGCGCTCCACAGAAGGTGGGGAATCTGCGGCGCCGGCTGCGGATTGACCACCCGCGAGCTGATCGCGATCGTCACCTTCGGGGCGACGAACGAGATGACCGGCATCTCGTCGGCGTAGATGCGCTGCACGTCCTCGAAGAACCGCCGGCGCTCGGCGGGATCCGAGCTGACCGCCATCCGGTTCATCAGATCGTCGATGCGCCGCTCCCACTCGGTCGCGGGGGCCGGCTGGGCCGGGTTCCAGAAATGGTAATAGCCGGAACTGAACCAGAGCGCGGGGGTCAGCGACGGATCGGTCGCGTTGGTCTGGGTGCTGAAGTAGATGCTGTCGTAATCCCCCTGCGACCAGCGCTGGAAGAGCGCGTTGCTGTCGACCGCCACCAGATCGACGGTGATGCCGGCCTTGCGCAGCTGTTCCTGGATTACCGCGGCGACGCGCGCGCGCAGGTGATCGCGCTGGGTCAGGAGCGAGAACTGCGCGGGACGCCCCTGCGCGTCCTCGAGCATGCCGTCGGCGTTGCGATCGGTCAGCCCGATCGACGCGAACAGGACGCGCGCTTTCGCGGGATTGCGCTCGCACGCCGGGCGGACGTCGGCGTACCACGTGCGGTTGGCCGGCGTCACCGGCCCGTAGATCGGCACCGCCGCGCCGAGGTAGGCGGTGTCGATGATCGCCTGGCGATCGACAGCGCAGGAAATCCCCTGACGGAAGGCCTTGTTGCGCAGCCAGCCATTGCGCGGATCGTCCGCGTGCACTTTCGACAGGTTGAACCACAGCAGGTTGGGATCGAGCCCGATGCCCGCGTCGAGCAGGCGCAGCCGTCCCTGTTCCGCGACGCGTTTGAAGGAGCCGTAATCCTCCGGGCGGATCTCCGCGTTCCCCATCATGTCGGTCTCGCCGGACTGGAGGCGCAACGCCTCGGCGTTCTGATCCGGGATCACCATCACCGTCAGCTTGTCGAGATACGGCAGCTGCACGCCGGCCGCGTCGCGCTGCCAGAAGCGCGGGTTGCGCGTGAAGACCATGCGCTGTCCGCTCACGTGCTCGGCGAGCACGAACGGACCGAGGCCGGCAATCTCGGAAACCGGGGAGTTCGCCGACCACGCGTTCTGGAACGTGCCCGCGTTGAGCGCCGCTTCGAGCTTGTGCCGCGGCAGCATCGGGACGTTGTCGACCAGCCGCAGGCCGGCGGCAAAGGGGGCCGGCAGCCGCAGGACGACGGTGGAGGCGTCGGGCGCTTCGACCTGGAGAGGCTTGCCCTCGACGTAGGTGTCCGCGGCGATTACCGCCTGCGCCTTCGGGTCGTAGAGCGCGCGGAACGAGAAGACGACGTCGGCTGACGTGAACGGGACGCCGTCCGAGAAGGTGATCCCGTGCCGCAGCTTCAGCGTGTAGGTTCGGTGGTCGGGGGACTCGGTCCAGCTCTCCGCGAGCCACGGCTCGAGCGTGTCGGTGGCGCGATTGACCTTGAGGAGCGACGCCTGGGTGAGAAGCGCGAGGAGGTCCGCCGCCGCCGAGGCATCGACATAGCGGTTGTAGGTGCTCGGCTCGCTGCGAAACGAGCTCACGAGCTCCCCTCCCCGTGAGGGCACGTCCGGCGCCGCCGATCTCTCGCCGGTCGCCGCGTCGTCGCGGTGGGTCGTCCGCCTGCTGATGAACAGCGCGGCGGCGATCGCGGCGACCAGCACCAGCACCGCGAGCGGCCTGGTAATTCTTCCGGCCATTAATGACCTCACCGGCCAATTACTTGGCCGACCGTCGAAAACCGCTGTTTTATTGGGGTTTCCCGCGGGTAGCGACTACCTCGCCGCAGCAGGTACCCCCGGAGCCAACGGGTTGACTGACGTGGTTTCGCAGTCACTGGGGAGGGCGGCGGACATCGTAGCGCAACCGCCGGGGTTGCACAACCCTGCTGCATCAAAGAGTCCGTTCGTGGCTGCTCCTGTTACTGATTTGCACGGGTGGCCCGTACTAGTAACAGTCGTGGCACGCGGCGTGCCTTACAGCTGAGCGACTCCCCTGGGCAACAACTTACGGCGGCGGTTCAAATGACCGACAGGCTCGGATCTCGCGGACGAATTCTCTGCAGCGTTCTCCCTGCGCTGCTGATCGCCGCACTCCTCGGCACCAGCGCCGAAGCGGCTTCTCACCGGGCCAAGCTCTCCGAAGATCTCGCCCAGCGCCTCGCCTCCGCGAGCAACGACTCGTCGAGCGTCATCGTCTCGGGCACGCCGGAACAGATCGCGCTCCTGGCGCTGCG
>JBKPLP010000187.1:0-11978 GCA_046731735.1 Acidobacteriota bacterium
TCCTCGTCACGATGGGTGCGTCGCGCGACGGGACGTTATCGCGATAGAACGGCGATCCCAACGTCGTCCGAATGCCTGCCGTGTCCACAAGATCCTTGTGCGCGACCGGCAGGCCGTGCAGCACGCCGGTCGGCTCCCGACGCATGATCGCATCGTCCGCCCTGGCCGCCCCGGCCATTGCCTGTTCGGCCACGAGCGTCACGATCGCGTTGACCTTTGGATTGATGCGTTCGATCCGGGCCAGATGTGCGCTCATGACCTCGCGCGCCGAGACTTCCTTGCGCGCCAGCTTCGCCGCCAGCTCGACGGCAGTCATGTCACAGAGTTCTCCTTGCGCCGGCGACGCGTCGAATGGATTCAGCACCGTGTATGCGGCGCCGGCGGCCACCGTGGTGTTGAACCGTCTGCGACTGATCGCGTGTCGCTGTTCGGAACCCGACTCGGGGGAATCATGATCGTTCGACATTGATGCTCCGCAGGGGTGCACGGATTCTACGTCAGGCGCCATAACTTCAGTTGCGAGATCTGCGCGTGTCCCGCGGCGATCGTCAGCGCGGCTGACCGGCGGATCGCCAGAGCAGACGGATGCGCTCGGCGGAGCGACGACAATCGGGAATGCCCACCTCGCTTCTGAGCATGCCTGGGGCCTGACGTACACTCGCCCGATGGAACCTGACTCCGCGGACGGGATGCGACGACCGGCCGGACTCTGGCTGCTGACCGTCGTGCTGCTGACCAGCCCGCTGTTTCATGCCCTGGCGCTGTTTTTCAACACACACTGGCTCAACTTCGGCAGCCACCACCCCTGGGACGGGTTCGTCTACTTCATCATTGCCCCCGTGGTCGGCGCGTTGATGCTGCGCCGCCACGAGCGGGCGCGATTCTCCGTCTACGTGTTCCTGTCCTGCGAGATCCTGCGTGCCATCCGAATCCACTCCTGGCTTCTGGGTCTGCTGGCGGCCGGCTCGATCCTGTACCTGCAGCTGCCCGCGGCGCGCCGGTTCCATCCTTCGGTCGACCCGCGCAAAGTCATGGCGCGACTCCGTAGAACCCCGTAGAACCGAATCCCGTAGAACCCGGTAGAACCCATTACCAAGCGACCATCGCACTCTCGAACAACCGCGCGAGGTCGTCCGGGTCTGCTGGCCGCGGCGACAGTTTGGTCACCCGATGTTGCGGCAGCGTGCCCTCGACCAGGCGGGGGATGTCGGTTGACGTATAGCCCACACCTTTCAATCCATTGGGCACGCCGAGCCGTTCCATGAACCAGACGATGCGGTCGGCGAGAATCTGGCCGGCACCGTCTGCCTTCGCCGACGACACGTTGGCGCCGAGTGCCTCGGCTGCCTGGAGATGACGCGCCGGACTGGCCGCCGCGGTAAATTTGAAAACGGCTGGCGCGTTGAGAATCACCGAGATGCCGTGCGGCACGAGCGGATGATCGACGGCGTACCCAGGCGCACGGAAAGTCTTCACCTGTCCTGACACCGCATACGACATCCCGTGCGGCAGGTGCACGCCGGCGTTGCCGAATCCGACGCCGGCATACGACGCCGCGAGAATCATCTGCGCGCGTGCCTCGCCGTTGCCCGGATCTTCGACCGATGGAACGAGATATCGCGCAACGGTTCGAAGCGCCTGAAGCGCCCAGATGTCGCTGATCGGGTTCGATCCCTGATAGGCCGGACGTAGCGCCGGGCTCGCGGGCCGAACGCGCGACGAGTAGGGCAAGGCCGTGAACGACTCGACGGCATGGCTCAAAATGTCGAGCCCGCTCGACGCCGCCACCTCGCGCGGCATCGTCCGCGTATTGTCGGGATCGAGAATGCCGAGCGTCGGCTTGAGCCGCCGGCTCGCGATGCCGGTTTTCGCGTGAAGCTCGGTGTAGTCGAAGATGCTGACGCCGGTCGTCTCGCTGCCCGTTCCGGCGGTCGTCGGAATCGCGATCAGCGGCTTCAGCGAACCGGGAACCGGGATGGCTTTTCCGATCGGAGCATTGACGTAGTCGAGAAAGTCCGCCGGCGGATACGTCGTGTACAGGTTGACCGCCTTGGCGGTGTCGATCACCGAGCCTCCACCAACCGCGACGATCCCGTCGGGCGAATGCACAGCGGCGAACTGAATCGCGTCGCGGAAGGATCCATCGGTGGGTTCGACACGCACCCGATCGTAGAGCAGCGCCTCGACGCCCGACGTCTCCAGCGCGGAGAGCACCGTCTGCACCGGTGCGAGTCGCGCGACCGTGGCATCGGTCACAACGAGCGCCCGGCGAACGCCGAGATCGACGAGATCCATCCCCACCTCCCGCGTGACACCCGGACCGAATCGGATGTTGGAGGTGGCCATCTCGAAGGCGTATTCGGTGCTCATGCGTTGCGATCCTCGCACGCGGTCAGGAGTTTGTCACCCAAGTCAATGTGCGGAATGACCCGCGTGAGATCGCCGGTACTTCAGTCGCCGCGGATGGCGGATCTGGCGCGGTTCTCGTTCAGGGCATCTCATCGATGGTCAGGTGCCCGCGGGTTTCGCGAGTCGAGAGTGTGGAGGATAGGGTGGGCATCACCGCATCGGGCCCTTACCTCGCGCGCAGGGCCCGCTGCGAATGTCCGCGGAGGTTCAAAACGCGACGACGAAACCAGCCGTGAACTCCGCCTGCCACGCGACGTCCAGGTGCAGCCGGAACAGACATCCGCCGGAAGCGCACGCGAACGCGTGGACGTCGCCATCGGCGAAGGTGGTGACCACGCGCCCATCGAGGCGCACGCCGAGGCGGCGCTGAAGCGGCACGAGGACGCCGCCGCCAGCGCTGACGCTGAACCGCGCTTCGTGATCGCCCTCGACGCCGTAGAGTGTCAGCCCCAGCAATCCGGTGAGGAAGGGGCGCGCGCGTCCTGCGGTGAAGTCCTGCCGGCCCCCGGCAAAGAACTGATCGACCGTCACTCGCCACTGCGCCGGCGTGCCCAGCGGAACGCCCACCGCGGTGATGTGCGCCTCCTGGTGCGTGAACATCCCTTCGAACCAGAGATCATGGCCGAAATCCACGTTGATCGCGCCGCCGAGCGTCGGCGCACCGTCGACGTCGACCTTCTGATTTGTCGCAAGCTCGAAGAGATCGTTGTTGAAGCGATAGCCGGCGACGGGCGTGATTTGGACGGTCTGCGCCGAGACTGATTGCCGTGAAGCGGGGAAGAGTGCGAGCGCCAGCGCAACGACCGTGAGCGGATGTCGGGCGCGCGGGAATCGCGCGGGAGCGCGTCGAAGCGAAGCCGAAGCGTTCACCATGGTCTTTCAACGAATCACGATCGCGCCCCCGACCAAGCGGAAGTTGCCCCGCGACTCGGCCAGCCGGGGAAGGGGCAATGGACGTGCCAAATCACGGCATGCACGACCATCGCTTTTCATCCGAATTGCTCGTCAGCCGCCGCGAGCGCCTCCGGTATTCCGGAGACACGGACCTCCACGGCTTCGCCCGCACGTCTCCGTGTTATTGTTCGGGCCGAGCTGAGGATCGGGAGTCTGCACATGTGGCGAGCCGCCGCGGTTACGGTCCTGACCCTGGTTGGTGCCGGCCGCTTTTTCGCAGCCGTTCCGCAGGAGCGCGCCGGGCAGCAGCCTCCTCAGGCGTCCTTCCGCAGCCGCATCACGATTGTTCCGCTCGACGTGCGGGTGCTCGATCGCAACGGCAAGCCGATCACCGATCTGGCGCAAGCGGACTTCACCATCACCGAAGACGGGCTCGTCCAGACGATCAGCCACTTCTCCACGCAGTCGCTGACCGCGGACGCAGTGTTCGCCGAAACCTCGCCTGGATTGCGGCGGCCGGCGGTTACCGCGTCGGATTTGAAGCCGCAGAACCGCCGCGTTTTCCTTATCGTGCTCGGGCGTGCGCCGTTGCGCATGCGCGGACCGTCGAAGGAGCTGCCGGCGTTGCTGACGTTTCTCAAGACGCGGCTGCTGCCTCAGGATCAGGTCGCCGTGATGGCGTTCAACCGGGGCACCGACTTCACAACGAATCACGCAGCTGTGACGGCGGTCGTGGAACGGTATCGGGATCGGCACGAGCAGATCGAGACCATGCTCGAAAGACCGTCGACGACGATCCGCGCGGTGTATGGGTCGAGGGCTTTGACCCCCGACGTACAAAAGGAAATCGATGCGGTGTTCGGCAACGTCGAGGGACTCCGGCCACGCGCGATCGCTCCGGGACAGGCGCGGGATGCCGGACAGATCATCGCAGACGTCCGGCGGACCGGCGAGGACTTGCTGCGCGCCGAGACGCTGAAGGATCGCACCGGAGATTTCACCAGCCTGCCGGACGCACGCGCCACCGCCACCGCCGAATCGATCGATCTCTCGTTCGAACAGTACGTCGCGTCGCAGGTGGTGTTGAGTCAGGATCTCGGCAGTCTGTACGCAGGCATCGACTACCTGCGGTACCTGGAGGGGGAAAAACATCTGGTGTTCATGACCCCCGCGGGGCTGGGTCTTCCGAGGATCGAAAACGACAAGACGCTTGCGTCCGTCGCCAGCGACGCCCGGGTCGTGCTCGACATCATTTACACCGGCGGCGCGGAAGGGGCGCCCGCACCCAGGTATCCCGAAGGCTTGCGTGCCCCCGGCACGGGTCAGACGCTCATCGCCCCCGCGCTGCCCTCGGCCTCGGCGGTGTTCGCGACCACGTTCACGGTTTCCGGGATGCGTCTCATGTCCGAGATGACCGGCGGCCAGATGACCGCCTTTCAGTCCGGGGATCACGCGTTCCGGCGTCTGGACGAGGCGACCCGCTTTCAGTACCTGCTCGGCTATTCCCCGACCAACACCGTGCCGAACGGCGCGTTTCGACGCATCCAGATCAAGGTCAATCGTCCCGGGGCGACTGTGCTCTATCGGCAGGGATACTATGCGACGCCGCAGTTGGTGCCGCTCGACCGCCGGCAGTTCATCACGATCCACCGTCTGACCGCCGCCGGAACGTACGCGGACCCGATCGAGGACATCAAGGTCACCCTCAAGTCTCCGGTGATTCAAGGCCCGCCGGCGGCGCGCGAAATCATCGTCGCGGGAACGCTTCAGTCCGACAAGATCCGATTCGACCGGGTCGGCGACCTCTACGTGGCCTCGATCGACGTGGGTATCTACGCCGGTGACGCGAAGCGGAACGTGATCGGGGAGACGCTGAAGAAGATCGACCTCAAGCTGAAGGAACAGACCTACCAGACGTTCCTCAAGGAGGGCGGGGCGTTCAACGCACGGATTCCAGTCACCGGCGAGTTGAAGTTCGTCAAAGTGATCGTGTACGACTACGGCGCCGATCAGCTCGGCAGTGCGATCTGGAGGAAGTAGCGCTCACGGCTGGTTGGTCAGGAAGGGCCTCGTCAGTACCGTCCATATTGCGTAGCCCGCGGGCGTCATGTGCAGGCCGTCCGCGATGAACAATTCCTTCCGCGGCTTCTCGTCCCATCCGAGCATCGGGCCATCGACGTCGATGAACCCGAGTCGATCGTCCTTTGCGGCGAACTCGCGCACCAGCGCATTGGCGGCTCGCATCTTCTCGACGAGCGCCCATCGCTGGATGCTCGGCTTGATCCCGATGAATGCGATGCGCGCCTGCGGCAGCGCGGCGTGCACCTTCGTCACGAACGCTTTGTAGTCCTCTGCCACCTGCTGCGGCGAGTGGCCGTTCGCAATGTCGTTGTCGCCCGCGTAGAAGACGACGGTGCGAGGTTTGTGGCGTATGACCAGGAGATCGACGTGATTCACGGAGTCGGAAATCTCGGAACCGCCGAACCCGCGATTCAGGACCGGCATCTCAGGAAAGGCCTTCTCCAGATCCCATAGCCGGATGCTCGAGCTGCCGACGAACACGATTCCGCCAATCGCCGGATCTTTCTTGTCCTGCTCCTCGAACGGGGCCATCTCCTTGGCCCACTTGTCCGCCTGTGCGAGCGCCGTATGGCGCGGCACCGCGATGACCATGAGCGCGAGACAGAGCGCAACGATGCGGCGTGGTGACATAGGCGCCATCCTACCACCGCCTTTTGGCGCGGTCGCTGCCGGAAGTCCGTCGGTCATCCCCCGTTCCTCTTCGAATCCCGTCCAAAGTCGAAGAAATCCTCATGGCACGATCGCGGCATTAGGCCTGGCGCGGAGGTTCGTCCATGAAGCGCTTCATTCTCACGGCGCTCGCCGCGCTGTTCGCTGCCACTGCGGTCGTCCACCTCGCCGCGCATCCCTTCGACTCGGCTGCTCAGAGCCGCGCTCAGGGGAGCGAGTCGGCCGCCCCCGCGGCAACCGTCAAAGCTCTGCTCGATCAACTCAAGCTCACGTCGATTGCCGCCAAGGATCCGGAGGAGCCTGGCCGCTACGTCGCGGCGCTCTACATCGCGGATTCGCAGCTGCTCGTCATCAGCGCGCCGTTTGCCGTGCCGGCCGCCTTGGACAAGTTCATTGCGGATAGCAACTACATGGACGCGTACCAGAGCCTCCAGGCCGTCGTGAGCCACAAGGGGCACTTCTTCGTTGTCGACATGTTGAACGACGGCCTCAAGCGCGTGAACGAGCCCGACCAGCCCTTCGACAGCACGACCACCGATGGCGGGGCGACGATTCAGTTCGATGGCAAGTGGAACGAGCAGAAGCTGACCGAAGCGGATTACCACGCGCAGTTCGCGAAGGACGATGCGCGCTACGCCCGGCTGCTGAAGGTGCTTGCGACGGAGCTGCGGAAAAAGACGACGATCGAGTAAGAGCGGTGCAACCTGTTTCGCGTGCCGTGCCCCGCTGATGCGTCGCGCCTGACGTCCTGCGGTTATTCGTGCCTGAGCGCCGCCATCGGATCGACGCGCGTGGCGCGGCGCGCGGGAGACCAGCACGCGATCACGCTGACGACCAAGACGAGCGCCATCGCCGCGGCGAATGTCACGGGATCGTGCGGCGATGTGTTCCACAGCTGGTTGACCAGCAGCCGATTCGTCATCAGGCTCGTCGCGGCGCCGATGACCAGGCCTGTGCCGACGAGTCGCAGTCCAAGCCGCAGCACCATGTGCATGACGTCCCGGCGCTTACCTCCGAGCGCCATGCGAATCGCGATCTCCTTCCGCTGCTGCGAGACGGTGTAGGCGAGCACGCCGTAGACGCCGAACGCGACCAGCACGACGCCGGTGCCTGCGAACATGCCGAGCACGATCAGGCTGAAGCGCGGCTGCGCGTAGAAGGCGCGCTGCATCAGCGCCTCCATCGTCGTCGGCTCGATGAGTGAGACCGATCGATCGACCGCCTGCACGTCGTGGCGCAGCGTGTTCATGAACCGCATCGGGTCGCCTGACGTGCGGATCAGGAAGGTGAGCGTGGCGATCCCACGCACCGTGTACGGCACGAAAAGCTGCGGGCCGGGTTTTTCGCGAATGCCCTGGTTGACTGTATCCGGTACGACGCCAATCACCAGGAACGTGGGATCCGGCAGTGGAAGCGGTGGCGTCGCGAGACGCGCGAGCCGCACCGTGCGTCCGATCGGATTCTGCCCGCTGAAGTAGAGCTCCGCGAATGCCTTGTTGATGACCGTCACCAGACGGCCGGCTTCGATCTCCGCGGGCGAAAAATCGCGTCCCGCGATCGGATGCAGCGCAAGGGTGTCGAGAAATCCCTCGCTGCATAGCTGCACCAGCACCTGCCGATCTTTTTCGACGTTCACACCGGGAATCTCGATCGTGCTGCTCATTCCGCCGAATGGCCCTGCGCCGTTGGTCACCCCGGCCGACACGATGCCGGGGGTGTTCCGAATGCGTTCGAGCACCTGTCGGTAGAAAAGGATGCGCTGCGATGCATCGGGCGGCTGACCCGCCTGACCCGGCGGAAACGCGACCGGCGCCACCAGAATATTCGTGGGATCGAATCCAAACTCGACGCCCACCAGTTTTACAAAGCTGCGCATCAGCAGTCCGGCGCCGAGCAGCAGCACGATCGAGAGGGCGACCTGGGCAACGACCAGGCTTCCCCGCATCCGCGTCTGCCGGCGTCCGGCGGATCCCGTTCGCCCGCCCGCGGTTCCGGCCAGCAGATCGCGCCGTGCGCTCTGGAGTGCCGGAAGCAGGCCGAACGCGAGCGTCGAGATCGCTGCGGCGGCGAGCGCGAACAGCAACACTGGCTGGTCGAGTCGCAGCTGCGTCTCCCACGCCACGCCTTGACGCGGCAGGAAGCGCGCGAGCGCCGCGATGCCGGCGTATGCCAGCGCGCATCCGCCGATCGCCCCTCCGACAGCCAGCAGCATGCTCTCGAGGAGGAGCTGGCGGATGATCCGCCCGCGGCTTGCGCCGAGCGCCAGGCGTACGCTCATTTCCCGCTCACGCACCGTCGCGCGCGCGAGCAACATGTTTGCGACATTGCAGCACGCAATCAGGAGCAGCAGTCCGACGGCGCCGAACAGTGTGTACAGGACCGCGCGGAACTGGCCGACTACCCAGTCGATGACCGTGATCACCTGAATGCGGGAGCCGGGGGGATAGTCTTTTGGATGCTCCGCCGCTCGCCGCGACGTGATCACGGCGAACTGCGTCTCGGCTTCCTTCGTCGACACTCCGGGACGCAGCCGCGCCTGGAACCACCGCGAGCTCCGCTGTTGGGTAGCGGCGTCGGTCTTGTTCAGCGCGCCGGGAATCCAGAGATCCGCGACGTGCCACTCGAACCGCGGCGGCATGATCCCGATAATCGTGCGCGGCTGTCCGTTCAGGGAAATCGTACGGCCGACGACGCTGGGGTCTCCCCCGAAGAGTCTGATCCACGAGCGGTGGTTCAGTACCGCCACCGGTGTCGCGTCTGGCGCGGCGTCCGAGGCACCGAAAACGCGCCCATACATTGGACTGACGCCCAGGAAGGAGAAGCCGTTCGGCGTCATCCACGCGACGCTGAGCCGCTCCGCGCCGGTGTCGTTCACCCAGTACATCGATTCGGTGATCGTGCCGGCGACGTCCTCGAACACGGTGTTCTGTTCCTGGTAGTCGAGGAACTCCGCCGCTGGCAGCGGGCCGCGCAGAATGCGATTGGCGCTGTCGCGCACGATGACGTCCACCATCCGCTGCGAGTGCTGGTAGGGAAACGGATCCAGGACGACGTTGCGGACGACGCTGTAGATGACGGTCACCGAGCCGATGCCCAGTGCGAGCGTGACGATGGCGACAGCGGTGAAGGCCGGCGTTCGGCGAAAGGTCCGCAGCCCGTATCCGAGGTCCCGCCGGCCGTCCTGCAGCCATCCGAGGATTCGCGTCATCACGGGCTCCTTCCAGAAGCAAGACGGAGTAGAACCCCGCTCGGTTCGGAAGTCAATGAACCCGCTACGATGACGTCAGAACACGCGGATCGACGAGACTTTGTCGCTCCACTTGCCGCGCAGGTTCGGCACGTCAGATCGGATCTCCGTCGACTTGCCATTGAACTTGCGGTCCTGGAACAGCCTGACCTCGCCGCCGAACACACGGATGGACGAGATTCGATCGTTGAAGCCTTTCGGTAGTGCGGTGTAGGTCGCGCCGCGCGGCGCGCAGAAATACTGGCCGCGGAATTCCGTATCTTCGTAGAAGCAGGCCCCTTCGTTCGGCGTCCGCTCGCGGCCCCACACCGGCAGGCGTTCGGCGCTCCATGGACCGTTGAACCGGTGAGCCGTGACCTCGATCGACGAAATCTGATCGTTCCAGCCTTCCTGCTTCAGATCGCGGACGTCGCCCATGAAGCGTCCCGACCGGCCCCGCATGTCCTTGTCGCGGAACACGGTCACTTCGGCGCCCCCAGCGAGGCGGATGGATGAGATCTTGTCGCCCATGCCCTTGGACAGCGACGGCAGCTGTTCCCCCGGCCTGACACAGAACCGATCGCCCTTGAAGTTCTTGTCCGTGAAGAAGCACGCGCCAGCCTGGGGCATACCCTCGCGCCCCCACCTCGGCTGTGCGGATGCTGCAGCGGCGAACCCAAGCGTGAACAAACCGATGAGTAACAGGACGGTTTTTCTGCTGATCATTACGGTTGCTCCTTCCCCCTCCCCAGATGTGCAAACTGCACGCCCGATCGCACCTCTAGCACCTGTGCTATGTTCCCTGAGCCGTGCCCTTTGACCTCGTCTACGCCGCGCGCATGCTGGTGAGGAATCGCGGGCTGACCGCAGTGGCCGTCATCACGCTGGCGCTTGGCATCGGCGCCAACACCGCGATCTTCAGCATCGTCGACACCGTGGTCTTTCGTCCGCTGCCGTACAAGGATGCCGGCCGGCTGGTCAAGATCTGGGGAAGCGAGGAGGCGGGGCCCGGCGACAACGTGTCGTTTCCAGATTTCGCGGACATCCGTGACCAGAACGACGTGTTCGAGCAGGTCGCCGCGGACGATGGGACCGAGCTCACGGTCGTGCTTCCGGACGGATCGCGCCGTTCGATCGCCGGCGCCATGGTCACGACTGCGTGGCTGTCCACACTCGGCGTGCAACCGATCCTCGGGCGTGGGTTCGTGGCCGACGATGAGCAACCTGGGCGCGATCGTGTCGTCATCGTGACGCATGCGTTCTGGCGTACGCGCCTTGGCTCCGATCCGGGCATCACCGGCAGGACCCTGGCGGCGGAGGGTGGTGCGGTGATGGTGATCGGCGTGCTGCCGCCCAACGTGCTGCGCTATGGTGGAGATTTCCTCACGCCCCTGAGAGCGTCGGAGTACCCGCAAGGACGGGATCATCGCGACCTCGACGTGTTCGCGCGTCTGAAGCCTGGCGTGACGATTGTCCAGGCTCGGGCTCAACTCGAGACAATCGGCCGGCGGCTCGAACGCGCCTATCCGAAGACGAATACGGCGCGCCGTTTCAGTGTCGCGCCGCTCGGCAAGTACTACGCGTCGACCGATGCCAAGTCGAATCGGGCGCTGGTGCTGATGTTCGGTGCGGTCGGTCTCGTGCTCCTGATCGCGTGTGCCAATGTTGCGAACCTGCTGCTCGCGCGTGCGGTGACGCGATCCAGAGAGTGCGTCATCAGGGCGGCGCTCGGTGCGGGGCGGGCGCGACTCGTCCGGCAGATGCTGGTCGAGAGTGTCCTTCTTTTCACTCTCGGCGGATTGCTGGGCATTCTGCTCGCTCGCTGGTCGCTGGACTCGCTGCTGACACTCGGCGTCGCGAGTGGTTACATTCCGCAGCGGATGCTCGTGGCGATGGATTGGCGCGTGCTTGTCTTCACGCTGCTCGTATCGCTGATCGCGGGCCTCGTGTTCGGTCTCGTGCCGGCCTTGCAGGCGTCGAAGATGAATCTCAGCGACGGGCTGCGATCGTCGAGCCTCACGTCCACGGGCGGATTCCGCCGCCGCCGCACGACGCGGGTGCTCATTGTCTCGGAGCTCGCACTGTCGCTCGTTCTTCTCGTCGGCTGCGGGCTGATGATTCGCAGTTTTGCGCGGCTGCAGGCGACGTCGGCCGGAATCAATCCCGAGAATCTGCTCGAGACGAGCTCCGACGGCGGCCGGTCGTTTCCCGAAGCGGTGGCGTTCTGGCGGATAGCGCTCGAGCGGGTCAGTCAGGATCCCGGCGTGCTCTTCGCTGCCGTGTCGTCGAGACCTCCAATCCACGGCTCGCGTTCGAAGGCCTTCTCGATCGAGGGACGGCCAGCGTTCGCCGCTGGCGAACAGCCGCTCGCCGACGACATCTTCGTCAGCCAGGACTACTTCCGCACCATGGGCATTGGCCTGCTCAGGGGCCGTGCGTTTTCCGACAACGACTCCGGCGGCTCGACTCCCGTCGTCATCGTCAGCGACAGCTTCGCGCGCAGATTTTTCCCTGACGCCGATCCGCTCGGCAAGCGCATCACTCTCGACGAGCGTTCGCCAATGACGTGCTGCACCACGGCGGGGCCGGTGGACCACGTGTGGCGTGAGATCGTCGGAGTCGCCGCGGATGTCCGTCAGGCCAACCTCGACGAGCAGCCGGGGCTCACGATGTACCGGCCGTATACGCAGATCGTCGA
>JBKPLP010000188.1:0-6831 GCA_046731735.1 Acidobacteriota bacterium
GCCGGGAACCTCGTCTTCATCGGCGCGACGATCGACGGCTTTTTCCGGGCGCTCGACGCGCGAAACGGCGCGGAACTCTGGCGCGAGAAGCTCGACGCGCCGGCGCACTCCATTCCCTCGACGTATCTGGGCCGCGACGGGAAGCAGTACGTCGTGGTTCCGGCGGGGGGCGGCGGATTCCTCAGAAGCCCGGCCGCGGATGCGGTGATCGCTTTTTCATTGCCGGACAAGGGAAAAGCGGAACGATAAAATAGGCGGGTGACCACCCGCATGCTCGCCCGCGACGTTGCCGCACCGCTCTCCACAAACCTGCACCTGCTGCGCTGGGTCCGCAAGATGGCGGACCTCGTGCAACCCGCGTCTATTCACTGGGTCGACGGGTCGGAGGAGGAGCACGACCTTCTCATCGAGCAGATGCTGCACACCGGCACCCTCGTCCGCTTGAACGAGGACCTCTGGCCGGGCTGCTTCTATGCGCGCTCCGATCCCAACGACGTCGCGCGCGTGGAGGCGCGCACGTTCGTGTGCGCGCTGTCGAAGGACAACGCCGGACCGACGAACAACTGGGTCAACCCGTTCGAGATGCGCGCGCGCATGCGCCAGATCTTCAGCGGCGCGATGGCCGGGAGGACGATGTATGTCCTCGCGTTCAGCATGGGCGTCCCGGGCTCGCCGATGTCGCGCATCGCGGTGCAGCTGACCGACTCCCCGTACGTCGTCGTCAGCATGCGGACGATGGCGCGGATCGGGATTCCGGCGATCAAAGAGATCGACAAAGACACGCAGCGTGTCGTGCCCTGCATACACAGCGTCGGCGTGCCGCTGGCGCCTGGTCAAGCGGACGTGCCCTGGCCGTGTAACCCCGAGAAATACATCGTCCACTTCCCGGAGACGCGAGAGATCTGGTCGTACGGATCGGGATACGGCGGCAACGCGCTGCTCGGCAAGAAATGTTTCGGCCTCCGGATCGCCTCGAACATCGCGCGCGACGAAGGATGGATGGCCGAGCACATGTTGATCCTCGGCGTCGAGGATCCGAAAGGCGAGAAGACCTACATCTCCGCGGCGTTCCCCAGCGCCTGCGGCAAGACCAACCTCGCCATGATCGTGCCACCCGACGCGATGAAGGGCTGGAAGGTGACGACCGTCGGCGACGACATCGCCTGGATCCGGCCCGACGCGACCGGCCATCTGCGGGCGATCAACCCGGAGGCGGGATTCTTCGGCGTGGCGCCGGGTACGTCCGAGAAGACGAACCCCAATGCGATGACGACGATCGCGCGCAACACGATCTTCACCAACGTCGCGCTGACGCCCGAGGGCGGCGTGTGGTGGGAGGGCATGACCGATCAGCCGCCCGCCGAGTGCCTGGACTGGCGCGGCGAACGGTGGACACCCGAGATCGGCCGCGCCACCGGCAAGCCGGCCGCGCACCCCAACGCGCGGTTCACCGCGCCGGTCGCGCAGTGTCCGATCGTGGATCCGGAATGGGAGGCGCCCGAGGGCGTGCCGATCAGCGCGATCGTGTTCGGCGGGCGGCGCGCGCATACCCTCCCGCTCATCTATCAATCGTTCAACTGGAGCTCGGGCGTCTACGCGGGCGCGACGATGGGTTCGGAGACGACCGCCGCCGCCACCGGCAGCGTCGGCGCGCTGCGGCGCGATCCCATGGCGATGCTGCCGTTCTGCGGCTATCACATGGGGGACTATTTCCGGCACTGGATCAAGATGCAGCGCCTGATCGGCGAAACGCCGAAGATCTTTCAGGTGAACTGGTTTCGCAAGGATGGGGCGGGCCGTTTTCTCTGGCCCGGATACCGCGAGAACATGCGGGTGCTGAAGTGGATCGTCGATCGTGTGCACGGACGGGTGCTGGCGAAGGAATCACCGATCGGGTGGATGCCGCGCTACGAGGACTTCGACTGGCGCGGCCTGGATCTGCCGAAGGATCAGTTCGAGGAATTGCAGCGCGTCGATCCGGCGTTGTGGCGGCGCGAAGTGATCCAGCACGAGGAGCTCTTCATCGACCTCCACGATCATCTGCCCCCGGAGATGGTCTACGAGCGCGAGCTGTTGATCTGCCGACTCTGATGGCCGGGGCATGAAGCCCCGGCCTACGCGACGCCGCGGGATGAAGCCCCGGCCTACGCGACGCCGGGGGATGACAGCCCGCGTAAGGCGGCTCTTCCGCCTTCGCCGAGGCTCCGGCGGACCGCCGTAGCTTTAGCGAAGGCGGTTATGGGCCGCCGATCCACGCGCGAGCGGAAAACGTCGTTCCGACAAAAATGTCAGGACGCGTTGACGTTTTGTCGAAGTTCGTCAAAACGCTTTCAGTGCTTGAAGCGCGGTTCGCCCGTGCAGATAATAGCGCTTGAACTCGCCTTCATATTCTTTCCCGGTAAGGCGCGCACGACTAAGAAAGGACAAAAACGTCATGGGTTCCGCTTCAACAGGCGATGCCATTCGCAACATCAATCAGTGGAGCACCTCGCTCAATCAGCGGCCCGTCACCGCCGCGACGAAAAAGATGACGGACGAATTCGGCTCCCGCACGTTCAACGACGAGGCGCAACGCGCCCGCCTGCCGAAGGACGTGTACCGCGCGCTCCGCAGTTCGGTCGCGCATGGCGAGCCCATGGATGCATCGGTTGCCGACATCCTCGCCAGCGCGCTGAAGGACTGGGCGGTGGAGCACGGCGCCACGCATTACACCCACTGGTTCCAGCCGATGACCGGCATCACCGCCGAGAAGCACGACTCGTTTCTGTCGCCAAAGGCCGACGGCCGCGCCGTCGCGGAGTTCAGCGGCAAAGAGCTGATCAAGGGTGAGCCCGATGCCTCCTCGTTCCCCTCGGGCGGCATGCGCTCGACCTTCGAGGCGCGCGGCTACACCGCGTGGGATCCCACCAGCCCGCCATGGCTGCTGGTGACGCCGAACGGCACGACGCTGGTCATTCCCACCGCCTTCGTGAGCTGGACCGGCGAGGCGCTCGACAAGAAGACGCCGCTGCTCCGTTCGATGGAAGGGCTGTCGAAGCAGGCCGTCCGCATCCTGAAGCTGTTCGGATCGAAGGCGCAGCGGGTGTTCACGACCTCCGGGCCCGAGCAGGAGTACTTCCTGATCGATCACCAGTTCTATTTCAACCGTCCCGATCTGATCAACGCCGGCCGCACGCTGTTCGGCGCGAAGCCGCCGAAGGGCCAGGAGATGGAAGATCAGTACTTCGGGTCCATCCCCGAGCGGGTGCTGGCGTTCATGCACGACGTCGAGCGGGAGCTCTACATGGTTGGCGTGCCGGTGAAAACGCGCCACAACGAGGTCGCGCCCAGCCAGTACGAGATCGCGCCGGTGTTCGAGAACGCGAACGTCGCCACCGATCATCAGATGATGACGATGGAGTTCATGCGGCGGATCGCGCCGAAGTACGGGCTGGCGTGCCTGCTGCACGAGAAGCCGTTCGCGGGCGTCAACGGCTCCGGCAAGCATTTGAACTGGAGCATGAGCGACGACCTCGGGAACAACCTCCTCAGCCCTGGCGACACGCCGCACGACAACATCCAGTTCCTGGTGTTCTGCGCGGCGGTGCTGCGCGCCGTGAACAAGTTCCAGGGGCTGCTGCGCTACTCGATCGCGAGTGCGGGGAACGACCACCGGCTCGGCGCCAACGAGGCGCCGCCGGCCATCCTGTCGATCTTCCTCGGCGACATGCTGACCGACATCTTCGGCCAGATCGAGAAGGGGGCCGCGAAGACGACGAAGTCGGGCGGCATCCTCGATACGGGCGTGTCGGTGCTGCCGAAGCTGCCGCGCGACGCGGGCGACCGCAACCGGACGAGCCCGTTCGCGTTCACCGGCAACAAGTTCGAGTTCCGTGCCGTGTCGGCGGGCCAGAGCATCGCGTTCCCGAACATCGCGCTCAACGTCGCCGTCGCCGAAGCGCTCGATTACATCGCGACCGAGCTCGAGAAGGCGCAAAAGGACGGCAAGGACCTCGACACGGCCGTGAAGGCGCTGCTGACGAAGATGATCAAGGAAAACAAGCGCATCATCTTCAATGGCAACAACTACTCGGCGGAGTGGGAGAAGGAAGCCGCCAAGCGGGGGCTCTTGAACCATCGGACGTCGGTCGATGCCTATCCCGAGCTGATGAAGCCCGACGTGGTCAAGGCGTTCGAGAAGTACGGCGTGCTCAATGAGCGCGAGCTGCGCGCGCGCTATGACGTCGCCATCGAGCAATACAACAAGACGATCAACGTCGAAGGGCAGCTGATGGTGTTGATGGCGAACCGCTACATCCTGCCGGCGGCCTACCGCTATATCGCGCAGCTGGGGCAGAGCGTCGCCGCGCTGAAGGCGGCGGGCGGTGCCGGCAAGCAGACCCGTAAAGCGTTCGACCAGCTGACATCGCTGACCGACACGTTCAAGCAGACCGCGGACAAGCTGCAGGATTTGCTGGAGCACGAGGGGGGCGACGCCGAGAAACACGCGAAGTACTTCCGCGACAAGGTCGTGCCGGCGATGGTGACGCTGCGCGAGGCGGGAGACAGCCTCGAGTGCATCATTCCGCACGACATGTGGCCGCTTCCCACGTATCGCGAAATGTTGTTCGTTAGGTAAGAAAAGGCGGGGCATAAAGCCCCGCCCCACGTACGTAGGCCGGGGCTTCATGCCCCGGCTTTTTTATTCGGGTTTCTCGAACTTCCCGCTTTTCGCTGATCGGTAAATCGCCTGAATGATCGCGACGCTGGGGCGTGCCTGCCGGGCATCGCAGGCCGGCGTGCTCCGGTCGCGGATCGCCTGGATGAAATCCTCGAACACCCGTTGATGCGGCACGCTGTCGCTGACCGTCGCGGAGGCGGCGTTTTCCGGCGGCGGTTCCTTGGCCGCGGCCGTGGCATTGCCGGCGGCGTTCTTCAGATCGGTCGCGATCAGTCGATCGCCGTCGAGGATCAGCGTCCCCTCGGATCCGCTGACGTCGAGGCGTCGGGCGTAGCCGGGATACGACGAGGTCGTCGCCTCGATGATTCCGAGCGCGCCGTTCTCGAATTCCAGTACCGCGGCGGCCGTGTCTTCCACTTCGATCCGGTGCAGGCGCGTCGCCGTCCGCGCGGCCACGTGCTTGACCGGTCCAAACAGCCACTGCAGCAGATCGACGGTGTGGACGGCCTGGTTCATCAACGCGCCGCCGCCGTCGAGCGCCCAGGTCCCGCGCCACTTCGACGTCGCGTAATACTCCGCCGGACGGAACCAGCGCACGCGGCCGGACGCGAAGATCGGGTTGCCCAGCCGTCCCGACACGACGAGCGACTTCATCTCGGCGATGTCGGGCTTCAGTCGATCCTGAAAGAAGACGCCGACCTTCACGCCGCCGCGGTCGGCCGCGTCGATCACGCTGTCGACTTTCGCGGTCGTGACGTCGAGCGGCTTCTCCGACAGCACGTGCAGCCCGCGCTGGATGGCCGCGATCGCCTGCTCCGCGTGCAGCCCCGACGGGCTGCCGATGGCGACGATATCGAGCGGTCGATGACTGAAGAACCGGTCGAGATCGTCGTAGCGCACGCCGCCGTAGAGATCGACGAGCCGCTGCGCTTTGTCGCGGTTCGCGCCGTAGACGGCGGCGATCTCGACGCCGGGGATCGCGCGGGCGGCGCGGGCGTGCGTATCGCTGATGTTCCCGCCGCCGAGAATGCCGACCTTCACCCGAGTCGCCGGATCTTGATGTTGCGGAACCAGACCTCGTCGCCGTGATCCTGCAGCAGGATGTGGCCGTCCTGCCGCTTGCCGAACCGCTCGATCCCCTTGAACTTGCTCTTTTCGATCGCGGCGTTGAGCGCCGGGCTGTTCAACTCGTACTGGAGGACCTTCTTGCCGTTCAGCCAGTGTTCGACCGTCTGGCCGCGCACGACGACGCGCGAGGTGTTCCATTCGCCGGCGGGCCTGGTCGGCCGATCCGCCGCCGGCAGCACGTCGTAGAACGCGGCCGTCTGCCGATGCGGTCCGATCTTCGCGTCGGCATGCTGCGCGTCATCGATCATCTGATACTCGTGGCCGATCGCCGAGTCGCGGTCCTCGAGAATGAAGTACTTCAGTCCGCTGTTGCCGCCGGGCGCGACCTTCCAGTCCCATGACAGATCGAATTGCTCGAAGGTGTCCTTGCTGATGATGTCGCGCTCGCCGTGCGTGTCGCGCCCGTTGTCCTTGACGATCGCGAGGGTGCCGTCGACGACCTTCCATCGCGAATCGGCGGCGTCGTCGCGCTTGTAGCCCCGCCAGCCGTCGAGCGCCTTGCCATCGAACAACAGCGTCCATCCGGCGTTCTTCTCGGCTGCGCTCAGCGTATTGGCCGTGCCGTTGGTGTCCTGCGCGCGCAGCGTCACAAAGCACAGCAGCAGGACGGGCACGCTGGCCATTCTTCTGTTTGTCATCATCGTCTCCAGAAATGTAGACTTTACCGCTAATGGCTCGAGAGGTGAAACCGTGAGAAGAACATTGCGAGTGCCGGCGACGATAGCGACGCTCGTCGCGGCGTGCGCCGTCGTGGCGGCCGCCGAGGCGCAGCGCGTCCAGGTCGTGCCGGATGAATCGGGCCGCCGCGTCGACGTGACGATCGACGGCAAGCCCTTCACGTCGTACATCTGGCCGACGACGCTCAAGAAGCCGGTGCTGTTCCCGCTGCGCTCGGCAAAGGGCACCGTGGTGACGCGCGGGTATCCGCTCGAGCCGCGCAAGGGAGAGCGCGTCGATCATCCGCACCATGTCGGATTGTGGATGAACCATGGCGACGTCAACGGCCTCGACTTCTGGAACAACTCCGACGACATCAAGGGAGA
>JBKPLP010000189.1:0-12486 GCA_046731735.1 Acidobacteriota bacterium
TCCTTGCGCTTCTCTTCCTCGCTCTTGATGTCGATCTTCCAGCCGGTCAGCTTCGCGGCGAGGCGGACGTTCTGTCCCTTCTTGCCGATCGCCAGCGACAGCTGCTTGTCCTCGACGATCACTTCCATCACCTTCTCGACGTCGTTGACGATCGAGACCCGCTGCACTTTGGCGGGGCTGATCGCATTGGTGACGAACACGATCGGGTCCTCCGACCATTCCACGATGTCGATCTTTTCGCCGCGCAGCTCGCGGATAATCGACTGCACGCGCGTCCCCTTCATGCCGACGCACGCGCCGACCGGATCGACGTCGCGCTCACGCGAGTAGACGGCGACTTTCGCCCGGTCCCCCGCCTCGCGCACCGCGCCGCGAATCATCACGGTGCCGTCATAGATTTCCGGCACCTCCTGCTCGAACAGCTTGATGAGGAGGGCCGGATCGGTGCGCGAGAGCACGATCTGCGGACCCTTGGCGCTGCGGTTGACGCCGCGGATCACGGCCCGCACCCGATCGCCCACCGTGTAGTTTTCCGCGCGCGACTGTTCCTTGCGCGGCAACTGCGCCTCGACGCGCCCGAGCTCGATGATGATGTCGCCGTTCTCGAACCGCTTGACCATCCCGCTCACGACGTCGCCGACGCGCTGGCTGTACTCGGCGTAGACGTTCTCGCGCTCGGCCTCGCGGACCTTCTGGAAGATCACCTGCTTGGCCGTCTGCGCGGCGATGCGCCCAAGATCTTCGGTCGGACGCGGGAACTCGATCTCCATGTCGACTTCCGCTTCGTCGCCGTACAGCTGCTGCGCCTCGTCCAGCGAAATCTGCGTCGACGGATCGGTGACCTCCGCGACGATCTTTTTCACCGCGTAGAGCTCGAGCTGGCCGTTGTCGGTGTTGAACCGTGCCCGCAGCGCTTCGCTCTTGTATCGCTTCCGTGCGGCCGCCTCGAGCGCATCCTGTACGGCGCTGATGATGATGTCCGGCTCGACGCCCTTTTCCTTCGCGATGGCGTCGATCTGCTGAAGCAGCGGATTTGATGTTGTAGCCATTTTTAGCTTTCAACTATCAGCTCTCAGCTCTCAGCCAGCTATCAGCTTCCTGACCGCTGACGGCTGCGAGCTGATGGCCGACTAAAACTCCACGTCCAACCGCCCGCGCTTGATCTGCGTCAGCGGGACGCGATGGACTTTTCGTCCTTCCTCGAGGAGTACCACTCCCTGATCGACGCCGGCCAGACGCCCGGCAAACGCCGATTGACCGTTCACCGGCACGCTCGTCACGAGCTTGGCCAGGCGGCCGCTGAACCGCCGGTAATCCGCCTCGTGCCGCAGCGGCCGATCGAGCCCCGGCGACGAGACTTCGAGCGTGTACGCCTGACCAAGCGCGTCCGCGCCCAACTCCTCTTCCTCGACGTCCAGAATTGCGCTCAGGTCGTGGCTTACGCGCTGGCAGTCCTCGATGCCGACCGCATCCTGGTCGGCGGGCAAGGGCTTACCGGGGTCCGGCCGATCGATGATCACCCGCAGCACCAAGCCGACGGCTTCCCGCCGGAGCTGCACGTCGAACACTTCGAGCCCGTAGCTCCGCGCCACGCGTTCCGCGACCTCGCGCACACGTTCCAGCTGGTGCCCGGACGGCGTAAAAAGACCCCTGTAAAAACAAAAAGTGGGCACCGGCCCACTCGGGTAACCTTACTCGAACCTGCCACCCATAAATATAGCACGTGCGGCGGGGTCTGAAGACGCCGGTGCCGCGGGGTCTGAAGAGCCCGCGCTACCATGCGACGCCGGTAGGGGCGGGGTCTTCAGACCCCGCCAGTTGGCGCGGCGACGAGATCGTAACCTTTTGCCCCGACAATTCGCGCACGGATGAGGTCGCCTGTGGAATATCGTTCCGAATCGCAGTCGGTCAGGACCACGACCGGGTCGATATCCGGCGCCTGCCCTTCCAGCCGGCCCTGCAGAACCAGCTCGTGCTCCGGGGACGGCCCATCAATGAGCACCGCCACCTCGCTGCCGATCCGCTCTTTCTGAGCCTCCGCGACGATGCGCTTCTGCCGCGCCATCAGGGCGTTTCGGCGCCTGCGTTTGAGGGCCGCCGGCACGTCGTCGGCGAACCCGTACGCGCGGGTGCCTTCCTCGTGCGAGTAGGTGAACACGCCGACGTGATCGAAACGTGTGTCCGCGACGAAGGACTCGAGGTCGCCGAAATCCGCGGCCGTCTCTCCGGGAAATCCGACGATCAAGGTAGTGCGAAGCGTCACACCGGGCACACGATCGCGAATGCGCGCAAGGAGCTTGTCGTAGGTCCTCCTGTTCCCCGGCCGACGCATCCGCTTCAGCACATCGGCCGACGCATGCTGCAGCGGCAGGTCGACGTAGCGGCACACTTTCTCGCACTCCGCCATGGCGTCGAGCACATCGTCGGTGATCGTAGTGGGGTAGAGATAAAGCAGGCGAATCCACGTCAGGCCGTCGATCGCGTTCAGCTCGCGGAGGAGGCGTGCCAGGGCGCCGCGTTCGCCGCGATCGATGCCGTAGAACGTGGTGTCCTGCGAAATGAGGAGCAGCTCGCGCACTCCCTGGTCCGCGAGCCGCCGCGCCTCGCGCACGATCGATTCGGCGGTCCGGCTGCGATAGCCGCCGCGCAGCGTCGGGATGATGCAGAACGCGCAGGTGTAGTCGCACCCCTCCGCGACCTTCACGTACGCGAAGTGCTTTGGCGTGGTGAGCAGGCGAGGGGTATCGGCGTCGTAGATGTAGGTGGGCGGACCCGGGATCCGGGATCCGGGATCCGGGATCCGATCTACCTGTTCCGGAGAAGAACGAAAAAACGTCATCGGTACAGCGTTGCCTTCCCGGATCCCGCATCCCGCATCCCGCATCCCGAGAGGGCCCCCGATCGCCGTGAGGATATCGGGGACTTCCCCCGTCCCCAGCACCGCGTCGATCTCCGGAATCTCCCGACGCAGCTCGTCGCGATACCGCTCCGCGAGACAACCGGTGACGACCAGCCGCGAGCAGCGGCCGTCGCGTTTCTGCGACGCCATTTCGAGAATCGCGTCGATCGATTCCTGTTTCGCCGAGTCGATGAAGGCACACGTGTTCACGACGAGCACGTCCGCGCCGTTGGCGTCAGTCGTAATCTCATGGCCCGCGTCGCGGGCGATGCCCAGCATCACCTCGCCGTCGACGAGGTTCTTGGGACAGCCGAGGGAGAGGAAGCCAATCTTCATTGCCACAATCGCCGAAATTGCCAAAATCGCCGGAATTGCCAGAATTTCGTTCCCGCGTAATTTCCGCGACTCCGCCAATTACGGCGATTCTGGCAATTCTGCCAATTCTGGCAATTCACGTTCACGTTCACGGATATATCCGGTACAGCATGCGCGGATACGGGATCGCCTCGCGCAGATGATCGATGCCGCAGATCCACGAGACCACCCGCTCAATCCCCATCCCGAATCCGCCGTGCGGCACGCTGCCGAAGCGGCGCAGGTCGAGATACCACTCGAACGCTTCCTTCGGGAGGTTGTGTTCCTCGATTCGCTTGACGAGCAGTTCGTAGTCGTCGATGCGCTGGCCGCCGCCGATGATTTCTCCGTAGCCTTCGGGCGCGAGCACGTCGACGCACAGCGCGACCTCCGGCCGCCGCGGATCCGGTTTCATGTAGAACGCCTTGACCGCAGACGGATACCGATGCACGCAGACCGGACGGTCGAAGCTCTCGGAAATCGCGGTCTCGTCAGGTGCGCCGAAATCGCCCCCCCATTCGAAAGGCAGGCCTTTGTCCTTCAACAGCTTCGCCGCATCGTCGTACGACAGCCGCGGGAACGGCCCTTTCACTGTTTCGAGCTTGCTGGTGTCGCGTTCCAGCGCCTTGAGCTCCGCCTGGCGCCTCTCGAGCACGCGACCTACGACGTACACCACCAACGCTTCCGCCAGAGCCATGACGTCGTCCAGCGTGGCGTACGCCATCTCCGGCTCGACCATCCAGAACTCGGTGAGATGGCGTCGCGTCTTCGACTTTTCCGCGCGGAACGTCGGTCCGAAGCAGTACACGCGGCCGAGCGCCATCGCGTTTGCTTCGTTGTAGAGCTGACCGCTCTGCGTGAGATATGCCGTTTCCCCTTCGAAGTACTGCACGGGAAAGAGCGTCGTCGTGCCCTCGCACGCCGCCGGCGTGAAGATCGGCGTGTCCGCGAGAATGAACCCGCGCTCGTTGAAAAAGTCACGAACCGCGTTGATCACTTCGTGCCGCACGCGCAGGATCGCCTGCTGGCGGGGGGAGCGGATCCAGAGGTGCCGGCGGTCCATCAGGAAATCGACACCGTGTTCTTTCGGCGAGATTGGAAAGTCCTTCGAGTCCGACACGACCTGCAGCGTGGTGACGTCGATCTCGAAGCCGCCGGGCGCGCGCTTATCGGCGCGCACGGTGCCGTCGACGATGACGGCAGTCTCCTGCGCGAGATGGTCCGCCTGCTTGAAGGCGTCGTCGCCCACCGCCTGTCTGGTCATGACGCACTGGATGAATCCGGTGCCGTCACGAAGCGTGAGGAAATGAATCTTTCCGCTCGATCGCCGGTTGTGCAGCCATCCTCTGATCGTTACCGCCTGGCCGTCGTGGTGCGCGATGTCCTGGATGTAAGCCGTCATGGTTGTGCCAGTGTCCGCTCGAAGCGCTCACGCGCGCGGCGCGCGCCCTCGAGTACGCCCGCCGGGTTCCCGCTGTTGGCCAGTTCCAGCAGGTAGGTATCGTCGTAGCCGATCTTCTGCATGGTCATGAGCGCCATGTCCCAGTTAATCGTCCCGAGATATGGGACGAGGTGTTCGTCGTCGCGCCGGCGATTGTCGTGGACGTGCGTCGTGAAGAGATGTTCAGCGGCGGTCTCAACCGCGTCCGCCACGTCCCCCATGATGTGCGCGTGCCCGAAATCCATACAGATGCCGACGTTGCTCGACTCGAAGTCGCGCTCGATCATGGTGGCGAGCGCGGATGCGGTGGAGAGCTCGTTGGGAATGACCTCGAGCGCGATGCGCACCCGCAGCGGCTCGGCCAGCCGGGCGATGTCCTCAACGCTCTTGAATGCGGCCGCGCGATTGTTGTCTCCCGGCCGGCTCTTGGCGGTCGGCGTGCCGAGGTGCACCACCATCACGGCGAAGGGAATGCGCCGGGCGATCTGCAGCGCTGCTTCGGTCTCGCGCACGGCGGCCTGACGCTGCGACGCATCCGATGCGGCATTCGAGTAGGGCTCCCCCCAGTCGCCGCCGATCATGCTCGTCGTGATCGGCGCGTGGATGCTGTTCAGCCGCAGTCCCGTCTCCGACAGCCAGCCGGCCAGCGTGTCGATGGCGGCGGGGTCGTGATAGTCGAAATGCGTCCGCGTCGCGAACAGCTCGATGGCGTCGAAGCCGTACGACGCGATCTGGGTGAGGTGCTCACGCTCGAGCCGGCGATCGTGGTAGAGGTGCGTGCTGATCCCGAAGCGCATGGTTGCTGGTCGGAGTAACCCCTAATTGTACCAGCAATCGGTGCGTTCGAGCGACATTCACTGTCTCGCCGTCTTCGCTGCCGAGATCAAACAGGAGAAGGGGAGAAAATCCTTTTGAAAAGAATGCTCCGTTTCTCCCCTCCTCCTGTTCGATCGTCACAGTGGCTGTCGCGGATTGCGCTCTCTACCGGAATTCCTCCACGAGATCCGCGAGCAATTCGTGCAGGCGGCTGAACTGCGGCAGGTGTTCGAGGTTGGTGCGCACGTAGCGCAGCGTTCGGGGAATGTACTGGATGTAGACCGGGTTGCGGCGCGCGGTCGTCTGATAGCCGAAGGTGCCGAGCGCTTTGAGGTTGCGCTGCAAAGCCATGACGTCGAAGCGCTGCCGGAACTGTCTCTCCTCGCCCTCGCCGCTGCGGCCGCTGAGCGCGAGGTAGTAGGCGAGCAGTTCGCTGACCGTCTCTTCCGGAAGGTCGACGTAGGAGTCACGCAGCAGCGAGACCAGATCGTAGGTATCCGGCCCCATGCGCGCGTCCTGAAAGTCGATGATGTACAGCTGCTCGTCGTGCAGCATCAGATTGCGACTGTGATAATCGCGATGACACAACACGCGCGGCTCGGATGCAAGCGCGTTGACGACGACCGCGAATTCGCGCCGCAGCTCGTCCCGCGCCGCCCCGGGAATCACGACGCCGCGGTAGGCCTCGATGAAATTCTTGATGAAGAAGTCGAGCTCCCACGTCAGCTTCTCGACGTCGAACGCGCTCCCGTACGGGAGGTAATCGGGTGACTCGAGCTCCGCGCCGCGCCGCTGCAGCGTCGCAATGAGCGACACCGCCTGGCGATAGAGCGCCGCGTGCTCGGCCGGCGTGGCCGCACCCAGGTGCGCCTGCAGCGTTACGTCGCCGAGGTCCGCCAGCGCCAGCACCCCAAGATCCTCGGTGTGTCCGAGCACCGCGGGAATCGGCACGGGCATCTTCTCGAGCAGACGTGCGACATTCACGAACGGCAGCGTGTCGAATTTGAACGGCGCCGAGTAGAGCGACAGCACGATCGATTGCGCGTCCGGAAGCAGGATCCGGAAGTAGCGCCGATCCGACGCATCGCCGGTCAGCGGTACGACGCGCGGTGAACGGCCGGCGAGGCCGCTGCGCTGCAGGTAGCCATCGATCTTCTCGCGCGCGCCGGCGGTTTCGGGGTGTCGCTTGTCAACCATCAGTCAATCGGGTGAAGGATGACGTCATCCGCGGAGCCTTCCGGCTGCCGGACGATCGCCATACGTCGGTACACGGCGCCGGTGGCGATGGTCACGCCGTCGCCAACGACGCACTCCGTGAGCTCGGCACCAGCGCCGATCGTTACATCATCCCACACCGTGGACCTGACGACGCGCGCGGTCCGATCGATTCGAGTACCACGCGTCGACACCAGATGGTCGCCTTCCAATTCGGTCAGCTGGATCGACGTCTCGAGGTAGTCCGCCGCCGTTCCAATGTCGCGAAACGAGGCGTTGCAGACGAAGGCTGCCACACTGCGCGGGGCCTCTTGCATCAGCCGCGGATACAGGTGATTCACGCTCTCGGCTGGCACACCGTCCGGCAGCCCCGCGAACACCGCGTCGTCGGTAACCTGCACACCGATGAAATGGAAGGAAGCGCCTCCGGAACCCCGACGCACGAAGCCGGTCACAAAGCCATCGTCGGACACGAGCACGCCGCCGTATTTGTCCGGACGGGGATTCGGGATGAGCGCCATCGTCACGCGCGCGCCTGATTCGCGGTGGCGCATGAGTACCGCGTCGATCGCCACATCGGTGAGCGTGTCGCCGTTGATGATGAAGAACGTCCCGGGATCCGGGATGCGGGATCCGGAATCCGTTAAAAGTGGCAGCGCGTGTCTTGGGCCGCCGGCGGAACCCAGCACCGGATTTTCCCAGGAGTACCGGATACGGGCGCCGAGATCGGAGCCATCGCCGACCGAGCCCGTCACCGTTGCCGGGAGATGATGGAGGTTAAGGACGATATCGGTAACGCCTTGTGACACCAGCCAGCGAACGGCGCGGCGCGCGAGCGTTTCGCCGTTCACCGGGACCGCGGCTTTCGCGCGAACGAGAGTGAGCGGCCGGAGCCGCGTGCCAAGGCCTGCCGTGAGCACGAGCGCCGGCGGCAGGATCATGCGCTCGCGTTGAACACCATGTCGGAGCCCTCGAGGCCGAGCTTCTCCCGGTACTGCAGAAACAGCGCCCGGTACGAGTCGACGATGTAGTCGTCGGGCGTGCGGCCCAGTGCGGCCGTCATGTCCGCGATGCCCTGGTCGCTGCCTTCGATCTCGATGAAGATGCCCACCGGCGTTTCGTCGATGGCGACCGTCACATCTTCGTGCGAGAACTCCTCGCGATACTTTTCGTAGCGGAACCAGATGTGCAATCCCAGCTCCTCGAAGACGCGTAACAGCAGCTCTCCGTCCCCGACCAGCGTCTCGAGTTCTTCCCTGACGTGCATCACTGACGGCTGCGCCGGCCCTTTGTAGGTGAGCCGGCTCTTCCCGTTCTCCATCCGCACGCGCAGCACGCACCGCTTGCGCCGCAGACCTTCATCCTCGCTGTCGAGCAGCGCATCTTCCTGGAGACGACGGCCGAACAATGGCGTGGCGCCAGTTGCGAGCACCGCCGCGCGCGCTTCGTCAGCCGAGGCGAACCGCAGTTTGATCTCACGCTCGAGGGTCGTGGTCGTCATGCGCGTCACCTGCTCTCATGGAAAACCCAGACCATAATCCCAAACGGGTCCAGAGGCAAAGGCAAAGTTTGGGTGCTAGATGGCGATCGGGCGCCACGCGCCTCGCCACAGCAAACCGCGCACCAGCACGTACATCGCGAAGCATTCGACGGCAAACGGCGGAAATCCGCCGAATCCGAGGATCGGCATCTCGAAGATCTTCACCTCGGGAAGAATCGGGACGTTATAGATCCATTTGGTGCCACACCAGTAATTCCAGAATTCCCAGACGACACCGCAGAGCAGCCCGGCGAGCAGCAGATTGATCAGGCGGCCGCGCCGCCCCGCGCGCCAGTCGGCGAGGATCGACTCATTGCCCGCGCGCGCGTTGAGCGGGTCGATCAGCAGGATGAAGCCGAGCCACACCGGCGCCGCCAGGTAATCGGAGTGCACGAAGATCGGCACCACGACCATCACGGCCCCGAGCACCATCGCGATCCGCGCGGCCGGGGAGAGCTTCTGCGGGACCGGTAACTGCGCGCGGTTCGCGGGCGCGCGCCGATCACGGAGGCTCGACACCAGATCGCCGGTTTCGAAGATGGCGGGGAGAATCGTCGCGAAGGACCAGACGTATCCGAAATAGCGAAGCAGCAGCACCTCGGGCAACCCGACGTAATACCAGTTGTGGATCGAGTACTTGTTGTAGAGCTCGAAGAGCACCCACAGCGGCACCGACACACAGGAGATGAAAAACAGCTCCGCCGGATGGTTCCGCAGCCACGACGCGCCGCGGCGCGCCCACACCCAGGCGTCCACGAACAGGATGTAGCCGGTCCAGGCGATTGGCGTGTGCCAGTGGTAGAACGGATCGACGCGCGCCAGCATGCCTGTCTGCGAGACAAGCATCACGAAGAGACCGATCCAGCCGTAATGCGGCAGCTTCCGCACGTCAGGTGAGGCGCCCCGCACGCAGTCCGCGGAGCACGGGCGTGCCGATCGATTTCGCAAAGATCATCGCCTTCATCGTATCGCCAAGGCCCCCCGGCATCAGGAGCGTGCGCGCCGCCAGCCGCTGGCGCAGCGCCCGTGGATCGTGTCCAGCATCGACCCGCTCGGCAAGCCCGAGCGAGAGGAGGAAATAGGTTTGATCGACGATGCCGAGCGTGGTCAGGCCATGTGCCTCCGCGACGGCGCGGACGCCGGCGAGGTTCACGTGCGCGGTGATATCCCGCTCCCCGGGATCGCTGAGCCATGCCCTGCCGCTGGCGCGGTGGCTGCGATAGGACATCAACGTCCCGTTCGGATGCAGGCGGAAGAATTCCGGCGAAGGCGTGTAGCCATAGTCGAAGAGCAGCAGCAGTCCGCGCGACAGCGCGGTCGCGGCATCACGAACCCACCTCGACGCTGCGTCACCAATCTCCGCGCGCTGACCCGGTTCGAGCGGCGGGAGCGCACGGAGGGCGTCGGGATCGCGCGCGGGCCTGACCTCTTCCATGAGCACGCCGCCACGTTCGCCGATGACGACTTCGTGCAGCCCGTCCTCGGCCATCTCGAGGACCTCGACCGGAAGCGCATCGAGCAGCTCGTTGGCGACGATGGCGCCGTCGATCGCGCTCGGAAGATCCTCCGACGATGATACGAGGCAGCCGGCGTGCGGCCCGAGTATCTCGCGGTGCGCGCTCCGCGCCGTGACGCTGCGCTCGACGAGAAAGAGCCGGACGCGTTCATAGAACTTCGGGTGACGCTCTGCCGCCGCATCCAGGATGTCGCGGGCGAGGCGCCCGTTGCCCGCGGCGGCTTCGACGAGATCGAAGTGGTCGGCGCCGTCCTTGCGCAGCAGTTCCCACGTCTCGGACAGTTGTTCCGCGATCGTCGCGCCGAAGAGCGGGCCGACGTCGACGCTCGTGTAGAAATCCCCGCGCCGGCCCGATCGCTGCGCGGCGCCCGTGTAATAGCCCTGTTCGGGGTCGTACAGCGCAAGCTCCATGAAACTGGCGACCGAGATCGGGCCGCGCTCGCGGATGACGGAGACGATGCGATCGTGGAGGGAGGGCTTCAAGGCTTCAGGGCTTAGGGTACAGAAAAAAAGGACCGGCGGACATATTGTCCACCGGCCCTTTCGATCGTCCTTGAAGCCGTGAAGCCCCGAAGCTTGAAGCTTCTTACCGCTTCGTCATCGAGATGAAGAACTCGCGGCCGCCGCCGTTGCGGTCGATTCGCCAGACGACCAGGAAGACCGGGCGTCCTGCGACCGCACTCTGCAGCGCTCGCGTGACCTGGCTCACGTTGGAAACCGGCTGACGGTTCACCTCGAGGATGACGTCGTTCGGCTGCACGCCGGCACGCGCCGCGGCGCTGTCGCGATCGACATCGGCGACGACCGCGCCGCCGCGTCCGCGCGGAATCTCGAGCTGGCGCGCGGCCTCCGGCGTAACCGCCTCGAGCTGCATGCCGAAGTCGGTCGCCGTCTGATCGTTCGGCTGCGTGCTGTCTGGACGCCGCAGCGACCGGCCGCCGTTCGCCTCGGCTTCGAGGTCCAGCTCGCCCGGCGTGATGCTCAGCGTCTTGCGCTGGTTATCGCGGTAGATCGCGATCGGCACGGTCGTGCCCGGCTTCGTGGCCACCACCATGCTCACCAGCGAATCGCTGTCGGTCACCGCCCGGCCGTTGTACTCGACGATGACATCGCCCCGCTGCAACCCCGCCTTTGCGGCCGGTGAGTCGGGAAGGACCGACGAAATCATCGCCCCGGTCGTGTTGGGCAGCCCGAACTCCTTCGCCGTGTCCTTGGTGATCGGGTCGCGGCTGATCTCGACGCCGATGACGCCGCGCGAGATCTTGCCGGTGCGCAGTTGAGGCAGGAGCTCGCGGATGGTGTTGATTGGCGTGGCGAACCCGATGCCGATATTCGCCTGCCGCTGGGCGTCGGTGTAGATCGCCGTGTTCATGCCGATGACTTCACCGCGGATGTTCAGGAGCGGGCCGCCCGAGTTGCCCGGGTTGATCGCCGCGTCGGTCTGGATCATCGGCTGAGTGCGGGTGGCGGTGCCGCCGAACGGCCGGTCGAGCGCAGAGATGACCCCGACAGTGACCGTGTGGCCGAGCGCGAACGGATTGCCGATGGCCATGACCCAGTCGCCCTGCTGCATCTGCGACGAGTCGCCGAACCTGGCCTCTTGGAGCGGCGTCGAGGGCATGTCGGTGAGCTGGATCAGCGCGCTGTCGGTCAGCGCGTCGCGGCCGACGACTTTCGCCGCGTACTCTTCGTTGCGCGACGCGCCGGCAAACGCGACCGTGATCTTCTCGGCGCCCTCGACCACGTGGTTGTTGGTGAGGATGTAACCGTTCCTGTCGATCACGAACCCGGTGCCTGCCCCCTCGGTCAGCTGGCCCTCCGACCGCTGGCGCGGGCGACGCCCCTGGGGGCGGTCCGGCGGCGCGGGTTGGCCGAAGAAGCGCTGGAACAGGTCGTCGCTGCCACCACCGCCGCCGAAGAATTCCGTCAGGTCCTGCGTCCGCTGCCGTTGTTCGGTGCGGATGTTGACGACCATGGGAATCGACTGCTTGGCGATATTGCGGAACGTGGTCGCGTCGATCGATCCGCTGATCGGGTTACTGTTCATCGCCGGCAGCGCCACCATCTGCGCCGACGAGGTCGGCGTCAGATCGAGCCGTGAGGCGATCACCATCCCGACGGCGAGCGACGCGATCGCGATGAGGACTGCGTAAAAGAGCGTGGTCTTGCGGGTTGACATTTCTAGTTCTCCGATATGGTTTCTTCGCTGTCGTTATTTGGTTCTTCGCTGTCCGTTACGGGTTCTTCGGTGTCCGTTACGGGTTCTTCGCTGTTCGTTGAATGACTTCGCTGTCCGTTAATGATTCTTCGCTGTCCGTTGTTCGTTATCGTTCTCTGCCTGCTGCCTGCTGCCTGCTGCCTGCTGCCTGCCGCCAGCCGCTACGCGAGCGGCACGATTTCGGTCTGGCACGGGCCGGTCACTTCGGCGTCGCGCACGCCGACATACATGTTGATCTCGGTGCGCACGCCGAATTCCGGCGTGTAAATGCCCGGCTCGATCGTGAAGCCGGTGCCGGGAATCAACCGGCGCTCGTCGTGCGTTTCGTAATCGTCCATGTGCACGCCATTGCCGTGCACGTTTTCGCCGAGGCTGTGGCCGGTGCGATGGATGAACTGCGCCCCGTAGCCGGCCCGCTCGATGACGTGTCGTGTCGCGCGATCCACTTCGTAGCCGCGGATCTCGCGGCCGTCGCGCGCGGCGTGCT
>JBKPLP010000190.1:0-4204 GCA_046731735.1 Acidobacteriota bacterium
CCGCGATCATCGGCGCGGAATTGACCATCGCGACGAGCGCCGAGGCTTCCGTGTTCCGTCTGCCGGTGCTGATCGAGTCGCACGAAGGATACAGAAATCTCTGCCGTCTGGTGACGCGCATGAAGCTGCGCGCGCCCAAAGGGGCCGGGACGCTGACGCTCGACGAGCTCGAGGGGCAGGTTGGCGGTCTCGTCGCGCTCGCCGGGCGTGCCCTGCTCAGCGGCCGGCGGTTCGGCGTCGGCGGCCTCATCGACCGCACCGTCGGCATCTTCGGCGCGCCGAACGTCTACCTCGAGCTGCAACGCCACCTGCTGCGCGACGAGGAAGCGGACAACCAGGCGCTCCTCGATCTCGCGTCCGCGTTCCACGTCCCGGTCGTCGCCACCAACGGCGTGCGCTTTGCCGAGCCCGCGAACCGGCCGCTGTATGACGTGCTCACGTGCATCCGCCATAAGACGACGCTCGAGCGGGCCGGACGACGTTTGAGCTGGAACGCGGAGCGCTATCTCAAATCACCGGACGCGATGGCGCGGTTGTTCGCCGATATCCCGGGTGCGATTGCGGCGACGCGGGAGCTCGCCGATCGTCTCGCCTATACGATGGCCGATCTCGGTTACCGGTTCCCGGACTACCCGGTGCCGCGCGGCGAAACGATGGCGTCGTTTCTCCGCAAGATCACGCAGGCGGGCGCACGCGAGCGATACCGCCCGTATGACGATCGTGCGCGGAAGCAGATCGAGCGCGAGCTCGATCTGATCGAGAAGCTCGACCTCGCCGGCTACTTCCTGATCGTCTGGGACATCGTGAACTATTGCCGGCAGCAGAACATCCTCGTGCAGGGGCGCGGATCGGCCGCGAACAGCGCGGTCTGCTACAGCCTCGGGATTACCGCGGTCGATCCGGTCGGAATGGATTTGCTGTTCGAGCGCTTCCTGTCCGAACAGCGCGGCGAGTGGCCGGACATCGATCTCGATTTGCCGAGCGGCGATCGCCGCGAGCGCGCGATCCAGCACCTCTACGAGAAGTACGGCAACCGCGCCGACAGCCCGGACGGGCCACGAATCGCCATGACCGCGAACGTGATCACGTATCGCGGCCGCAGCGCGGCGCGCGAAGTGGGCAAGGCGCTGTCGCTCGAACCGGCGCAGGTCGATCGGCTCGCGAAGGTGATGAACCATTTCGAGTGGGTCGACCCGAAAGAGACGCTCGAGCGCAACCTGCGCGACGTCGGTCTCGACTTTCAGGCGCCGGTCATCAGAACGTTCGGCCGCCTCTGGCAGGAGATCCAGGATCTGCCGCGCCATCTCGGCCAGCATTCCGGCGGCATGGTGATGTGCCACGGGCGGCTCGACGACGTGGTGCCGCTCGAGAACGCGAGCATGCCGGATCGCGTCGTCGTGCAGTGGGACAAGGACGACTGCGCCGACATGGGGATCGTGAAAGTGGATCTGCTGGGTCTTGGCATGATGTCGGTGCTGCAGGATGCGCTGGAGTTGGTGAATTCGAACCGGGATGCGGGATGCGGGATGCGGGATCCGAACCGGGATGCGCCCGCCTGCGCCGGCGTGCTTCTGGACGCCGGCTACGGCGAGGCCTCGCCGAAGCCGCTTCGCGGCGGAGGCGGGGGATGTGAGATCCGGGGTGCGGAAAACAAAAAGAATTCGGATCCCGGATCCCGGATCCCGGATCCCGGATCCCGGCGCGAGCTCGATCTCGCCCACCTTCCCCCCGACGATCCCGACGTCTACCGCATGCTGCAGGAGGCCGACACCATCGGGATCTTCCAGGTCGAATCGCGCGCGCAGATGGCGACGCTGCCGCGGCTGCGGCCCGAACGCTTCTACGACATCGTCGTCGAGGTCGCGATCATCCGGCCCGGACCGATCGTCGGGCAGATGGTGCACCCGTATCTGAAGCGGCGCCAGGGAGCCGAACCGGTGACGTATCCGCATCCGTCGCTCGAGCCGATCCTGGCGCGCACGCTCGGGGTGCCGCTGTTCCAGGAACAACTGCTGCGGATGGCGATGGTGGCGGCGGGATTTTCCGGCGGCGAGGCGGAGGAACTCCGGCGCGCGTTCGGGTTCAAGCGGGCCGAGCACCGCATGCAGCAGATCGAAGCGAAGCTGCGCGCCGGCATGGCGGCGCAAGGGATTATCGGCGATGCGGCGGAGGAGATCATTCGCTCGATCACCTCGTTCGCCCTCTATGGCTTCCCCGAATCGCACGCCGCGAGCTTCGCGCTGCTCGTCTATGCGAGCGCGTACCTGAAGGCGCATTATCCCGCGGCCTTCTATACCGCGCTGCTGAACAATCAGCCGATGGGGTTCTATCATCCGGCCACGCTGGTGAAGGATGCACAACGTCACGGTGTCCGCTTCGCGCCGATCGACGTGCAGGAGTCCGACTGGACGTGTCGCGTGGAACGCGACGGCCGCGTGCGGCTCGGGCTGACGTACGTGAATGGGCTGCGGGAGGAGATCGGCCGTGCGATCGCTGCGGCGTCTCAGTCGGGATCCGGGATCCGAGATGCGGGATCCGGTCGCAGCCGCTGTCCGAAGTGCGGCTGCGACGATCAATCGATGATTGAGGAAACAGCGACGCAGGGAATGTTTTGTAACATCTGCGCCTACGAATGGCGCGGCGTCACAACGGAATCCGTAATCCCCAATCGTGATTCCCGGATCCCGGATCCCGGATCCCGCGTCCCGGATCCCGCCCGCATCCCGCATCCCGGACCGCGATTTGCCACCATCGAAGACCTCATCGCGCGCACGGGCATCCGGCGCGACGAGCTGGCGACGCTCGCGGAGATCGGGGCGCTGAACGCATTCGGCCACGACCGCCGCAGCGCGTTGTGGCAGATCGAGCAAGCCATCCGTCCCACCGGCGAGCTGTTCGATGAAGCTGCCGCAGATCGCGGTTCGCGGTTCGCGGTTCGCGATTCGGCGGATCCCGCATCCCGGATCCCGGATCCCGGGACGAATTCGCCCCTCCGTCCCATGACGCCGGCCGAGCGCCTGCTGGCCGACTACGCGGGTACGAGTCTCACCATCGGCCCGCATCCGCTCGCGCTGCGCCGGGCGGAGCTCGCGCTTCGAGGTGTGCTGCGGGCGATCGATTTGCCCCGCGGCCGCCATGGCCGTCGCGTCCGTGTGGCTGGGGCGGTGATTACGCGGCAGCGCCCCGGGACCGCAAAGGGATTCGTGTTCCTGACGCTCGAGGACGAGACCGGGATCGCGAATGTGATCGTACGGCCGGATCTTTTCAGCGAGCAGAAGCGCGCGATCGTGGGAGAACCCTACGTCATCGTCGAAGGCACGCTGCAGATCCAGGAAGGGGTGACATCGGTGAAGGCGGATCGGGTGATTGCGCTGACGGGCGCCGGCCCGGATCCCGAATCGCACGACTTCCGCTGAGCCATGTTTCTGGCCGGCCTCTTGCACAAACCCGGCCGATTGCCTCTAATGGGCACTCGACGGGAGGGGATTGTTCGTTGCGTGTAGCGTTCTTGGTCGTTACGGTTGGGCTTGTCGCGGCGTGCGGCACGCATCCGATTCAATCCACACTCCCGGGGCCGCCGACGGCCGAGCAGCTCGCCGAGTTGTGGACCGCGCCCCAACCAGGGCGCGATCTGTTCTATGGCATCGGCGGCAAGACGCTGGCCCCTGACCCGGCGGCGCGTTACACGGTCGTCGAAATCAAACGATCGGGGTTCAGTCGCGGCTACACGCTCAAAGATCCGGACGGCAGCGAGTGGAGCGCGAAGTTCCCGCCGGAAGCGCCCACCGAAGTGACCGCGTCACGCATCGTGTGGGGGATCGGCTATCACCAGCCGCCGATTTACTACCTGGCCGAATGGAGCGCCGCCAAAGCGCCGTCGCCGAATCCGCAGCTGCCTGCGCGCTTCCGCGAAAAGAGCCCCGATCTGCACGGGCTCGATGCCACCGACCCGTGGTCGTATTACCGCAACCCGTTCGTCGGCACCCGGCAACTCAACGGGCTGCTCGTGCTGCAGGCGATGCTCGGGAACTCTGACCTGAAGGATCAGCAGAACGTCATTTACACGCTGAAAGAACCGCTCGAAGGGGCGAAGCAGTGGTACGTGGCGCGCGATCTCGGGCAGGCGTTCGGACGCACCGGTGTGCTCGACGCGCCGCGCGGCGACATCGAGGTGTTCGAACAGACGCCATTCATCCGGGGGGTC
>JBKPLP010000191.1:0-3457 GCA_046731735.1 Acidobacteriota bacterium
TCGACTCGGTACCGCCGGCGACGATGGTGGTCGAGAAGCCGAGCATGATGCGCTCGGCGGCGGAGGCGATCGCCTGCAGTCCAGACGAGCAGAAGCGATTGACGGTTTCCGCGGACGCCGACACCGGCACGCCGGCGCGGAGGCTGGCGATTCGCGCGACGTTGAGGCCCTGCTCCGCCTCCGGCATCGCGCACCCCATGATGACGTCGTCGACGTCGGCGGGATCGAGGCCCGGAGCGCGCTGCAACGCTTCCTTGATGACCACCGCGCCCATTTCGTCAGGGCGCGTCGTACGCAGCGATCCGTTCGGGGCCTTGCCGACCGGTGTGCGCACTGCGGATACGATGACGGCTTCTTTCATAAAGGGCTCAGGGCTCAGGGCTCAAGGCTCAGGGAAGTCAGACAGGAGATCCTCGAGCGCTTCGCCGACCTCGGTTGTTTTTCCTTCGAACAAGTGATCCGCCGCGTCGATCGTCACGAGCTCTTTCGGTTCTTCGAGCTTTCCGTAGAACGTCCACATGCCTTCGATCGGGCATACTTCATCCGCTTCGCCTTGCACGAAGAACTTCGGTTTCGTGCTCGCGAGCGTGTGCTCGAAGGTGTAGTGCTGCCCGGACACGGACGTCGTCACCGGCGGTGCGATGCCGATGAGCGCTGTGACTCTGTCGTCCACCGCGCCGACTTCGAGCGCGACCCACGCGCCAAACGAGAACCCCGCGGCCCACAGCGGCCTCCCTGGATAGCGCCCCGCCATGTAGTCGAGCGCGGACCTGAAATCTTCCTTCTCGCCCTCGCCCTGATCGAATTCGCCTGCGCTTCGACCGACGCCGCGAAAGTTGAATCGCAGCACCGCGCATCCCACGCGCGTCAGCCCCTTCGCGCCCTGATAGACCGCCTTCGTGTGCATCGTCCCGCCGTACTGCGGATGTGGATGCGCGAAGACGACCGCGGCACGCACGTCGCCTGACCCTGGCTCGTCGAGCAAGGCTTCGAGAGGGCCAGCCGGGCCCACCAGATCAGTGACCGTTGGCATGCACGAACCCGCCGACCATTTCCGCGAAACGCTCCGGCCGCGTGATCAGGCCGATGTGGCCGGACCGCTCGAGCCGTTCGAATGCCGCCCCTGGAATCAGGTCCAGCAACCGGCGTGTCGACTCCGTCGGCACCACCGTATCCATGCCATCCTCCCCGGTCACGACCAGCGTCGGCGCCGTGATTCCTGCGCAGGCAGAGAGAAAATCACTCGCCTGCTGCAATCGCACCTTCGCCGCCATCGAGGCCGGAATGACCGGGGCAGCCAGGACGCGCAGCGCGTGGCGCGCCATGAACCACAACGCTGCGGCTGTCGTGTCGAACGCCATCCGAATCTCCGGCCAGACACGTCGCGGCGCCGCGAGAAGAAACGCCGGCGTCGAGAGCCACGGCCGGGCGATGTGCCGCGTCTGACGCTCCGATGGCCGCCAACCTGGAGCCGGCGCGGACACAAAGATCAAGGACGTCACCCGTTCCGGTCGCACCGCCGCATATCGCAGCGCGATGAACCCGCCATACGACACCCCGCAAATCGCCGCCTTCTGAAGTCCCGTGCGGTCGAACAGATCATCGAGCTGCCGCACGAAGTTGTCGAAGCCGAGCGCCGGATCGAACGTCCTGTCCGATCCCAGGTCGCCACACAAGGTGTACGAGATCGTCCGGCAGCGCTTCGCCAGCGCCAGCAACGCGGGGCGCATCCACTCCCAGCGTCCCTGCACGCCCGGAATCACGATCACCGCAGGGCCTTCGCCCTCATCGAACATCTGCCTCATCGCGTCGCCACTACGCCTTTGGCTGGCCTGGACGACATCAGTTCCGCAGCGGCTTCCCCGTCTTCAACGTGTGGGCGATCCGTTCCTGCGTCTTGCGCTCACCGCAAAGGCTCAGGAACGCCTCGCGCTCCAAATCGAGCAGCTGCTGCTCGGTGACTGTCGTCGCATGCGGCGCGTTTCCCCCAGCCAGGATCCAGGCGAGCTTGCGGCCGATGAGCGCATCGTGGTCGCTGATCCGCCCACCCCTGAGCGCGAGGTGAATCCCGAGCTTGAGCGTTGCGAGTAGCCCGCTGCCGCCGACACGGATCGCCGTGCGCGGCTGCGGGCGGACGTAGTCCGCGACGCGCGCCAGTGCCGCGGCCTTCGCATCCTCAATCAGATGTTCGCGGTTCATCGAAATGCCATCGGCGTCGCGCAGATATCCGAGCCGCTTCGCGTCCGGTCCGCTGCTCGCTACTTTCGCGAATCCGATGGTCTCGAAAACCCGCTGGACGTGCGGTAATGCATCGGCGCCCGCCGGAACAGCATCCATCGCGCGCGCGAGCATCTCCTTGGTGCCGCCGCCCGCCGGGATCAATCCGACACCCACCTCGACGAGTCCGATGTAGGTTTCAGCCGCTGCCTGGACGCGGTCGCCGTGCAGGACGATCTCGCATCCACCGCCGAGCGTCAGACCCGCGGGGGCGACGACCACCGGCACGTCTGCGTATTTCAAGGCCATCGTGGCCCCCTGGAACGCGCGGATCATCATGTCCACGTCGTCCCAGTTGCCCTCCTGCGACTCGAGGAGGAGCAGCATCAGGTTGGCACCAGCGGAGAAGTTGACGGCGTCGTTGGCCACGACCAGCGCGCTGAAATTCGCCGCTGCCTCTTTGACGCCGGCCTGCAGCATCTGGATCGTGTCGCCGCCGATCGCGTTCATCTTCGAGTGGAACTCGACCGAGAGCACCCCGTCCCCCAGGTCGACAAGACTTGCGCCGGCGTTCTTCCGAACGGTTCCCCTGGTCGCCTTCGACGAGCCCAGAATGGAGATCACGGGGGTCGGCGCGCCTCGCAGCTCGAACGGTCCGAGCTCCCAGCCGAAGCCCCAGCGCATCGCTTTGTCGACGTCGGCGCGATCGTGCGCAATCTCTGGCGACACCCGCTCGGCGTAATCGAGCGTCGGCGCGAGCGTCGCCCGCAGGAAACGTCCGACCTTGTCGTCCGCCTTCATGAGCATCTGCACGCGTTCACGGAGATCGTCAATGGATCGTGCCGCGTCCAGTGCCGCGAGCCGCGCCGGCTGCTTCGCCCGGTACTGCATCGTCTTTGGATCGAGTGTCAGGATGTCGCCGGTGGCGTCCTTTTTGTAGAAGCCTTGCCCCGCTTTCGCCCCGACCCAGCCCTTCTCGACCAGCGACGCGACGAGCGGCGGCAGCTCGAACGCCTTCCGATCCTCGGCAGACGCCAGGCGATCGGCGAGGTTTCGCGCGACATGGGCGAGCACATCGATGCCCGCGATATCCATCGTGCGGAACGTCGCGCTCTTCGGACGCCCGATCGCGGGACCAGTCATCGCATCGATTTCTTCGATCGTGTAGTCCCCGGTCTCGAGCGCGCGGAAGATCTGCATGACGCCATGCAGGCCGATGTGATTGGCGATGAAGTTCGGC
>JBKPLP010000192.1:0-8868 GCA_046731735.1 Acidobacteriota bacterium
CGGACTTTGCCACGGCCGAAATGTTATTCATCCACCCCGACGAGTGCATCGACTGTGGGGCGTGCGTGCCGGCGTGTCCCGTTGAAGCGATCTTCGCCCTGGATGAAACACCGGAGAAGTGGAAGAACTACATTCCGGTGAACGCGCAGTATTACCAGAAATAGCTATCAGCTGTCAGCCATCAGCTGACAGCTAGCTGAGAGCTGATAGCTGAAAGCTGATAGCTGCTGATAGCTGAGAGCTGATAGCTGCTGACAGCTGAGAGCTGATAGCTGAAAGCTGATAGCTGCTGAGAGCTGACAGCTGAGAGCTGAGAGCTGAAATGGGCTTAATCGAGCACAAGTTCGACGACAACCTGATTACCACGAACGTCGACAAGCTGCTGACGTGGGCGCGGGAGAACTCGCTGTGGCCGCTTGGATTCGGCCTCGCCTGTTGCGCCATCGAGATGATGGCGGCGTCTGCATCGCGGTTCGACATCTCGCGGTTTGGCGCGGAGGTCTTTCGCGCCTCTCCACGTCAGGCGGATCTGCTCATCGTCGCCGGAACCGTGACGAAGAAGATGGCCCCGGTCCTGCGACGTCTGTACGACCAGATGCCCGAGCCGAAGTGGGTGATCTCGATGGGCAGCTGCTCGAACGCCGGCGGTCCGTTTCCCACCTACAGTGTGCTGCAGGGCGTGGACAAGATCGTGCCGGTCGACGTCTACGTGTCGGGATGTCCGCCTCGCCCGGAGGCGCTGCTGTATGGCCTGATGCGGCTCCAGGACAAGATCCGTCGCGAGAACACCGTCTTGCGCAGGGAGCGGCTGCTGAAGGTCGGGGAAGCGGGTTGATCGTGGCGCGATTCGCTCAGGCCCTTCGTACGTTCTTCCTCGTCGACATTCTCAAAGGGCTCTGGCTGACGCTGAAGTACACGCCGCAGCCCGCATTCACGTTTCAATATCCCGCCGAACGCCGTCCGGTCGCGCCGCGCTTCCGCGGCGTGCTGCGTCTCCAGGTGGAGCCGCAAACCGGCGCGGCGACCTGCATCGTGTGCGACCAGTGCGCGAAGGTGTGCCCGGATGATTTGATTGCGCTCGGCGGCCATCGCGAGCCCGGACAGAAGATCAAGGTCCTCGACTATTTCGACTTCAACCTGTCGCGCTGCAGCTTCTGCGGCCTGTGCGCGGAGGTGTGTCCGACCAAGCCGGTGAAGGCGCTCATCATGAGCGAGGAGTACGAGCTCGGAAGCTACAGCCGGGCCTCGCAGGTGCTGCGGATCGACGAGATGTACGACGGAAGACCCGCGGTGCATTACACGCACTAAGTCGGGATCCGGGATCCGGGATGCGGGATCCGGGATGCGGGATCCGGTCCTTACTCGCAGCCGCTCGTGCGCGGAATCGCGCGCGGGACGTCGGCCACCCGCGCCGGATCGATCGCATACACGTACACCCCGCGTGCGTGCATCGCAAGCGCTGACCGGTCGAGCGCCGCGGCCGCAAGCTGCCCTTTGAACTTCTCCCGGAATTCCGCCAGTTCGGATGTTTCGAGTACCGCGTACGTTTCGAGTCCGTTGCTCTTCAGATATGTGACGGCGCGGTCGAGCCCTTGCGGGTCGAGCCACTCGTAGCGAAGCGTGGTGCGGCCGGAATAATAACGAACGCTTCCACTGTGCAGAAGCGTGATCACCGCCGCGTTCGGCGGAAGTTCGCTGGCGATGAAACGGCCCACGTCGCCGTACTTTTGTTCCGCGTCGCCGAACTCGAGGACGCTGTGGGTACGGCAGAACCGCACGCCCCAGTCGACGCACACCAGCGTGAACACCAGCGGCACGACGACACGAAATCTTGCGCGGAACGGTTGCGAGCCGACCCATACCGCATCGGCGGCGAGCGCGAACAGGGCGGGGAACGCGGGCAATATGAACCGCAGGAACCACCAGGCGTCGAACGGCGTGTACAGCAGATAACACCCGAATACCCCGCCGACATAACCGAGAAGCACGAGACGCGCTGCGGTCGCAGCGCGCGTTTGTCCGTCGACGGCTTGTCGGCCACGCCACCATACGATCGGTGCCAGCACTCCGATGAAGACGAGCGGCCCCTGCGTCTGCCACAGCCATCGCAAGAACCGTGACAGGTTCGCACCGGCGTAAGCCGGTTTGAAAAGGGACTCGAGGTCGCCATAACCGGAGCGCATTGCCGAGCCGTAGAGAGATCGATTCACGCCCGCGACGAAGAGGACGAACGGGAGGCAGCCGGCCGCGAACGACGCCGCCCGGCGGATCCTGTGCTGCGGCGCAGCGAGTACGAGCAGCATCGCCGGGAACATGGCAAGGGGCGCCAGATTGGGCCGGATCGTGATTGCGATTCCCGAGGCGGTTCCCGCGAGACCGGCAGCGAGGATGGTTGGCCGTCCGACCGCAATGACGAGCGCCGTCGTCCAGAACGCGGCCGCCGGTATGTCGCTCATGGACGACAGCGACATGAAGACGAACGTCGGGCTCGCCGCCAGGATCAGCGCGGCCATCAACCCCGTGGCGCGTCCCGAAAGACGGACGCCGAGAAGATAGGTGAGTCCGACCAGGAACGCGGCGCACAGCGGCGTCACCACGAATGGCCCGCAGTTGCCCCCGATTTTGGTAAAGGCTGCCATCAGCAGCGGCAGACCGGGCGCGTAAGTCGGGACGATGGTTTGATTGCCGGTAGGCCGGTAACCGAGCGGGCTGAACGTCCATTCGGCGTCAGGCCACGGAGCGGCCCCGGCCAGGGCCTCGTGCACGTGCAGGTCTCCTGCGAGCCACAACCGCGCCTGGCTCAGGTATCCGTAACTGTCCGCGCCTCCCGCGCTTCGGGTTCCGTGCGCGAGCGCAATGCCGAGCGTCACGGCGGCGGTTGCTGCGGCCAGCCATGGCGCCAGCGTCGCCCCCGCGCGAGCCGTCCGATCCAGGAGCCGCTGCCGTTCCACCTGTGACAGCAGCCGTACCGCCAGCGAGCCGGTGAGGAGCGTGAGGAGAAGTGGACGCAACGCGCCGCGTGCCGAGATACGGATGCCGGCGAGCCGGGTGGAGAAGCCGCCGATGACGGCGAGGAGAATCGTCAGCGCGGCGCCCACGGCTGCCAGCGCGAACAGGAGGCGCGTCGCGGTGCGGCGCGTCACGCGCTTTCGAGCGAACGGCGTGCCTCGAGCCGCTGTGCACGCCGCTGGTTCGCTTCCGCCGCCCGTCGCTTGTCCTCCTCGCTCTCGAGGATCAATCGCGGAATCGGGACGCGGCGGTTGTCACGGTCGATCGCCACAAACGTCAGGAACGCGCGGCTCGTCATGCGCTGCCGGCCGGTGAGCGTTTCTTCCGAGAACACCTCCACCTGCACTTCGAGCGACGTATTCCAGACCGCGGTCACGCGCGCTTTCAGAAGAATGAGGTCGCCGACCTTTATCGGATTCAGGAACTGCAGGCCGTCGACCGCCGCCGTCACCAGGAGACTGCGCGTGTGCCGATGGCAGGCGATAGCGCCGGCCATGTCGATGAGATGCATCACGGTGCCGCCGAGGATGTAGCCGAGCGGGTTGGCGTCGTTGGGCAGCACGACCTGCACCATCTCGGTTTCCGATTCTGACGGTTTCTTGGCGTTCAGCGCATCCGGCATCGGCCCGGCTACTCTATGTCAGCAGACCGCACCTCGACAATCACGTCGTGAAATCGCGAGCTGAAGAAGCTGAAGGGCGACAGCTAGTTCTGGCAGTTTCGATCGATGAACGCTTTCAGCGTGCAGCGGAGCTCTGCGGGCAGGTCTTCTTCGCGGATCGAACGGAGGAGCGACACGGTGGACTCATAGGTCTTGAGCTGCGCCACGCACCGCGGGCACTTGGCGAGGTGCTGCTCGAGCCGCGCATGAACCTCGGATGGCAGGTTGTGCTCGACGAAGTCCGCAAGGAGGCCGACGAGGTCTGTGCAGCGGGGCTTGGACACGTCGCGGACTCGAGTAACCTATCGCCGAATTGCCATAATTGCCGGAATTGCCAAAATTGCCAGAATGTCGTTCCCTAAATGGATTACTGCAAGTCCGGCGATTCTGGCAATTCTGGCAATTCCGGCGATGGATTAGAAGTCGTAGCCGATCCAGACCGAGAAGCGCGGCTTACGGAACCACTTGCTCCCCGACATCCCTTCCTGGATCCCCTCATACGCGAAGACATAGTCCTCATACTGCTTGTTCAGCAGCGTGCGCCAGGACCAGTCGAAGTGGATCGGGAATCCCAGCGCGAACGTCTCGAGTCCCACTCCGTAGGAGGCGCGGCCGTCCACCAGCTTCAGCCCGCCGATCGTCTGCGGCTGTCCGTATACCGGATCGTAGGTCAGGGTCTCGTAATTCGGCTGGAACCCAAGCAGCGGCGTGACGGTGATGGGATCCCGTGTCCACACCTGCATCTTGACTCCCTCGTATCCGGCGGCGCCGATATTCGCAAAGGCGACGCCGCGAAGGCCGCCGATGACCCCGAGCGGCGTCAACGCCGCTTCGATCAGCGGAAAGCGGAGCTCGCCGTTGAGGAAGAACGCCTTGTTGCCGAGGAACTCGAGGTAATCGTAGCCGCGCAGCTCCGAGTTGCCGCCGAAGTACATGTAGCCGGGGAATTCGCCCCAGCTCTTGAACCCGCGGGCGCGGAACGCGAGCACGCCGTTGGTCGCCAGCCGTGTGTAATGCCGCGCATCGACGTCGGCCGTCTGACGCGACAGGAACTTGCCGAGACTCGGCGCGTATTCATAGCCGACGCGGACGGTGTTTCCGGCCAGCGGTCCGTATTCGCGGAACACCGTCGTCTCCTGCACGAACGCGACGCCGAACGGCATGAACGTGCCCGACGAGAACAGCGTCCGGCCGTACTGCTCGATCTGATACTCGTCCGCGACCTGCTGCAGGCCTTCGTCGTTGTAGCCCTGCTCGTACTGATAGACGCCGGTCGACAGCTCGACGCGGGCGTAGCGGTTGAACGGGTAAATCCCGAACGCCGTGGCGCCGCGCACCGTCTGCGTCGCGATGGCCTGATCCCGGCTGACGAACGCGTACTGCTGGTCGTAGAGCAAACCGGGGTCGTACCCGTAGTAGAACTGCGTCGCCGAGTACGCCTGCAGCGCGTACTGGAAGCGTCGCGACAGGTTCATGTAGGAAAACGACATCGTGCGATACTGCGCCACCGACGACGCGAACAGGTCGAACTGCTTGTCGCCGAGGACGTCGCTGAAGGTGACTTGCGTGCCGCCGAAGAGGTCACCGCCGCTGGTGACGCCGACGTTCACCGGCGGGCGCCCTTCGAGGAACAGCTTTTCGAACGTCCCCTTCTTGTGGATGTTCGACTTCACGAGCGTGTGGGTGACCGGCGGCTGGAAATCGATGATCGGGCCGACGCTGCCGAAGTCGGCGCTGGCGACGGTGTGCAGCGGCTCGTCGCGCGGCAGCGTGTGGATGCCGTACTCGCCTTTGTAGTAGGTCACGAACGCGATCTTCGCGGGCTTGGCGTCGCGCAGCACGATCGGCGACACGTTGCCGGTCAGCGTGTCGGTGTACTGCTTCAGCTCGCCACTCTTCAGATTCAGCGTCCAGATGTTGTAGATGTTGCCGTTGCGCGCGACCTCCGGATCGATCGGCTGATTCGGATCGACGGCGGTCGACGGGAACACGATGACGTCGCTGTCGATGAACTGCGCGCCGCCGTCGTCGTGCGTGCCGAACGTGATCTGCGTCTGCTTGCCGGAATCGAGGTCGATCCGGAACAGCTTGTCGTTGCCGCTGACGCGCTTGAGGCAGAGCAGGAATTTCCCGTCCGGCGAGTAGGTCGGCGCGTAGTCGCCGAACGCGTCGTTGGTGACGTTCCGGACTTCCTTGGTGTCGAGGTTGACGATGAAGATGTCGGCCACCGCCCCGCGCAGCGCGGCGAAGGCGACCTCGCGGGCGTTGGGGCTCATATCGGGCGATTCGGGGCCGTCCACCGTCTTCAGCTCGATCCGCTGCTCGACTTTCTTGGTGACCACGTTCTGGAGCACGAGCGTCTTGTTCTTTTCAGTGCGCGCGAAATAGGCGATGCGATCGCCGGCCGGCGCCCACGACATCCACGACACCGCGTTGTTCCGGAAGCCGCCCGGCGTCGCGATGTACTCGTAGCCGCGATCCTTGTTGAACCCGCTCGTGAGATTGCGAATGACTTTGCCGTCCTTGGTCGACATCAGGACGATGTCGAGCTCCTGGTCCTTGCGGTTGCCGGCCGCCACCGCCATCAGATCGCCGGAGGGGGAGGGCTCGATCGAGACCACGACGCTGTACGGCGTCTTGTTGCGCTTCGGTGCGAGGTCCTTGCCGTAGTCGGCCGGCCGTTCCTTGTCGCGGAACGGCTTGAAGCGATCCTTCAAATACTTGTCGAACTGCTCGTCGAACTCGTCGGGCTTCAGCCGGAAGGCTTCCTCGTACGCGCTCTCGCCCCCGCCAATCACCGCCTTGCGCAGCGCGAACAGGAACTGTCGCAGCCCTTCCTTGCCCCAACGCGACTCGATGAATTCGAAGGCCGCGTGGCCAAGGTTGTAGGGCAGCCGCCCGTCGGCGAACTGGACGCCCTCGAAGTCGCTCATCGACGGCACGATGTCGGCGATCGCCGCGTCGCGCACGGACATGAGATCGAATGGCTGCCAGTAGCCGGTCATGTAATCGGACAATCCCTCGTCCACCCAGAGCGGGAGGCTGCGGTGCAGCAGCGACCGCGGGATGATGTCGAACTCGAAAATGTGCGTCAGTTCGTGGGTGATGAGGCGATACAGCGCGTCCGACGGTTCATCGATCGGCAGGACCATACGGTCGCGATACGGCTCGGCGAACGCCAGGACGCCTTCCGGAAGTTCGCCGGGCTCGATGTTCTGCTGCTGGAATTCGCTCCCCGTCTTATAGAGGACGAGCGGCACTTTGAAGGCCAGGTCGTGCTTCAGATCGGAGCTGACCTGCTGATACGCGCTCTCCGCATAGGAAGTCACCCGCTCGAGTTGCGTCTCGATTTCCGGGTAGTAGTAGATCTCGAAGTGATCCGTCTTATAGATGTTCCACTTGAAGTCGTTGTATCGGATGCGATTCTTGCCGTAGTACGGCACGTACGGCGTCTGGGCGAAAGTTTCCTGGACAGCACCACCCAGCATCAGGAGCGCCAGCAGGGCGATGCCCGTCGGCGCGAGGGTGCCGCGCGTCTTGCGCGTGCGCATGGTTCACCTCGAAAGCTGCAGCGAAGGAGCGGGGCCTCGATGCTGCGCGAACGCGGCGACGTCAGATCGTCGGCTGCTCGTCGCCGATGTTACTGTAGCTAAGACGGTTGCCGCAACGACCGAGTCCCCGGGGCGGACAATCGGGAGCGCAGGGGCAAAGACGCCGGGCCCGCTTGCAGCAAGCCATGTGCCCGCAGCCGAGGTCCGAATCTCCGACATTATCCGCGTAAATCCGGGCCCGTTGTCACCCCGGAGGAGCGTTGCGCGTCCACGCCAACGGACAGATCTCCGAAAAAACTTACAATAGAAGGAATAACGAGGCGGCCCACCGGTGTTTTCTCTGACTGGGCGTCCTCGACAGACGTCATGGACGAGTTCACCAGGGAGGCGTTGTCGTACGTCGACAGCCTTTACGGCACGGCGCTGCGGCTGACGCGCCGCCCGGCCGATGCGGAAGACCTCGTCCAGGACACGTATCTGAAGGCTTTTCGCTCGGTGGCGCAGTTCCGGCGCGGCACGAACCTGAAGGCGTGGCTATTCACGATCCTTCACAACACGTACCGCAACATGCGGCGGCACGATGGCAGGAATCCGGTCGACGTGGACAGCGAATACGTCGATCGGGCGCCACAGCCGGCGCACGAATACACGCCCGAGCAGCTGCTCACGCGCGACACGCTTGACGCGGACCTTCAGCAGGCGCTCGATGCGCTGCCCGAGGCGTTCCGCCAGGCGGTCTGGCTGCGCGATGTGGAGGAGCTGACCTACGCGGAAATCGCGCAGGTGCTCGACGTGCCGATTGGCACAGTGATGTCGAGGATTTCGAGGGGGCGGCGCGCGCTGTTCGAGCGCTTGCAGCCTCTGCGATTTGCAACCGAAGCTGAAAAGACGATGCGATGAGCAAGTGCCAGGATCTCAATCCGCTGTTTGCGCCGTACGTCGACGGCGACATGGCGCCGGCGGACCGCGTCTCCGTTGAGGCTCATCTCGCGAAGTGTCCGCCGTGTCGCGGTCGGATTGCGGAGCAGCGCACTGTTCGCGCGGTGCTCGAGGCTCGTCGGCCTGCGCTGCGCGCCTGCGCCTCTGGCGCCCTGCGCGAGCGGTGCGCGGCGCAAGCGGGTGCCGGGAACCGGCGGCGCTTCCCCGGGAGTGCCACCTTCGCCAGACGGTGGGTCCCGCTGTCGGTGGCCGCCACCCTCGTGCTCGCAGTAACGGGCGTCTTTCTCTTCAGCCCGAACGACAAGGTGGAGGCACTCGCGACCCAGCTCACGGTCGACCACATGACGTGCTTTCAATTCGCGCCGGAGCGGCTGCACCACACCGACGCCGTGACCGCCGAGCATGATTGGCTGGCGAAGCAGCGGTGGGACATCCGCGTGCCGGCGAGCTCGGCAGCCAACGACCTCGAGCTCCTCGGGGTTCGGCGCTGCGGCCTGGGCAATAGCCGCGTCGCGCATATCCTTTATAAATGGCACGGCCAACCGTTGTCGGTGTTCGTCGTTCCGCGCACCGTCCGGAATGCGCCCCTCGAAGAAGAGATCGACAAGTTCGGCCACGAAGCCATCATGTGGACGGATCACGAACGGACCTACGTGATCCTCGCGCGGGCACGGCCGTCGGAGCTTGCACCGCTCGTCGGGTACGTCA
>JBKPLP010000193.1:0-5003 GCA_046731735.1 Acidobacteriota bacterium
CCGCAATTATGACGAGGGGAAGAAGATTACCTGGCGCGACGGGTTCGTCGCGTTGTGGGTGCTGTTGAAGTACCGGTTCACCGAGTGAATCCGCTTCACCGCCTGTTCGGGTACGCCCGGCCTTACCGCGGGCGATTTGGCGCGGCGCTCGCGGCGATGCTGGTGTATGCCGTAGCGACCGCGGCGGTGGCGGCGCTGATCAAGCCGGCCATCGATCAGGTGCTTCCGAAAGGGGAGCGGCTCGCGTGGTGGTCGATCGCGCTGCTCCTCGTCTACGTCGTCAAAGGGCTGGGCGCATACGGGTCCGCGTTCGCGATGACCGACATCGGCCAGCGGGTCGTGCGCGACCTGCGCGACCAGCTCTTCCGGCACATCCTCGATCAGTCCGCGACCTTCTTCAGCCGTCACACGACCGGTCAGCTGATGTCGCGGATCACGAACGACGTCAATCAGGTCCAGCAGGCGGTGTCGGAAACGGTGGGCGACCTGATGCGAGAAGGACTCTCGCTCGTTGGCCTTGCGGGCTATCTGTTTTACATCGACGCGCGCCTCGCGCTCGTCGCGGTCACCGGGGCACCGATCGTCGTCTATCCGCTGGTCAGGTTCGGGCGGCGGATTCGCAGCACGACGCGCCGCAGCCAGGAACACCTGGAACACCTGTCCCATGTGACTGCCGAAGCGTTCACCGGGCACCGCATCGTGAAGGCATTCGGCGCCGAACAGCACGAGGAGCGGCGGTTCCGCGGCGCGTCGCAGGCGCTGTACCGAACCAACCTGAAAGTCACGAGCGCGCTCGCGCTGCTGCCGCCGCTGATGGAGCTTCTCGGCGGCGTCGCCGTCGTCGGATTGATTTGGTACGGCAGCCGGCGAATCGGTCGAGGCGAGCTGACTCAGGGGGACTTTGCCGCGTTCGTCGCCGCCGCGTTCATGATGTACGCGCCGGTCAAGAAGCTCAGCCGCGTCAACGCCACGCTGCAGCAGGCGATGGCGGCGTCCGAGCGCATTTTCGAAATCCTGGATACACATTCCGAAGTGCCGGAACGAATCGGCGCCGCGCCGCTCGCGCGGCTCCGCCAGGGAATCGAGTTTCGCGGCGTCAGCTTTTCCTACGATGGCGTCAGCAAGACGATCCTCAAGGACGTGTCGTTCGGGGTCCGCCTGGGTCAGGCAGTGGCGATTGTCGGGCTGAGCGGCGCCGGAAAGACAACCCTCGTCAACCTGGTGCCGCGTTTCTACGACGTTTCCGGCGGCAGCATCCTGATCGATGGCGTGGACATCCGCGATGTCACGCTGGCGTCGCTGCGGTCGCAAATCGGGATCGTCACGCAGGACACCGTGCTGTTCGACGACACGATTGCGAGCAACATCGCCTACGGCACGCCCGGCGCCTCGCGCGACGCCATCGAGGCGGCGGCGCGGGCGGCGCACGCGCACGAATTCATCGTCACGCTGCCGGAGAAATACGACGCCCGGATCGGCGAGCGCGGCCAGAAGCTGTCCGGCGGACAGCGGCAGCGCCTCGCGATTGCCCGGGCGCTGCTCAAGAACTCGCCGATCCTGATTCTCGACGAGGCGACGTCGTCGCTCGACGCCGAATCGGAGCTGCTGGTGCAGGATGCGCTGCAGACGCTGATGCGGAACCGGACGTCGTTCGTCATCGCGCACCGGTTGTCGACCGTGCGCCGCGCCGACTCGATCGTCGTGCTCGAACGCGGACGGGTCGCCGAGATCGGCCGGCACGATGAGCTGCTCGCGCGCGCGGGCGGGGTCTACGCAAAGTTATATTCGTTGCAGATCTTCGAGGGTCGGGCGCCGCAGGCGGCGGATGTGGGGCGGCCGTTCACGGGCCGCCATTGACGATGATCAAATCGATGACGGGCTTCGCTTCGCTCACCCGAGACGACGAGGCGGCGACGATTGGCGTGACGGTGCGCGCCGTGAACCACAAGTTCCTGGACCTGCAGCTGCGCATCCCGCCGTCGCTCGCGGCGATCGAGACGCGGGTGCGCGCGCTGGCGCAGAAGCGGGTCGGTCGAGGCCGCGTCGAGGTCTCGGTGAGCGTCACGCAGCGCCGCGTCCCGACGCTCGAAGTCCAGCTGAACGAGTCCTTTCTCGAGGCGCTGGGGGCCGCCCTGGACCGCGCGCGCGAGCGCGGTTACGTGGCGGGCATGATGACGCCCGGCGATCTCCTGCGCTTTCCGCAGGCGCTGTCCATCATGGAGCGCAGTGGCGGCGACGGCGAGGGGGCCGACGACCTGCTCGCCGGCCGCGTCGAAGAGGCCGTGTCGGCCGCGCTCGACGAGCTCGATTCGATGCGCGTGCGCGAGGGAGGCTATCTGCGCGCCGATCTGGATGCCCGCCGTGCGGTGCTCGGCGAGCTGTTCGAGCGAGCTGCCGTAGCGGCAGAGGAAGGCATGTCCGCGCTGCGCGTTCGCCTCGAAGAACGGGTGCGCGAACTACGCGCGGACGCGCTCGCGGACGAGGCGACCATCGCGCAAGAGATTGCCAAGTTCGTCGGCCGTTCCGACATCACCGAAGAAGTGGTTCGATTCCGCGGCCACCTGGAGCACTGGCGTGCACTCTCCGACTCACCGGAGCCGTGCGGGCGCAAACTCGATTTCCTGCTCCAGGAGATGAACCGCGAGGTGAACACCGTGGGATCGAAGGCAGAGGGATCCGCGGTTTCGGAAGTGATCGTGGCGCTGAAGGCCGAGCTCGAGAAGATGCGGGAGCAGGTCCAGAATGTTGAGTAACCTGCCGGGATCCGGGATTCGTCCTTCGCCGGGGCAGCCCGAGGCTCGCGAAGGGCAGGATGCGGGATCCGGCCACGGATCGAGGCGCGGTCTGCTGTTCGTTGTATCCGCCCCATCGGGGACCGGCAAAACGACCGTGGTCGAGCGTCTGGTGCAGGTTATTCCCGATTTATCGCTGTCGAGGTCGTATACGTCCCGCCAAATGAGGGTTAATGAGGCGGACGGGGTCGACTATAATTTCATTACACGCCCGCGCTTCGAACAGATGATTGCGGCCGGCCAGTTCCTGGAATGGGCCGACGTGTTCGGGAATCTCTACGGGACATGCGCCGTGGATGCGGAGCGGGATTTGTCCGACGGGCGCGACCTGGTGCTCGTCATCGACGTGCAGGGGGCGCGGCAGGTGCGGCAGCGCTGCGCCGGCACGGTCGGCGTGTTCGTCATGCCGCCGTCGTTCTCGACGCTCGAGCAGCGGTTGCGCGGCCGCAGCGCCGACCCGGAAGACGCGATCCAGCGACGGCTGCAGACCGCGCGCGACGAGGTCGTCGCGTTCACCGAGTACGACTACGTGATCGTGAATGACGAGCTCGAGGCCTGCGTCGATCGTCTGCGGGCGATCGTGCTCGCCGAGCGGGCGCGGCTGCGATGCGCCGCCGGCATGGCGGAACGGATCGTGGAAACATTTCGGTGATCTTCGGTGGACTCCGGCCCGAGGCCGGCCTTTCAGGGAGAATCGATGGCAGAGAAAAACGAGATCGGGAACAAGTTCGAGTTCGTGACCCTTGCTGGCGCCCGCGCGCGGCAGCTGCTCGCCGGGTGCACACCGCGCACCACCGGGGACACCGAAAAGCCGGCCAAGCTCGCGCAGAAAGAAATCCGCGAGGGCAAGGTTGAAAGGATGAATCCCTAATCCCTAATCGGGAATCCCTAATCGGGGAATCGGTGAATCCTTGAATCGGTGAATCCTCGAATCGGTAAATCATGGCGCTGATCGCACTTGGCGTAACCGGAGGTATCGGCGCGTATAAAGCGGTCGAAGTGGCCCGCGGGCTGCAGAAGCGCGGGCACGACGTCGCCGCGATCATGACGCACTCGGCACGCAAGTTCGTCGGCGAGCTGACGTTCGAGGCGATCACTCGCCGGCGGGTCATTACCGATCAGTTCACGCCGGGCGCGAACTCCGACATCGAGCACATCTCGCTCGCCTCCGACATCGCGCTGCTCGTCGTCGCCCCGGCGACGGCGAACATCATCGGCAAGTTCGCCAACGGCATCGCCGACGACTTTCTCAGCTCCTTGTATCTCGCGACGCGTGCCGCGGTGCTCATGGCGCCCGCCATGAACACGAATATGCTGGAGCACGACGCCGTCCGGCGGAATCTCGCCGTGCTGAGCGCTCGCGGCGTCCGTTTCGTCGATCCGGGGCAGGGCTATCTCGCCTGCGGCTGGATCGGCAAGGGGCGGCTCGCGGAGCCCGACGAGATCGTCGAGGCCGCGCACCAGATGGTGCAGCCACGCGGGTCGCTGCTCGGCCGCCTGGTCGTCGTCACCGCCGGTCCGACCTACGAGGATATCGACTCGGTGCGTTACGTGGGCAACCGGTCGAGCGGCAAGATGGGATACGCCGTCGCCACCGAGGCGGCGCGCCGCGGCGCGCGCGTCGTGCTCATCTCGGGACCGACGCACCTTCCGGCGCCGGCCGGCATCGAGGTCGTCTCCGTGCGCAGCGCGCACGAGATGCGCGACGCCGTCGGCCAGCACGCCGCGGATGCTGACATCATCGTCATGGCTGCTGCGGTGGCCGATTACACCCCGGACGCAAGGACCCCCGGCAAAATAGAGAAGAGCGATGCGCCGATGGAGCTGCGCCTCGTCCGCACGCCGGATATTCTCGCCGAGCTCGGGCGCGCACGCCGGGGCGGCTCGACGCCCGTCCTCGTCGGCTTCGCCGCGGAAAGCGGCGATCCGGTCGCGCGCGCACGCGAGAAGCTGCTGCGCAAACAGGCGGACTTCATCGTGGCGAACGATATCTCGCGGGCCGACGCGGGATTCGAGGTGGACATGAACGCCGTCACGATTGTCACCGCCGAGCGCGAGGAACACGTCCCGCTCGCGCCGAAAGCGGAGATCGCCGCCGCGATCCTCGATCGCGCCGAAACACGGCTCTCCGCCTCGAGTCCAAAACCAGGCGCCGGTTTGAGCCGTGAGCCCTGAAGCCTTGAAGCCTTGAAGCCTTGAAGCCCTGAAGCC
>JBKPLP010000194.1:0-3225 GCA_046731735.1 Acidobacteriota bacterium
ATCGCAATCAGCGCAACGGCACGTTCAAGGAAATCGGCGTCGAGGCGGGCGTCGCCTTCAACACGGACGGCAAGGCGCGCGCGGGCATGGGCGTCGACGCAGACTATTTCGGCTCGTCCGGCGCGCCAACCATCGCGGTCACGAACTTCGACAACGAGATGATCGGCCTGTACCGCGCCGTCAAGACCGGACAATACGAGGACGCCGCGATGCAGACTGGTCTGGGCTCCCCGTCCCGCAGCACGCTCGGCTTCGGTTGCCTGTTCATGGATCTGGATCTCGATGAAACGCTCGACCTGGTCGTCGCCAACGGCCACATCGACGACACGGTGCGCAACATCCGCGGCCACGTCGGCTACGCGCAGCCGCCGCACCTCTTCCTGAACCGGGGTAACGATACGTTCGACGACGTGACCTCGTACGCCGGCGGCACGTTCGCGGCGCCGAAGGTCGGCCGGGGGCTCGCGTTCGGCGACTTCGATCGCGACGGCGATCTGGACATCCTCATGACCACCAACGGCGGCCCCGCGCTGCTGTATCGCAACGATAACGCGCAACGCAACAAGTCGATCCGCTTCCGGTTGACCGGGACGAAGTCGAACCGCGATGCGATCGGCGCGACCGTGCGCATCTACCATGGCGACAGTTCTCAGACTCGGATGGTGAAGAGCGGATCGAGCTATCTGTCGCAATCGGAGCTGCCGGTCACGTTCGGTGTGCGGAAGCGCGACCACATCGACCGCGTAGTGATTACGTGGCCGAGCGGCCGCGTGGAAGAGTTCAAGACTGTCGAGACCGGACGAGCGAATATCGAAACCGGAAGAGCGTACGACGCTGTCGAAGGCCGCGGCCTGACGGCGCAGAAGTGAGGGCGATTCTCATGCTGCTGACCAGACTGCGCACGATCGGACTTCTGCTGTGTCTCACGGTGTCGACCGGTTTGGCGTTTCAGAGCTCGCCCGCGAACCGCCCGTGGCCCCCCGGCGTACAGAAAGTCTCGAACGAGTCGCCGGTGCTCTCTCCAGCCGACGCCGTCAAGACATTCTTCATGCCGCCCGGCTATCACGTCGAGCTCGTCGCCAGCGAACCGCTCGTTCAGGATCCCACGGTCATGGATTGGGATCTCGCCGGGCGCCTGTGGATCGTCGAGATGACGGGATTCGTCAGGGATCTGCAGGCGAAGGAACCGAATCTGGACCCGATCGGGCACGTGGTCGTGCTCGAGGACACCAATCACGACGGCGTCATGGACAAGCGAACGGTCTTCGCCGACGGTCTGATTCTGCCGCGCGCCTTGAAAGTGCTCGATCACGGGGTGCTCGTCGGGGAACCCGGCAGCCTCTGGATGATGCGGGACACCAACGGCGATCTCAAAGCCGATACGAAGGAGCTGATCACCCACGCATATGGCCGGCTCGAGGGCAGCGTGGAGGGCAACGCGAACAGCCTCTACTGGGCGCTCGACAACTGGATGCACACGTCGGGCACCGACGTCTACTTCCGGTTCAAGGATCAGAAGGTCGAAGTGCAGCCCACGCTGTCACGCGGCGAATGGGGGGCGACGCAGGACGATGCGGGGCGAATCTATCGCAACACGAACGAATCGGCGCTGCACGTCGATTTCGTGCCGACGCCGTATTTCCTGCGCAACCCGACGCTGCTCCGTACTCGCGGCAGCTACGACTCGCTCGAAGACGACAGCAACGATCTGAATACCGTGTGGCCCGTGCGGCCGAATCCCGGAACCAATCGCGCCTATCAAGCCGGTATCGACCGTCCCGACGGCACGCTGGCGAAGTTCACGGCGGTGTGCGCGCCCATGGTCTACCGCGGCGATCGTCTCCCGCCGGAGCTCTATGGCAACGTCTTCGTCGCCGACCCGGCCGCCAACTTCGTCAGCCGTATCGTTCTCCGCGACGACGGGACGACGCTGCGCGCGAAAAAGGCGTACGAGAACGCCGAATTCCTCGCATCGACGGACGAGCGCTTTCGCCCTGTCTACATCTCGAATGCTCCTGACGGAGCGCTCTACGTTGTCGATTTCTATCGCGGCATCATCCAGGACCGCGCGTCGACCACCGTCTACCTGCGCGACCACATCATCGCGCGCAAGCTCGATCAGCCGACCGGACTCGGTCGAATCTACCGGGTCGTCCACGAGAGCACGCGACTCGACAGCACCGCGCCGTTCGCAAATGCGACCCCGCCGCAACTGGTCGAGGCTCTTTCGCATCCAAACGGGTGGCGCCGCGACACGGCGCAACGGCTGCTGGTTGAACGCTATGTCAAATCCGCCGCACCGTCGCTCCTGAAGCTGGCTGAAACCGCGCCGGATTACCGAACGCGGCTCCACGCGCTCTGGACCCTGGACGGCATCGACAGTCTCGAGCCCGCGACGGTCACCAGGGCGCTTGGAGATTCCTCACGCGACGTGCGCGTCTCGGCCATTCGTTTATCCGAGAAGTGGCTCGCGACCGCGGACCATCCGCTGCAACGCGAAGTGCTGAAGCGGCTCGACGATCCCGATTGGTCCGTCCGTGAGCAACTGGCTGCCTCGCTTGGCACGCTGCCAACGGCACAACGCGAAGTCGCGCTTGCATCGCTGCTCGAGCGTTACGCCAACGATCCAATCGTCGTCGATGCCGCCCTCAGCGGCCTGCGGGGGAGCGAGCCCGCCGTGCTCGACACGCTGATCGCCTCGGCGACGCAGACACCGCAGCGCGAGACCGCGATCACGATGCTGGCAGCAACCATCGTCCGCGCCGGACAGGATGCGGCCATCCAGAAGCTGTTCCAGGGACTCGCCAGCGACAGCCAGCCGGAGTGGCAGCGATCCGCGGTGCTCCGGGGAGCAGAGGTTGCCGCGCTCGGAGCACCGATGCCTGGCTCGTCACCAGCCCGTCGCGGTGGACCACCACCGGGAGTGATGCTGCCCTGTCCGACCTGTCCCGGCGGGCGCGCGGGCCCGGGGGGCGCGTACGCATTCGAGCGGCCTGCGGCGCCGGCAGGCGGCGGGCGCGGCGGCGGCACACGCATCGTCCGGCTCAACACCGAACCGTCGGCACTGTCCGTGCTGGCCACTCGCACCGACGATCTCGGCACCCGGGCTGCGCGTGTGCTCGGGCGCATCGAATGGCCCGGCAAGCCCAACGCGTCGGCGCCCATCGCGCCGCTGACGGCGGAGGAGCAGCGGCGATTCGATGCGGGACGCGACGTCTACCGGAA
>JBKPLP010000195.1:0-21016 GCA_046731735.1 Acidobacteriota bacterium
GTTGTCGACTGGGTCGTGGGGCCCTTTCGCGCAGTGTTGTACACGTTGTTCGGCGCAGTCAGCCTCCTGCTGGTGATTGCGTGCTGCAACGTCGCGAACATGCTGCTGGCACGGGCCACGATACGCGAGCGCGAGATCAGCATCCGCCTGGCGATCGGGGCATCTCGCGGACGGATTGTGCGGCAGCTGCTGGTCGAGAGCGCGTTGCTGGCGACCGGTGGGCTTGTCGCTGGCTGCGCGCTGGCGTTCTGGGGGACTGGCGCGCTGCGCCGGTTCATGGGGATGGGCGCCATTGCACCCTGGGAGACCGAAGTCAGACTCGATCAGCCCGTGCTGATATTTGCAGCGATTGCGGCGGCAGTGGCCACGATGACATTCGGGCTCTACCCTGCACTCCAGAGTGTACGGAGTGACATTGCCGCGCGAGCGGGCGCATCTGGGAGGAGTACGGGGCTTCGGCAGCAGAAGCGGATGCGCAGCAGCCTGGTCGTCGCGCAGGTGGCGCTCTCGGTGGTGCTGCTACTCGGCGCGGGACTGCTGATGCGCAGCTTCGTGAGACTGGTCGGCGTCGATCTGGGGTTCGACCCGAGCAATCTGCTCGTCGTCCCGGTTGGCTACCCGCCGCGCCAGGATCCGTCAGCGGAGGCCTACGCACGGTTTTATCGTGAAACACTCGAACAGCTCCGCACGATACCTGGCGTGCGGACAGGAGCCATCACGAACACCACGCCGCCGTTCGGCAGCATGTCGAGCCCGATTGAAACTCCCGGAGTCGCCGCTCTGCCGCAAGCTCTGGCCGCCTTGGTGTTCTGCAGCGAAGGGTTCATCGACACCTTTGGGGTGGCACTCATCAGAGGCCGGCAACTCTCCCCGCTGGACGTCGAGCAGTCGCACCATGTCGCGCTCGTCAACGAGACACTGGCCAAAAGGTATTTCAACGACAGCGAACCGTTGGGCCGCACGATCCGATTGCCTCGGCTGAGAACCCTGCCAATACGCGTGCACGATCCCACGTTCGAAATCGTCGGCATCGTGCGGGACGTCGCCAATGCAGGACCGCGTGACCCTGCGCTCCCCCAGGTGTACCTTCCGTTCGGGTTCAGGGGACCTTCAGGTCTGATGTTCGTACTGCGCACGTCGACTGACCCGCGTCGCCTGGTGAGCGTGGTTCGGGAGCGCATACACGCCAGCGATAGGCAGGTCGCCATTCTCGAACCGTCGACGTTGGAAGAGGGGATGAAACGAGTGTTCTACACGCGGCCGCGTTTCAGCATGCTGATACTGGGAATTTTTGCGTGTGCGGGCATCCTCCTGGTGGCGTTCGGAGTCTACGGCGTGCTCGCCTACACGGTGTCCGAGCAGACACGCGAAATCGCGATTCGCATGGCGCTGGGCGGTGAGCGCAGCCACGTGATCAGGATGGTGGTCCGCGCGGGCCTGCAGCTTGTCGGCATCGGACTGCTCATCGGCGTCGCGGCAAGCGTGTTCACCAATCGGTTGCTCGTCTCGGAGCTGTGGAACACGTCACCGACTGACCCGGCCGTGTTCGCCGGGACGGCATTGGTCATTGCGGCGATCGGCGCGCTCGCGTGCTGGATCCCGGCCCGCCGTGCCGTCAGGGTCGAGCCGGCGGTCGCGCTGCGGCACGAGTAGCTGTCAATCGAAATCGGTGGTGATTGGACGTGCGGTGCGAAGCAGCGGACGACGAACCGCAATATCAGAGATCCGCTGACCCGGCTATCGTAACCGCGGCAACGACCAGCTGACGGGAAACCGGCGGCCATCGGCGCACTCTCAGCACAACGTAGATGGTGGATTGCGCCATGGAGCCACGAGTTGCAAGAGAAGCGGCCCGATTCCGCGGTTTGGCAGGACCGTCGGATGGCACACGTGATGCGAGTGCGCACGAGAAGCATCAGGAGCATGCCATGAAAGCCGCCATCTTCTTTGCGACGCGCGAAGGGCAGACTCGCAAGATCGCCGAGCGCGTCGCCGCGGACATACGCGCGCACGGTATAGACGCCGACGTCGTCGACGTGAGAACCCTGCGGTCACCGATACGGTGGGCCGACTACACGATTGCCTGTGTCGCCGCCTCCGTCCACGGCGGCCATCACGAACGCGAGATGATCGCGTTCGCACGGCAATATCGTGACGAGTTGGTTCGACGGCGCGCGGCCTTTCTGTCGGTCACGCTCTCGGAAGCAGGAGCGGAAGATCCGGAGGCACCGGTCGACCGGCGTCAGCGTGCTGCAGCCGACGCGCAGCGCATGATTGACGTGTTCATCGCCGAGACTGGCTGGCGCCCGGCGCGCAGCCTGCCCGTGGCAGGCGCGTTGGCGTACAGCCGGTACAATTTCTTCATCCGGTTCGTAATGAAGCGCATCGCCCGCAGTTACGGAGCACCGACCGACACCTCGCGGGACTACGAGTTCACCAACTGGGCTGCGATAGACGCGATGGCCGAGCAGCTTCTCACACGCGCCGATGCGATCAGTCGCTGATCTCGCACGGATGCACTCGCCATGCGCGGAATTCTTGTCTCGTCGATGATGGGCGCGTTGATCGCGTCGAGTGCCGGCTGTTCGCTGGCCATGCGATCGGTGCCGGTTTCGGCCTCGCACGTCCAGTGGGAAGCGCTCGCCGGTAGATGGCGGGGCACGTATGAGATGGATGCCTACGATCGGCATGGCACCGTCGCATTCAACCTGGTCGCCATCGAGGAACAGGCCTCCGGCGAAGTCCTGATGATCCCCGAGCGAACCGGCTGGCCCTATACGCAGTTCGGGCCGGGTGCGAAGCCACCGGCCGACCGCGTCGAACCACGGACGGAGCTTCTGACTATTCGCTTCGTTGAAGCCTTGGGCGGCACGCTCAGCGGAACGATGGATCCGTACTGGGATCCTGACCGCACGTGCACGGCGCACGCGTCGTTCACCGGGGTCGTCGCCGGAGACTCGATCAGCGGTAGTGTCACCTCCGTGTGCGAAGACGACGTGAGGGTATTGCGCGGGCAGTGGCGCGTGCGGCGCAGCCCCGCCGCTCAACCGCGGCGGTGAGTCAGATTCTCCGCGCGAGTGTCTGCATTTTCAGGTGGTTTCTGTCACGCGGCATCGTCCAGCCGCGGCTTTCCCGAATGCCGCATCCGTTTGCGCCGCGGCAGGACCAGCACCGGACATCGCGCGACGCACAGCAGGCGATACGCCGTCCCGCTATCGGCCACGCGCCGCATCCGCATCGCTGGGACGGTGACGAGCAGGAGATCGGAACGACGGCCCGAGGCGAACGCCGCGATGTCGTCCGCTTTGTCACCGACGAGCACGTGCGTGGCGCCCGCCGATCGAGGAACGGCCTCGAGCCGCCGATCCAGCCAGGCTTGCGCGGCCGCGGTGCGATGACGGTTGAGGGCCGGCTTGTTGACGCGCAGCCAGAACGGCACGCGCATGTTGGGGACGGTGATGACGAGGTCGAGCGGAGCGCCGAACGACTTGGCCACCTCCGAAAGCACCGCGGCGTCTTCCCGCACGTGAGGCTCGAAATGCACCGCCGCGACAATGCCCCGCTGCGGCCAGCGGCGGCGCGGCGCACGGCACTTGCGCGGAATGGCCAGGACCGGCATGGGCGCTCGGCGCAGAATCGCATCGCTGGTCGATCCGAAGAATGCTTTCTTGACACCGCTCAACCCGTGCGTCCCGACGACCAGAACGTCGGCATGAATCCCTTCGGCGGCGGCGACGATGGCCCGCGCCGGTCTGCCGGTGACAACCTGGCAGCTGAGCGTCCCTGTTGCCTCGGCGCCAATGGTGGCGCGCACGAAGCGCCGCAACTCGAGCAAGGCAGTGCTCGTCAATGCACGGCTGTCGTACGCCGTCGCTGCCGCGGCGCTCAGGAAGGGATCAACGACAAAAAGAACCACGAGACGCGCCCGGCCCCCCCGTCTCAACGCGTCGGCGTACTTCAGGGCCATCGCCGAATGCCGCGAGAAGTCGACGGCGCACACGATGGTTTGGAACGCAGGCTGTGACTGTTGCATGGTGCGGGCTCCACGCGATCCCGACGCAATGGAAGTGCCAGGGAAACCTCTCCTGAATTCGCTCGGTCGCACGGCTGGTTGACGGATTCCCGGCATCAACCAGTTGGAGCCATCTTTAGATGCGGTCATGGACGCGTGCGAGGGGCGCCGTCTTGCTGCGCCAACACCGTCCCGACCTCCCGCGCAATGACGTCCGCCACGTCCGCCTGCAGCGAGAGCACATTGCGGCCACGACGGTTGTAACTGCCGGCCCACTGGTTCTCGTCGTTCGACGCGTCCACCAGCTGCGCGCTGATGCGCAGTTCGCCGGCAGCTTTGGCGATGGAACCGAGTACGATCCAGTCGACGCCGAGTTCGTCAGCCACATCAGGCACGGACGAGCGGCGTCCTTTGTACGCCATCGACGCCGCCCGGGAGACCACGCGCAGGCCGTTGAACCGGGTGAGAGCGGTGATGAGCGCATCCGTCATCGCGTCGGCCATCGCGTCGTGACGCGGATCGTTGAGCAGGTTCAGGACAGGCAGGACGGCTACCATCGCCTTCCCGGATGCGGGCGTGGCCGGACGAACGCGCCGCGAGGCGAGCAGCTCCGCCAGATGCTCGCGCGCGCTGGCGAGGTCGCGCGCGAGATCGCGGGTCAACGCGTACCGCTCTTCCGGGGCCTTCGCAAGGCACCGCTCCACGATCCATCGCACCGGTGGAGGAACCGCCGGGTTCAACTGCGCGATGGCCGGCGGCTCCTCGCGGATGACCGCGGACAGCGTTTCCGCGATCGTCGGGCGTTCGAAGGCGCGGCGTCCTGTGAGCATTTCGTACAGAATCGCCCCGAACGAAAACTGGTCGGACGAGAACTCCGCCCGGCCGCCGCTCGCCTGTTCCGGTGACATGTACGCAGGCGTGCCGACGACCATTCCAGGGCTCGTTTCGGTCAGCGCCTCGAATGACAGCCCGCTATGCGCCCGCGGTGCGACGCGCTTCGCGAGTCCGAAGTCGAGGATCTTCGCAAACCCATCGATCGAGACTTTGATGTTCTCCGGCTTCAGATCGCGATGGACGAGCCCCGCCTCGTGGGCGGCGGCGAGCCCCTCGGAGACCTGTCCCGCGACCTTCAATCCGCGCCGCATGGGCAGCGCGCCCCTTCCGAGAATCTCGCGCAGCGTCTCGCCGCCGACGAGCTCCATACTGATGAATGGTTGTGAGCCAATCTGACCGGCGTCGTAAATCGTGACGACGGATGGATGGCTGAGGGCGGAAGCGGTGCGCGCCTCTTGTTCGAACCGGCGCAGCCGGTCAGGATCGGTTGCCAGGTCGGCCGGGAGCAGCTTCAGCGCGACCACCCGGTTCAGATTGGTATCGTGCGCGCGGTACACCTCTCCCATGCCGCCGGCACCCAGGAAACCCGTGATCTCGTACGGGCCCACCCGGACTCCGCGCGGCAGTCGCGCAGTCCCGCTGTCAGGGGAAACGGGGTCTTCAATCGTCGCGGGCATCGCTCCCCCGTGGAATCACTGAGCGTGCGCGACGTGTACCAGTGCGTCCGGCAAAACGAACTCGTGCTCGGGGTTCCGCACCGCCAGCACCGGGCACGGCGCCGTGCGGACCACGCGCTCGGCGACGCTGCCCAGGAACAGATGCCCGAGCGCGCCGCGGCCGTGCGTGCCGACGACGATGAGATCGATGTAATTCGCGCTCGCGTAGTCGACGATTGCCGCAGGCGGCGCACTGTGCGTCACCACCACTGCCGTCGCGGACAAAAGCCGGCGATCTTCCTCCGTCAACAGTTCCTCGCTCCTCCGCCGTGCGGTGGCCTCCATTTCGGCCTGCAATTCAACCGGCACGCTGGAGAACCCGTACTCGGCTGCCGCCGCGATGGCGGTGCTCGGTATCACATGGAGCACGTGCAGCGCCGCGTTGAACTGCAACGCCAGCGCGCGGCCGTAGCTGAGCGCCGTCTCCGATGCCTCACCGAAGTCGGTCGCGACGAGAATCTTCTTGATGGCAATCATGGAAACCTCCGTAATCTGCACTTCACCGGCTCGTACTGGTCCATGCGCCGGCCGGGATGGCCTCAGGGACGAAATCGATGATCAGATTTGCGTCGACATCGCGAAGCACCAGGTCGCGATTGATGAATCGATACTCGAGCCCCGGCGGAAGCCGCGGAAGCGCTGAGAGCAAGTCGGGGGGCATGGTCGGAAGCGGAGTGCCCTCCGGCCAGCGGGCGTGAACGACGGCGGGCGGCAGCGGCGGCTCCCCGTCTTCGTTGAGGATCGCGAGCAGCTCCGTGAACCGGTCGCGGCAGCTGGCGCCAACAAGTCGCCGGAAGACGCCGGCGATCTCAGGTGAAAAGATGTCCCCCTGCTGCGCACCGAAGCGCGCCACTCGAATTCCGATCGCCAGCTTGTCGACCGTGCGCTGGATCTCGACGATGTCGGACGTCACTTTGAACGGCAGCACCGCCGCCGTGGCATCTGCCCGCAAGTCCATGTAGGCCTTCACACGGCGACTGAATTCCGCGACCGTCGCACGGTCGTCGCCTGGCAGCGGAACTCGCTGCCCGTACTGCAGCGGGCCGGCCAGACCCGCCGACACCGGCCCCGCGAGGATCACGGCCACGATGAATGTGGAGATCATGTTGTTCTCCTCGGTTACGCGCGCTCCGGCGCGTCATCGACGGATTCGCAATCTGCGTACCGCGGGGGGCGCGCGGCGAGCCGCGACAGCCGCTTGAATCTGCTGGCAAAATGACGGCTTTCCGGCGATCGCCCACTCGATTGACGAGAACCCCTCAAACGGCCGACGCCGCGTGTCTCGTGGCTACTGCCCGGCCTGCGTGATCCGAACGAGCTGATCGCGGACCCGCACGTTCCCGGAGCGGGCGGTCGCGGCGTCATTCGGGGCGATCGTCAGCGACACCGGATTGTCGCCAAACTGCGGCTTCGAGGTATTCACGACGATCCACGGCACGTCGGCCTGCGCGGTCCACATGCAGCCGTTCTGCAGCGGCCCTCCGCAGGTGTATGGATCGCTCTGCTGGTAGACGTCGAACCGTGCCGCGCCGCCAGCAGCGACCACCGCGATCGACGCCGTGCTGACCGCGTAGCGGCAGCCGGCCTGCGCCACGCGCACGTTCTGCCCAGCCGTCGGCGTGGGCCAGCGCACCATCAGCAGACCGAGTCGTGCCGCGTCCCAATTCTCCGCGACCTTGATCGTGATCGTGGCGGAGCCGCGGCCGGATGTGCCGCCGACGACCGACAGCCACGACGCGTCGGGCGTCACGGTCCACGAACACGTGGCATCGGTCACGACGGACGTCGTGATCTCGGTCGCGGCCATGCACGGGGACAGGTCCACCGGCGAGACACGGTATTCGCACAGACCGGTGTCGCCAGACTGCGCTACCTCGAACCGCCGGCCAGCGACCGAGATCGCGCCGGTACGTGCGTCAAGCTGGCTGTTCCGGGCCACGTTGTACTGAACGGTGCCGTTCCCGTCGGCGGCCGATGCCGGGGAAACCGAAATCCACCCTTCCGCCGTCGACGCCGACCAGGCGCAGCCGGCCGGGGCCGTCACGGCGAAGCTGCCGGTGCCGCCATCTTTCGTGAATGCCTGACTCGACGGCGCGATGTCGTAACTGCACGACACGGCGGCGGACCTCTGCGTGACGGCGACAGCCTGACCGGCGATGGTCAGCGTCCCGGTGCGACTGTCCGTCCCGGTGTTGGCCGTGACGCCGACGCTGACCACGCCGGTTCCGGTGCTGCTGCCGCCACCGGTGATCGACATCCATCCTCTATCTGACACAGCAGTCCATGAACAATGCGCCGCGGTTGTGACCGCCACCGAGCTCGATCCCCCCGGCGCATCAAAGGACAGCGTGGACGGGGAGACCGTGTATGAACACGGGGTGGGAGTTGGCTCACTTGGAGACCCGGAACCACACGCGGTACATGCGACGGCCAGCGCAACGAACAGGACGATCACATACCGGTTGGATTCCTTCGACATCGGACGCCTCATCGCTGGATTACAAGGCTTCGACCAGCGCATCGGACGTGGTTCGCCGTGCCGGGATGCGCGCCCTGTCCGGATACAGCGCGACCTTCAGCACGCCGTCACGCTGCTCGCTGAACAGCCCGTACGCCTCCCTGATGTCGTCCAGCGCGAAGTGATGGGTGACGAGCAGGGAGAGATCGACCCGGTGATGCGCGATCATCGCCATCAGGCGCCGCATACGCTCTTTGCCTCCAGGGCACAGCGTCGTCACGATTCGCTGGTCGCCGAGCCCGGCATACAACGCTTCATACGGCGCGACAACCTTGCCTGAATACACGCCAAGGCTGGAGAGCGTCCCGCCCGGGCGGATCGCGCGCAGCGCGTTCTCGAACGTCCGCTGCTGTCCGAGCGCCTCGATCGCAACGTCAACGCCGCGTCCGTCGGTCAGTTTCTTGATTGCGGCGACGGGGTCGCCGTCCCTGGGATTCAGGGTAACCGTGGCGCCGAACTTCGTGGCGACGTGCAGCCGTTCCGGAATCGTGTCAACCGCGATGATCAAGGACGCGCCCTTGAGCTTCGCCCCGAGCGTCGCGCACAATCCGATCGGCCCCTGGGCGAATACCGCGACGCTGTCGCCGACACGAATATTGCCGCTCTCGGCGCCGGACAGGCCCGTTGAGAAGATGTCCGGGCACAGCAGCACGTCCTGGTCGGACAGCTGACCGGGAATGACGGCGAGGTTCGCGCGCGCATCCGGGACGAGGAGATACTCGGCCCACGCGCCGTTGATCGTGTTGCCGAACCGCCATCCGCCGAGCGCGCCGCCGCACTGGGAGTGCGTGCCGTTGAGGCAGTAGAAGCATTGCCCGCATGGCGTAATCGCACCCACGATTACACGTTGCCCGACGGCATACTCTGTTTCCAGGCCGGGTCCCAGCTCCTCGATCACGCCGACCGGTTCGTGCCCCAGCGTCAGGCCGGGCTTGACGGGGTATTCACCGCGCACGATGTGGACATCGGTGCCGCAAATCGTCGTGGCCGTGATGCGAACGACCGCTGCGCCCGCCTTGGGCACCGGCTTCGGCACCTCCTCGATCGCGATGCGATCCGTGCCTCTGAATACAACCGCTTTCATGCTCGCCATATCTCCGCCTCGCTACTTCTTTGGGATTTCCGCCCAGAACCAACCGCGCAGCTCGCCGGGCTGGAAGGACAGTGCCCGATCCCGCGGATACCGCTCATCGAGCTCCTGCCGCACACGGGGATCGAGCTTGTCGCGATCCCCGTGGCAGGCGCCGCAGACCGGACGTTCGGCAATCGGACGCAGGACGCCGATGCGATCTCCCAGATCGACGGCGAACCCCTCCACGTCCGCCGCCCGCTTCCCCGCATGCTCAGCGACGATCGCGGCGGCCCACGGTTTGGGCGTGTTCGTCGGGACACGCAGCCGATCCGACGTGCGGCCCGCCTCGATGCCTTCGTGACGTGCCAATCGATAGGCTGCAGACGTAGTGTCGATGTGACAGGAGCGAATCGCGAGCGCAGGACCGCCTTGCTCCAGGTCGCGCGACAACTCCGCGAGCATCGTGTCCTGCAGCGAAATGATGACCAGGTCGGCGCGCTGGATCTGGTGGCGGAGTTCCGGCGGCGCCTGCGAGATCCGGTAAGTGGGCCAGCGCGCAGGAGATTCAGCCGTCTGGGGGACGGCCGGAAGCAGGATCAGTGCAGCGAGCAGGGCATAACCAGGGCCTGTCATACATGCCTCCTCTCGACCAGAGCCAGGTGCACGCTCCGGAGCTGCTACTGATCACGCGTGGCAAGCACGTACGCTTGGTCGAAAGTGCGGCGCAGGAAGCGAGTCGATTCGAGGATATCGAGAACGGTCTCGCAGGTGCTGCTGTCAAGATCCAGCAGTCGTTGTGCCTGCCGTTGCGTGAGCCGGAGTCCCGGCATCTCGCGGTATTCCGCGCGAACGCGCTGCAGGACGTCAGTCAGATCAGCCGTAACCGTCGCCATTGGTGTGCCTCGCGGAATTGTCGAACGTACGTGAGCAATACGTGTTCCACCGGCGCTCACCGCAATTGCGTGCAAGAGACGCGAGTGCGCGTTGGAGATGCGGGAAATCCCGCAAAACACCGCCGGAAACTCCGCGGCGCAGTCGTTGGCCTGTCACCTCGCGCCTCTCGAGCGGGACTAGTAGGAGATTCGCCTCGCCTGCGGGCTTGGTGCCGCAGGCGTTCCAATCCTGATGCGGACGTCTACCGCGGTGGCATCCTCGGGCGATACGATGATCGGGTTGATGTCCATCTCGTGAATTTCCGGACACGCGTCGAGCAGCTGGGAAATCGCGAGCAACGCGCGGCGGAACGCAGCCTCGTCGGACGGCCGGGCGCCGCGGTATCCGCGCAGCAGCGCGCGCCCTCTCATCTCGTTCACCATCTCCTGCGCGTCAGCGTCGGTCAGCGGACACATGCGGAAGACGGTATCGGCGAAGAGCTCCACGAGCACACCGCCGGTACCACCCATGATCACCGGGCCCAGCGCGGGATCGTTGATGCCGCCCACGACCATCTCGACGCCTGCCGGCAACATCCGCTGCACGAGCACCCCTTCCAGCCTGTTCCCCAGCGATTGCTGCAGCGAGCTGAACGCGGCGCGCACCCCGGCTGAATCCGCCAGTCCAAGCTTCACGCCCCCCACGTCGGTCTTGTGCAGAAGTGTTGATCCCGACGCTTTGAGCGCCACCGGATACCCGATTTCATCGGCGGCGTTCACCGCTTCGTCCGCGTTCTTCGCGGTGCGCGCGGGGGCGATCGTCACCCCGCACGCGGCCAGTAGCGCCTGAATTCGTGGCGGCTCCATCCAGCCACCGCCATCGGCAAGCGCTGAGGTCACGATGCGGCGCACTTCGTCGCGATCGAAACTGGCGAGGTGAGGTGGCTCGGCGTGTGGTTTGCGGAGCCACTCACCGTAGCGGGTCACCGACGCCAGTGCCACGGCGGCGGACTCCGGGAAGATGTAGGTGGGAATCGGCGCCATCGTCAGGCCCCCCGGCACGCCCATGAACGTCGCGAGCACTGGTTTACCGCACCGGGCGCTGGCGCTGCGAATCGCATCGCCGACGTCCGACGCGGCCGTGACGATCGGGGGAATGAAGATCGTGATCAGGCTGTCGACGCCCGGGTCGGCAAGCACGAGCTCCACCGCGCGTCGATAGTGGTCGGCGCTCGCTGAAGCAATCATGTCGACGGGGTTCGCGACGCTTGCCGAGGCGGGAAGGAACTCGCGCAGCTTTTCCATCGTCCGGGGCGCGAGCGCCGTCACCTGGAGGCCGTTCGCTTCACAGGCGTCAGCGGCGAGGATGCCGGGGCCGCCGGCGTTCGTGACGATCGCCACCCGGGAGCCCGCCGGCACTGGCTGGCTCGCCAGCAGCGCCGCGACATCGAACATTTCCTCCAGCGTATGCGTTCGAATCACGCCGGCCTGCCGCAACAGGGTGTCGGTCAAGACGTCATTCGTCGCCCGTGCGCCGGTGTGCGACGACGCGGCGCGCGCCCCGGCGGTTGACCGCCCGGCCTTCACGGCGACGATCGGCTTCTTCCGCCCGACGCGGCGCGCGATCTGCGCGAACTTGCGCGGATTGCCGAAGCTTTCCAGGTACAGCAGGATGACCTCGGTCCGATCGTCAGCCGCCCAGTACTGAAGGAGGTCATTGCTGGAAACGTCCGCCTTGTTGCCGATCGACGCAAAGCTGGAGATCCCGAGGTTGAGCCGCTTGACGTATTCCAGGATCGCCAGGCCGAGCGCGCCGCTCTGCGTGGAGAACGCGACCCGCCCGGCCGGTGGATACACCGGCGAGAACGTCGCGTTCAGCTGCACGGCACTGTCGGTGTTGATGATCCCCATGCAGTTCGGCCCGATCATGCGGATCCCCGCCGAGCGGATCCTCTCGACCAGCGCGGTTTCGAGGATCTTCCCCGGCCCGCCCGTCTCCGCAAATCCCGCGCTGATGACGACGACGGCTTTCACTCCTTTGCTGATGCAGTCGTCGAGCACCGATGCGACGTCTGCCGCTGGAACGACGATCACCGCGAGATCGACCGTCCCAGGAATTGCGGTCACCTCGGGGTAGGCGCGGATGCCATCGATCGTCTCCGCTCGCGGATGCACGGCGACGAGCGTCCCGGCGAACCCGGTGTGTCTGAGATTGTGCAGAATCTCTGAACCGATGCGGCCGCGTTGGCGGTTCGCGCCGATGACCGCGACGGTGGCCGGCTCGAAAAACCACCGCATCGATGCGGCGGCCGCCTGCTGCGATCGCGCCGCCGCGCGATCGGTGAATGTGCTCGACGGTTCGAGCTGCAGCGTCACATGGAACACGCCCTGGTCCAGCTGCTGCGCGACCGTGAATCCCGACTCGAGGAACACGTCCATCATGCGGCGGTTTTCACCGAGCACGTAGGCATCGAACGTGTTGATGTCACGCCGCCGTCCGATTTCCGCGAGACACTCGAGGAGCCGCGTGCCAATTCCGCGTCCCTGCCACGAGTCGGCAACCGCGAAGGCAACCTCCGCGCACCGCGGCGAGGACTCGTCGACGTAATAACCGGCGAGCGCGACGATCGCTCCGCCGCATTCGCCCGCGAGCACGTACTGGTGCTCGAAATCGGCCTTCGTCAACTGCGCGGCTTTCACGAGGTCGATGCGAGGGACGGTCATGAACCGGTAGTACAACGCCTCCGACGACATCTGCCGCAGCATGTCCAGCAGCTTGACGTCATCGTCGGGACGCACCGGCCGGAGGTGGAGCGTCGAGCCGTCGCGAAGGACCACGTCGGCCGTGTATTCAGGTTCAGAGATAGCAGGCATGCGCTGTCAGCAGCATGGTCCGGGCCAAACGACGCGACCCTGGCAAGTCATGATGAATCCGGTGTAAACGGATGTCACTGACGAATTTCCGGCGCTGGCTCAGCCCCCGGAGCGGCTACGGTGTCTGAGCCCCGTCTGACCCCGCTCGACGGCAAGCTCGCGCAGCAGGGAGCGGACGCCGACGAGCTGCCGGTTGAGGATGCTCTTCGCCACACGCAGAAGCTCCCGCATCATCGGATCGGCGACCCCGTAATAGATGGTTGCTCCCTCTTTGCGTGTGACCACGATCCCGCTCGCGCGAAGCCGCGCGAGCTGCTGCGACACGATGGGCTGATCGAGATCAAGGGCCTTCTGCAGGTCCTGCACGCGTGCCTCGCGCTCGACGAGCACCTCGAGGAGTCGAATCCGGACGGGATTGGCCAGCGCTTTGAAAAACTGCGCCTTGAGCACCTGGAGCTCGGACGATGACGGCATCATGCGCTCACCTTCTCAGCGGAAGCCATCGCCTGCTTTTCCCGATGCACCTGCTCGGCGCGCACGAGCGCGTCGTGGAGATGCGCGCAGATGTTCTGGTCGCCAACGTGCCGATGAAAGTCCGCCCGCGCGATCAGGCGGGCCGGCTGGTGCCGCGCGCCGCAGAGGATCAGGCACCGGCCTGACCGGTGCATCGCGTCGGCGAGCTCCTCCAGCGCGCGAAGACCGGTGGCGTCGATCGCCGTCATGTTGCGGAGACGAAGGATGAGGATCTCGGGCAGCGACTCCAGGTTGTCGTAGATCACGTGCAGCTTGTCGGTGGCGCCAAAGAGAAAGGGACCGTGGATCCGGATGATCTTCGCGTAGCCGGGGATGGTCTTGTTCTGCAGGATATGGGCGTGCCCTTCACGGACGTATTCGTCCGTCACCGCGGACACCGTCGTGGTGTCGGCCACGCGCCGGATGAACAGCAGCCCCGCCAGCACCATGCCCACCGCAACCGCGGTCGTCAAATCGGCGAACAGCGTGAGCTCGAGCGTCACTACCCATACGGTCACGTCGGTCTTGGTCAGCCGCAGCAGCTCCGGCATTTCACGCCACTCTCCCATGTTGTAGGCGACGACAAGGAGGATGGCCGAGAGCACGGCGAGCGGCACGAACCGGGCGAGCGGCGCCGCGAAGACGAGGATGAGCAGCAGCGTGAAGGCATGGATGATTCCTGCGACGGGAGTCTTGGCGCCCGATCTGATGTTCGTCGCCGTTCGCGCGATCGCACCGGTTGCAGGCAGACCGCCGACGAGCGGTGACGCGATGTTCGCAATGCCCTGGGCGACCAGTTCGACGTTGGGGTTGTGCCGATCGCCGCTCATGCGGTCGGCGACGGTAGCCGACATCAGGGATTCGATCGCGCCGAGCATCGCGACCGTCATCGCCGGCATCAGCAAGCCGCCGAGTGACGACAGTTCGATGCGCGGCAGGTGGAGCGACGGCAGGCCGCTGGGGACGCCGCCGAAGCGCGTGCCGATCGTCTCCACGTCCAGGCCAAACGCGACGACCGCCACCGTCGCCCCGGCGAGGACGATGATGGTGGCCGGAATCCGCCGCGACACACGCATCAGCAGAAGAATCGCAACGAGCGAAATCGCGGACAACGCCGTCGCCGCGGGCGACCACGTCGCCGCGTGCGCGAGGCAGGCCTGCAGCCGCGCGACGAACCCGCTCGGAACCGACTCCATGCGCAGCCCGAAGAAGTCGCGCAGCTGCGTGCTCGCGATCAGGATGGCGATGCCGTTGGTGAAGCCGACGACGACTGGCCGCGGAATGAAGCGGACGGCGGATCCCATGCCGGTCGCGCCGAGCGCGATGAGCATGATGCCGGCCATCATCGTGCAGATCAGCAGACCGTCGAAGCCGTACTTCGTCGCGATACCCGCGACGATGACCACGAACGCGCCAGTCGGTCCGCCGATCTGCACGCGCGACCCGCCCAGCGCGCTGATCAGCGCACCGGCGACAATCGCCGTGTAGAGGCCTGACTGCGGCGACAGGCCGGAGGCGATGGCAAACGCCATCGCCAGCGGCAGGGCGACGAATCCCACGGTGACGCCGGCCAGTGCGTCGGCGAAGAAAGTGTGCCAGTGGTAATGCCGCAGGCAGGCGATCAGCCGCGGCAGCGGGATCCGGGCGCGGGGGTAGGATTGCATTAAACCTATTATATAGCAATATATCTATGTAGTGGGCGCAAAGAAAGGCGCGGCTGCGGGAGTGATCGCCGTGCTACGGCACCCGGGTCCGAACGGCGGCGACCGCCAGGTCCGGCCGATCGCTGATCAGCGCGTCGGCTCCCCAGTCGAGGAGGCGCGTCATGTCGGCAGGGTCGTTGACCGTCCACACCTTGACCGGCAGACTGGCGCGATGGGCGTGCCGGATGAAGCGGGGCGTGATGATTCGTGTCGGGCCGGATCGTTCGGGGACCTGCAACTCCCGATAGCGGGGATTGCCGAGGGGCCAATGGAACCAGGAACGATAGAGCGCCCACCGCACTTCTTCGCGCGACGCGCCGGTGGGAATTCGCGGCTCGAGCTCGCGCGCCGTCTGCAGCACGCGCCAGCCGAAGGAGCCCAGCGCGACCCGCCCAACGGCGTCGGCGGTTCGGACCTCGTCGATCACCCGCCGCGCGAGCTCCGGCCGGTTCACCTTGAGCTCGATGATCAGCGGCTTGTCCGGATATCGCGTCAAGACCTCACGCAGCGTCGGAACGCCGATTCCCTGCGCCCGAAAGGGGTATTGGCCGTCAGCCTGGAACTGGTACCCGGCATCGATTGCCGCGAGCTCTTCCGCTGTCCGCTGCGCGATCGGTCCCCGCGCACCCGTCGTCCGCTCGAGGGTCGCATCGTGATGGACGACGACGACGCCGTCGCGCGAGAGATGGACGTCGAGCTCGAGCCCATCGGCGCCGAGCGACAGACCGTGATCGAACGAGACGATCGTGTTTTCGGGCCGAAGGGCTGCGCCGCCCCGGTGGGCGTACACGAGGGGGCGCGTTGAAGCGGGCAACGATTCATTGTATTTCAGCTGCCAGGCGGCAACCGCCCGCTGGTAGCTGGTAGCTGGTAGCTGTTACCATGCCGTATGACCTCGGGACTTCCCTCCACACTTGGTGAACTCCGTTCGGCGGTCCAGGCCGGCCGCGTGCCGCGCCGTCCCGTCAAGAACGAGATCCGCGACAACCTCATCGCGCGGCTGCGCGCGAATGAAACGATTTTTCCGGGCATCATCGGCTTCGAAGAAACCGTGGTGCCGCAGATCGTCAACGCCGTGCTCTCGCGGCACAACTTCATCCTGCTCGGGCTCCGCGGGCAGGCAAAGAGCCGAATCCTGCGCGCCCTGGCTGACCTGCTCGACGAATCGATTCCCGTGATTCCGGGCTGCGAGATTCACGACGATCCGCTCGCCCCGCTCTGCTCGGCGTGCCGCGCCCGGGTCCGCGCCGAAGGGGATGGGCTGCCGGTCGCGTGGCTGCCGCGCGAAGCGCGCTACGTCGAGAAACTGGCCACGCCGGACGTCACGATTGCCGACATGATTGGCGATCTCGATCCGATCAAGGCCGCGCGCGCATCGCTGCAGCTGTCCGACGAGCTGACCATGCATTACGGTCTGCTGCCGCGGGCGAATCGCGGCATTTTCGCGATCAACGAGCTGCCCGACCTGGCGGGCAAGATTCAGGTCGGGCTGTTCAACATCCTGCAGGAAGGGGACGTCCAGATTAAGGGCTACCCCGTGCGGCTGCGGCTCGACGTGATGCTCGTCTTCAGCGCCAACCCGGAGGACTACACCGCGCGCGGCAAGATCATCACGCCGCTGAAAGACCGGATCGGCTCGGAAATCCGCACGCACTATCCGGCGACACGGCATCACGCGATGGCGATCACCCAGCAGGAAGCATGGCTGGATCGGCGCGGCGACGCGCGCGTCGACGTCCCGGCCTTCGTTCGCGAAGTCGTCGAGGAGGTTGCCTTCCAGGCGCGCCAGGATTCCAAGATCGACAAGCGCTCCGGCGTCAGTCAGCGCCTGCCGATCTCGCTGCTCGAGAACGTCGTCTCCAACGCCGAGCGCCGCGCGCTGCTGGCCGGCGAACCGGTCGTGGTGCCGCGCGTCACGGACATTTATGCGGCGCTTCCGGCGATCACCGGCAAGTTCGAGCTCGAGTACGAGGGGGAGCTGCGCGGCGCCGACAACGTGGCGCGCGACATCATCCGCGCCGCGGTCGGCAATGTATTCGGCGGCTACTTCGCGTCGGCGGATTTGCGGCAAGTGACCGAGTGGTTCGATCTGGGGGGCACGCTGCAGATAGACGACACACTGCCGGCGAAGGAGCTGCTCGCGCGGACGGTGCAGGTCCAGGGGCTGCGGGACCTGACGTCCCACGCCGGCGTTCGCGCGAATGCGGATCCGCCGCTCATCGCCTCGGCCGTCGATTTCGTGCTCGAAGGGTTGTACGCGCAGAAGAAGATCACGCGCTCCGACGAATTTCAGTATCAGGCGGCGGAACAGCGCCGCGCGCCGCGTCCGGCACCAGAGCCGCTCGAACGTGAGATTCCGAATCTGGGTTCGAAGAAGAAGTATTACAACTAGGCTTCAGGGCTTCAGGGCTTCAGGGCTTCAGGGCTTCGGAAAAGCATGAAGCCATGAAGCCAAACTGCGACACATGAAGTATCGGTATTCAAAATACAGCGGCGACGAGCTCGACGAAATCGATCTCGAGGAGCTGCTGTCGAAACTCTCCGATCTGCTGCTCTCGAGCGGGTTCGATGACGGCTACGCCATGCCGGGTGAAGACGGTCTGTCCATGCAGTCGCTGCACGATGCGATCATGGAAGCGCTGCTGAACGGCGGCCTGCTGTCGGAGGAAACGCTCGAACGGTTGCTCGGTGAGAACTGGCAGGACAGCGACGATGCGGAGGCGAAGCTCGAGCAGCTGATCCAGCGCATCATCGAGAAGCTGCAGCACCAGGGCTACATGACGGCATCGCCGGATGCCGAAGGGGAGCGCGAACGGCAGCGCGGACCCGGCAGCGGGATGGGCAACGCCGAACAGTACCGCTTCGAGATCACCGACAAGAGCCTCGATTTCCTCGGCTACCGCGCCCTGCGCGATCTGCTCGGATCGATTGGCAAGAGCAGCATCGGCCGTCACGACACGCGCGAGATGGCGACCGGCGTCGAAGCGAGCGGCGCGCCGAAGCCGTACGCGTTCGGCGACACGATGAACCTCGATGCGAGCGCGACGATTTTGAATGCGTTCATCCGGATGGGGTCTGACCCCACTGGCCCGGGAATGGGGTCAGACCCCAAAACCGGGTTCCGGCAAATCGAAGTGGAGTATCAGGATCTGATGGTTGCTCAGGGGGAGTATCAGAGCTCCTGCGCCACCGTGCTCATGCTCGATTGCAGCCACAGCATGATCCTGTACGGCGAGGACCGCTTCACGCCCGCCAAGCGAGTCGCGCTGGCGCTCGCCAACCTCATTCGGCTCCAGTACCCAGGCGACGCATTGAAGGTGGTGCTCTTCCACGACTCCGCGGAAGAGATTCCGCTCAGCCAGCTCGCGCGCGTGAAGGTCGGGCCGTACTACACGAACACACGGGAAGGACTACGGCTCGCGCGGCGGCTGCTCGAACGGCAGCAGAAGGACATGCGGCAAATCGTCATGATCACCGACGGCAAGCCGTCGGCGCTCACCCGCCCCGACGGGCGGATCTATCGCAACGCCTTCGGCCTCGATCCCTTCATCGTGTCGGAAACCGTCGCGGAGGTCGCCGCCTGCCGCAACGCCGGCATCCTGATCAACACGTTCATGCTGGCGCGGGACTACGATCTCGTCAGCTTCGTGCGGAAGGTCGCGGAAATCTGCCACGGCAAGGCGTACTTCACGACCCCGCGCACACTCGGCCGCTACGTCCTCATGGACTACATGGACAAGAAGACGAGGACGATCCATTGACGAGTGCCGATTGCCGAGTGCCGATTTGCATTGCCGAGTGCCGAGTGCCGATTGAATTGCCGAGTGCCGATTGGCGATTGGCGGTTGAACTGCCGATTGCCGATTGGCGATTTGATTGTCGGTTGGCGAGCGAGACGCCCGACATCAGCAATCTCAGCACACAATCGAGAATCTCAATCCACCATCGACAATCTCAATCGCCAATCCCGCAATGCAATCGGCAATCGGCAACCGGCAACCGCCAATAGATTGAGATGCTGCCCGCAACGATTCCGCTCTTCCCGCTGCCGAACGTCGTCCTCTTCCCGAACGTGTGCCTCCCGCTGCACATTTTCGAGCCGCGCTACCGCGACATGACGGCGGATGCCCTCAAGGGGGACCGCATCATCGGTATGGTGTTGCTGCGTCCCGGGTGGGAGGGCAATTACGAGGGACGGCCGGAGACGTACGAGATCGGCTGCGCCGGCCTGATCACCCACGCGGAAAAGCTGGAGGATGGACGGTACAACCTGGTGCTGCGCGGCATGGAGAAGTTCCGCATCCTGCGGGAAGAGGGCCAGCGCAGCTACCGTCGCGCCGACGTCCAGGCGATCCACGAGGCGCCGAGCGGCGTGGATCGTGAGGTGATGCGCGGGGAGCGGCGGCGGCTGGAATCGCTGCTCGTGCCACAGCCGCAAGGGCGGGGCGCGGATCCGAAGGTACCGCCATCAATGCCCGATGAAGAGCTCGTCAACGCGCTCGCGCAATATCTCGATCTGGAGGTCGTGGAGAGGCAGGCGCTCCTCGAGCGCGATGGCCTGGTGAACCGCTGCCGATCGCTCATCGAGCTCCTGGAGATGAAGGTCATCACGGCGCGGCATGACTGGGGCGGGCGACATTGAACACCTCATCCCGAATCTGGATTCGGTGATCCCGAATCGTTGAGGATTGCGGATTAGCGAGGAGGGACTCGGCTCTTCGTCGGCGCCGGCCGATATTCCACTCGCACGTTACTGATGATCGCCACGGTGCGACCCGGGGTCGCGGTTTCGTGACCTGCCGCGGTCGTCGCGTCCAGGACCTCACCGAGCAGGCTGACCTGATCGATCGCCTGGGGCACCGCGATGGCGATCTGTTCGTGCCCGACCGGCGTCACCGCCTTCATGCTGCCTGGGCCGGCGCCGCCGGCGATGCGCTCGTAGAGATCCTTCGCGGTCCGGAACTCGCTCTGTACCGCCCCACGGTCGATCAACTCCCCCTTCATCGTCAGGACCGCAACCACCGCGGTGTACTTCGCGTAGCCCCGCCCGGCGCGCACGTCCTCGTCCGAATAGAGGTGACGATTGTGCAGATCGAACATCAGCGAGGCGGGACCTGTGTGCGGCGGAATGGCGACGAGTACGCCCTGGGCGGGATCGCTCCCCGCCAGTACGAAGCAGTAGCTTGCGCCGGTCTTGACGCCGGTGCCGAGCGGCTCGGGACACTTGACCTGCGCGGGTTCGACCTTCGGGGGTGGAGGGGGTGCCGGCTTGCGAGACGTCGGCCGTCCCCTCTGCGCAGCCCCGGCGGCGGACACGAGCACACCCACCAGCAGAACGACCGGTAATGAACGACACCCGACGAATAACGCCCGCGTTTTCATTTCTTTATGAGGTCGAGAAATTCCGCTCTGGTTCGTGCGTCGGTGCGGAATGCGCCGAGCATCGCGCTGGTGACCGCGACGGAGTTCTGCTTTTCGACGCCGCGCATCGCCATACACAGATGTGTCGCCTCGGTGACGACGGCGACGCCGAGCGGGTCGATCTTCTCGAGCAGCGTGTTGGCGATCTGGTTGGTCAGCCGCTCCTGCACCTGCAGCCGCCGCGCGAAGATGTCGACGAGGCGCGGAATCTTGCTCAGGCCTACGACTTTGCGGTTCGGAATGTAGGCGACGTGGCATTTTCCAAAGAACGGCAACATGTGGTGCTCGCAGAGACTATAGAAGTCGATGTCGCGCACGATCACCATCTCGTTATAATCGACCGTGAACAGCGCGTTGTTCAGCATCGCGTCGACATCTTCGCGATAGCCGCTCGTCAGGAACTGCAGTGATTTTTCGACTCGCCTCGGCGTATTGAGCAGCCCTTCCCGGGATGGATCTTCTCCAATCGCCGACAGGAGCC
>JBKPLP010000196.1:0-3549 GCA_046731735.1 Acidobacteriota bacterium
GCCCACACCCGCACAGCAGCCGGCGCCCGCGCCGCCGGCCGGCCGCGGGCGCGCGACGCAGGGGAACCCCACCGCCGGGCAGAAGCCGCCGGCAACTGTCACGCCGCAAGCGTACCCGCCAGAGCTCGTGCAGCAGGGGCAGGTGCTGTTCGCCTCGTTCTGCGGGTTTTGTCACGGCCGCGACACGATGGGCGGCGAGACCGGGCCGGACCTGACGCGTTCGCTGCTCGTCGCCGAAGACGTACGCGGCGACAAGATCATCCCGCTGGTGCACACGGGACGCGCCGACAAGGGCATGCCGCCGCAGAACCTTCCCGACGGCGATCTCGCCGCGATCGTCGCATTCATCCACGACACCAAGGTCAAGGCGGACTCGCTCGAGGGGAGCCGGCGCAGCGTGGACGCATCGGACCTCGCGACCGGCAACGCGCAGGCCGGCCAGCAGTTCTTCAACGGCCCCGGCGGATGCGCGAAGTGCCATTCGGCGACCGGCGATCTCGCGGGGATCGCCAACCGCCTCCAGGGACTTCAGCTGCTGCAGCGCATGCTCATGCCCGGCGGCCGCGGGCGCGGCGCGTCGCCGCCCAGGCCCACGATGGCGACAATCAAGCTGCCGTCCGGGCAGACCGTCACCGGCCGGCTCACCAATCGCGACGAATTCACGATCTCGATCACCGATGCCGACGGCTACCACCGCTCGTACTCGACGCGCGGCGCGACCATCACGGTCGAGAACCCGCTCGACGGCCATATCTCCCTGCTTCCGAAGTACACGAACGACGACATGCACAACGTGCTCGCATACCTGCAGACGTTGAAATAGGACCAGCGATCATGAAACTCCGGCGTCTCATGTTCCGTTCGTTTCTCGCCATGTTGCCGCTTGCCACGGGCGCGCTGCTCCTCGCGCAGGCCCCGCGCGGGCTGGATCCCGCGATGATGCTCAAGCCACCGGCCGACATGTGGCCCACGTATCACGGCGACTACACCGGCCAGCGCCACAGCCGGCTCACCCAGATCACGCCCGACAACGTGCATCAACTCACGGTCGCCTGGACGTTCCAGACCGGATCCGGCGCCGGGATCAAGGCCACGCCGATCCTCGTCGACGGCATCATGTACGTGACGATGCCGGACAACATCTGGGCGATCGACGCGCGCAACGGCCGTCAGCTGTGGAAGTACACCTATCCGACCCCGCAGGGATTCCACATCGGCCATCGCGGCGCGGCGGTCTACAAGAACACCGTGTATCTGACGACGCCGGATACGCATCTGATCGCGCTCGACGTGCGCGACGGCAAGGTGAAGTGGGACGTGCCGTTCGCCGACTGGCGCAAGGGCTTCTGGTCGACGAACGCGCCGCTGCTCATCAAGAACCACTTGATCGTCGGCATGTCGGGCGACTTCGACAACCTGCCGGGTACGTTGAAGTCGGTCGATCCGGAGACCGGCAAGACGCAATGGGTGTTCTACAGCACGCCGCCGCCCGGCACGCCCGATTCGATCAGCGGCGGCGCGACCGGCGGACAGATGTGGAATACCGGCACGTACGATCCGGATCTCAATCTGCTCTATGTCGGCACCGGCAACCCGACACCGGTCCTCAACGGCCCGGCGCGGCCCGGCGACAACAAGTGGGTCTGCAGCATCCTCGCGATCGATCCCGACACCGGCAAGCTCGCGTGGGGCTTCCAGGCCTCGCCGCACGATACCCACGACTGGGACGCCTCCGAAGTGCCGGTCCTCGTCGATGCGCCGTTCAACGGCGCGCCGCGCAAGATGCTGATGACGGCGTCGCGCAACGGCTACTTCTTCGTCCTCGATCGCACCAACGGCAAGAACCTGCTGACGAAAACGTTCGCCGCGGCGAACTGGGCGAAGGGCATCAACGAAAACGGCAGCCCGATTCCCGATCCGGCGCAGGAACCAGCGCGCGACGGCCGTCTGGTGTCGCCGGACGAGGGCGGCGGCACGAACTATCGCTCGCCGAGTTTCGATCGCCGCACCGGACTCTTCATCGTCAGCGCGCGCGATGCGTGGGGCATCTATTTCTTCAAGCCCGAGCACGGCGGGTACGGCTGGGCGGGAGCCGATTACGGCGTGTATGGCAAAGGCTTCCTGCGCGCGATCGATTACCAGACCGGGAAGGTCAAGTGGGAGCACGATCTGATGGGCGGCGGCGGCGGCGCGGGCGTGCTGACGACCGAGACCGGCGTCACGTTCTCCGGTGATGCCGGCAACAACGTGTTCGCGCTGCGCACCAGCGACGGCGCGACGCTGTGGCACTCGACCATCGGCAACGTGGGCAACGGTCCGATCACCTACGAGCTCGAGGGCAAGCAGTACATGGTCGTGGCGGGCGGCGGCGTGCTCTACGCGTGGACGCTGCCGGAAAAACTCGTAACGGTACCGGCACCCGCGCGCTGACCGTTCGCACCGGCGCTCGTCACAGGGCGAACTGGGTCAAGGTCGATCTTCCCTTCACGTCTCTGCTCATCCCACCTATCTTCGGCGTGACGCCGGATTCGATAAACATCCACTCTCCGCTCGCGTCTAACGATTCAACGCGGAAGGAGAGTGCACGATGTCTTTCGGTCTCCCGCTCCTGATGTGCACGCTTGCGATGGGACCGGCAACGCCGTCCCCCGAGAGACCAAAGATCACTGCCACGCTTGACTACCACGTCCGCGCGACCGACCCGCTCGTGCGTGCGTGGATCAGAAACGGCGGCTCCGAGTCGCCGACGTTGAACGGGCTCCTCGCGGACCTCGCCGCCAGCGACGTCATCGTGCATGTCGTGCTGGTGGATCGAATCGGGGGAGGCGTCAACGGGCAGTTGTCGTTCGTCGCCGCGACTCCGACTGTCCGCTACCTGCGTATCGAGATCACCCGGCTCGGAGGGCGTGCCGACATGATCGCGCTCATCGCGCACGAACTGCAGCACGCGGCGGAAGTGGCGGCCTCGCCCCGTGTCCGCGATCCGCAGTCGATGGCCACGCTGTACCTTCATCTCGGCGCCAGCATGAAGGATCCGCGCCACTATGACTCGGCGGCAGCGCGCCTGACCGAAGACATGGTTCGCCGTGAAGTGCTCGGGTACCGCGGACTGCCCAGCGACGAGCTGCAGCTGATGGCGCAGCTGCGGTAGCCCGTGCGCGCGGCTGCGCAATGGGTTTATGATGCCCGGCATGAAAAACCTGCTGGTCATCATGTTCTGCGGCGCCGCGGCCGTCGCCCTCACCGCGCAGACGCCTCCCGCGACGACGCCGACGCCGGATCAAAAGGACTGGATCCAGCTGTTCAACGGCCGCAACCTCGACGGGTGGACGCCGAAATTCGCGCACCACGATCTCGGCGAAAACGTCAACGATACCTTCCGCGTCGAAGATGGGCTGCTGAAGGTCCGCTACGACAAGTGGCCGACCTTCAAGGACGAATTCGGCCACCTCTTTTACAAGGATCCGTTTTCCTACTACCTGCTCGCGGCGGAATACCGGTTCGTCGGCGACCAGGTGAAGACCGACCGCACCGATCTCGGCTGGGCGA
>JBKPLP010000197.1:0-16982 GCA_046731735.1 Acidobacteriota bacterium
AGTGCTGAAACAGCTCGGCTCCGGCAAGACGATCAGCGACATCGCCACTTCACTGGGCCTGAGCGTCAAGACGGTCAGCACGTACCGCACGCGCCTGTGCCGCAAACTTGACGCCGAGAACACGGCTTCGTTGATTCGGTATGCGGTGAAGACCGGCCTGGTCTAGCCAAATCGCGGCATCGTAAGAAACCCCTTACGGAACGTGGCGTACCCGGATTCTGTCCAAGCTCGAGGGCGCCGCCGAGGAAGAACGAAGTCTCCGTTTCCCTGGCGCATCTGCGTGAAGTCGCCCCGCGGTGTGCGGTGTGCGGGCGCGAGGCCCGTGGCGTGTCGAATGCATTCTCCGTCAGCCAGCTGCGGACCCTCTGTAGGAAACCGTTGACACACTCGCGGCCGGAAAACCCGGACGGCGCGTCGTCCACGAGATGAGGTTGCGTTTGCGGGATCGAGCTGCACCGATGAGGATGAATAGCCCCCAGGAACATCTCAGCGCCGCGAACATGCTGTACATCTGCCGCGTCGAACGTCTCGTCGACGTACGGCCGACTCCGATGGCCTCGACGGCGACGCTGTTGCAGATTCGCGATCGGCGTCAGTCTTCCCGCCGCGCTCCGTGGCGACGCGGCGGCCGGCGGGCCACTGACTGGCGACGCTGACGCGTGAACCTTATTCGGCTCCGATTCCCAGGTAGGTGCGCAGCTTCTCGTCGTGGAACTTTGCCTCCGCGTCGGGCTCCGACGTCAGCAGCGACGCGATGAATCCCGCGACAAACCCTGCAGGCATCGACACGATCGCGGGATTACGCAGCGGGAAGATCGCCGCTCGGTGATGCAGCAGGTCGACCCAGATTGTCGGGCTCAGAACGATCAGGATCACGGACAGCAGCGCGCCGGTCAGGATCGACCACACCGCTCCCGCGGTGTTGAATCGCGACCACACGATTGACAGCAGCAACGCGGGAAAGTTTCCGCTCGCAGCAATCGCGAATGCGAGACCGACCATGAACGCGACGTTCTGACCCTTGAACAGAATCCCGAGGACGACGGCGACGACGCCGAAGGCCAAGGTGGCGATACGCGCGACGCGAATCTGTTCGTGTTCGGAGGCGGCCCCTTTCCGAATCGCGTGCGTGAAGATGTCGTGCGACAGCGCGCTGGCGCCGGCCAGGGTCAGCCCGGCGACGACCGCGAGGATGGTCGCGAACGCCACCGCGGCGATGAAGCCGAGAAACGGCGTGCCGCCCAGCAGTTCGGCGACGAGCGGCGCCGCCATGTTTCCGCCGGCATCCACTTTCCTGACGATCTCCCGGCCGACCAGCGCGGACGCGCCGAATCCGACGATGGGGATGATCAAGTAGAAGTAGCCGATGAACCCCGTCGCATAGAGCACCGAGGTGCGCGCCGCGCGCGCATCAGGAACCGTGTAGAAGCGCATCAGGATGTGCGGGAGTCCGAGCAGCCCGAACATCAGCGCCAGCCCGAGCGACACCGCATCAATCGGATCGCTGATGAGCCCGCCAGGCTCGAGCGCCGCATGGCCGTAGCGGCTGGCGACCGCGGCATACAGGCTGTCTGGCGAGAAGTTGAATCGCGACAGCACCAGCAGCGTCAGCAGCGTCACCCCGAACAGCAGCAGGATCGCCTTGATGATCTGCACCCACGTCGTCGCGATCATTCCGCCAAAGAGCACGTATGCGAGCATCACGGCGCCGACACCGATGACCGCCCACTCGTAGCGCAGCCCGAACATCAGGGCGATCAGATTTCCCGCGCCGACCATCTGCGCGAGGACGTAGAACAGGAGGGTCAGGATCGCGCCGAATGCCGCCGCGATTCGCACCGGCACCTGTCGCAGCCGGAAGGCCACGACATCCGCGAAGGTGAACTTGCCGAGATTGCGGAGCGGCTCGGCGATGAGAAACATCAGCGCCGGCCAGCCGACCAGCCAACCGGTGGCGTAAATCATCCCGTCGTAGCCACGGAGCGCGACGAGACCGGTGATGCCGAGAAACGATGCGGCACTCATGTAGTCGCCGGCCAGCGCCAGACCGTTCTGCAGCGGGCTGACCGAGCGGCCGGCCGCGTAGAACTCGCGCGTGGACCGCGTGCGGCGCGCCGCCCAGTAGGTGACCGCGAGCGTCAGCGCGACGATGACGAGGAACGAGAGGACCGCGGAAATCGTGGGTGAGCCGAGCGCCGTCTGCATGCGCTACTCCGCCATGATCCGCTCGCGCAGCTGGGTGACCGCGGGATCGTAATGCCGGTTGGCCCATACGACGTACGCGGCCGTCAGCACCCACGCGCCCACGATGACCCCGGCGGCCAGCACGATCCCAATCGTCGTCGAGCCCTGCACGGCGGCCGAGACGAGCTGCCGATTGGCGGCGATGAGCAGGATGTAGCCGTAATAAAGCAGGAACAGCAGCAGCGTCAGCACGAGCGAGACCCGCCAGCGCCGCCAGACGAGCCCGCGAAATTCCGTGGAATCAAGCACGTCTCGATCTATCTTTTTCACGTCCGCATCATACATTCATGCCGTTTTCCGACGACCTGCGGGTCATGGCGGCGCCGCGACGGGCCTACGCGGAGGCTCTGGGACAGCCGGCACGCGGGGCGTGGCTTGCCGTTCGCCGCCCTGCCCTCGTCGCGCTGGTCCTGGGTACTGCAACCGCCTTCTCCGCCACCGGCCACGCCACCATCGGCCTGCTCGTGAGTGGTTTCGTCTGCTGGAGCTTCGTTCCCCTGCTGCAGATGGCGACGGCGGCGGCGATCATGCGGTCCGCCGCATCGCGGTCGATTCCGCTCGGCCGGCGGCTCGACTTGTGGTTCATGGGACACGCGCCGTGGTCGCTCTGGATCGTCACCGCCGCGGGCATCCTGGCCGCTGCTCCCGGCCGAGTGGAGCTGCCGATTGTCGTGTCGGCTGTCATCCCGATCGTCTGGACGAACATCATCGCGACGGCGTTCTGCCGCGTGGTGCTCGGCGATCGCCCCGCCGCCGCGCGGGCGCGCACGGCGGTCCATCAGGCGCTCACCTGGACGATCGCGTTCGTGTACTTCGCGTTCGCCGTGGCATTGTGGCCGCGCGTGGTCGCGTTTCTTGGAGGCTAGATGATCGCGCGAGCTTCAGCGGCGCTTCTCGTCGCCGGCGCACTGGCCGGCTCGCTCGCCGGAGCGGGAGTCGCACAGCGCCCGCCTGCGCGTCATGGCGAGTTCTTCGTGCTCGCCGGCGATTTTCACGTGCATGGCTTCCCTGGCGACGGCGCGCTGCCGTCCTGGGCGCTGCGCGACGAGGCTCGACGGCGGGGACTCGACGTGATCGCGCTGACGAACCACAACCAGCGGCTCGCGGGGCGACTGGGGCGACTCGTTTCCGGCGACGCCGCGACGCCTCTGGTGCTCGGCGCCGAGGAGGTCACCGCGGCGCACTATCACATCGCGGCGGTGGGAATCGAACGGCCGATTCCGGGTTCGCTGGCCGCCGCGGATGCGATTGCCGCGATTCACACGCAGGGAGGCGTCGCGATTGCGGCGCACCCGTCGGCGTCGTTCGGTGGATTCGACGCGGCCGCGAAAGCCTCGCTCGACGGCGCCGAGATCGCGCATCCGATGATCATCGGCGACCCGCAGGCGCGCGCCGAGCTCGTGCGGTTCACCCAAGCGGCCCGCACGGTCAATCCTCATCTCGCGCCAATCGGATCGACCGACTTTCATTTCCGCCAGCCGGTGGGACTCTGCCGCACCTACCTGTTCGCGCGGGAGTACTCGGCAGCCGGCGTCATCGAAGCGATCCGCGCGGGACGGACCGTCGCGTTCGATCCCGGCGGCGGCACCTACGGCGATCCCGGGCTCGCGGCCGTTGTCGCGCGCGTCCGCGCATCGGCCGAGCCGCCGGCGCGACAGCAAATCTTCCTCGATCGCCTGAGTGGGCTTTTGGCGATGACCGGGATCCTGGGGTTAATCCTGTTTCGAATCCCTAATCCCTAATCCCTGATCCCTCATCCCTGATCCGGAACCCGGATCCCGGATCCCGGATCCCGGATCCCGGATCCCGGATCCCGATCCCGGCTCCCGGCTCCCGGAATCCCACATCCGCGTCACCAGCCGGTGGGTTTACCGCGATTCTGCTGATCGAGCCAGGTCTTGAGCGGCGCGAAGTATTCGGCGATTGCGGTCGCGTCCATCTGGCGCTGGCCGGTGAGCGCTTCGAGCGCGTCGGGCCACGGCTTCGACGCGCCGAGCTCCAGCATCGCCTTCAGCTTCGCGCCCGCTTCCTTGCTGCCGTAGATCGAGCAGCGATGCAGCGGCGCCGTGCAGCCAGCCGTCTTCGCCAGCGCACGGTGGAACTGGAACTGGAGCACCTGCGCGAGGAAGTAGCGCGCGTACGGCGTATTCGCCGGCACGTGATATTTAGCGCCCGGATCGAAAAACTCCTCGCCGCGCGGCGCCGGCGGCGCGACGCCCTGATAGCGCAGCTTCAGGTCCCACCAGGCGCGGTTGTAGTTCTCCGGCGTGACCTGTCCGGCGAAGACCTGCCACCGCCACTGATCGACGAGCAAGCCGAATGGCAGAAACGTCAGGCGCTCGAGCGCCGTCTTGAGCAGCAGACCGGTGTCCGCCGAGGCGCCCGGCACCTTGTCGAGCAATCCCACCTTGACCAGGTATTCCGGCGTCACCGACAGCGCGAGCGTGTCGCCCACCGCCTCGTGGAATCCGTCATTCGCGCTGTCGCGCAGGACCACCGGCAGCGTGTTGTAGGCGCGGAAATAGAAATCGTGGCCCAGCTCGTGGTGAATCGTAATGAAGTCCTCAGCGTTGACGTCGATGCACATCTTGATGCGCACGTCGTCGACGCTGTCGATGTCCCAGGCGCTGGCGTGGCAGACCACCTCGCGATCGCGCGGCTTCAAGAACAGCGAGCGTTCCCAGAAGGTCTTCGGCAGCGGGTCGAATCCGAGCGACGTGAAGAAGCGCTCGCCGAATCGAACCATCTCGAGCGGATCGATCTTCTTCGCCTTCAAGTTGTCCGTGAGCGAGAAGACCGGCTTCTCGCCGGCAGGCGCGGCCAGGTCATAAATGTTCGACCAGTCCTGCTGCCAGAGATTGCCGAGCAGGTGCGCGGGGATCGGACCGTTCTCCGGAACGACGGCCCCGTACTTTTCGTGCAGCTTGCCGCGGACGTAGGTGTGCAGCGACAGGTAGAGCGGCCGCAGTTGATCCCAGAGCCGGTCGAGCTCCTTCGCGAACGCGTCAGCGGGCATGTCGTATTTGCCACGCCACATCGCGCCCGTGTCGCGATAGTCGAGCACGCGTGCTCCCTTGTTCGAGAGCTCCACGAAGCGCGTGTAATCCCTGCGCATCGGGATCGAAATCGTGTGCCAGCCTTCCCAGACTTCCTGCAGCCGCTTCGGATCACGGTTCTCGGCAAGAATCTCGGTGATCTTTTCGATGTCGAGGCAGTCTGCCTGCGCCGCGGCCTTGGCGGGTGAGGACGAAGGGCAGTACTTGCCACTGCCGTAGGCACCTTCCATCGACGCGAGCAGCCGGGCGAGCTCCTCGGCTTCCTTGGGATCTGAGGGCGCCGACACCGTGACCGAGTTCTGAAGCACCTGCATCTGGCGGCGCTCGAGCGGCGGCAGCGTCACCTTGTCGAACCGGCGAGCCGCCTGCGCATACTTCGTGATCGCGTTGGTGAGCTGCTCGTTCGCCTGCGCGTTCAGCAGCTCGGTGTCGGGTGTGATGTAGGTGGACTGCACCCAACCAGTACGGTTTTCGTAGTTGATGAGCCGCAGCAGCTCCCGGTTGACCTCGTCCAGGAACGTGCGCGCCTCCGCGGCCGTAGGCGCGCCGGCGCCCGATTGCGCCGAGACGACTACGGCGCATCCGAGCGCGACCGACCCCGCCATCACGAACGCCCGCAGCCTGCGACGCACAAGAGCCATACGCCAAGTTTAGCGCCCGGGACGCGTGTTACGCTTACACAACGACAGCCGCAGTCACGCTGCACGCCCCGACGGGTAACACGAAGAACCGAAGCTACGAAGATACGAAGACTGCGCCGCGAATCCGGCTGGCCGGACCGCGCTGCGCGCGGTTGAACGGGAGCTGAGATCCGTAAACCCAAACGCCCGTCCGATCAGTCGGCGCTTGGGTTTACGGATCTTAGCTCGCGCTCAAGACGGCGGCCGAAGGCCGCCGTCCGGCCAGCCGAGTCGCCGCGGCAGCCTCTCTTCTGGTTTTGTGTCTTTCTTCGTGACCTTCGTGGCCTTCGTGATCTTCGTGTGAGGTTGCCGTGGGCTCGTCACAGCGCGACAGTGAAGTACGCACCTTACTGATCACATGATCTCGTTTTCCCGCATCAGCAAGCAGTACGGCCGGCAGGTGTTGTTCGTCGACACCTCGTTCCAGCTGAATTCCGGCGAGAAGGTCGGCCTCGTCGGGCCCAACGGCGCGGGAAAGACGACGCTCTTCCGAATGATCGTCGGAGAGGAAACGCCGGACGAAGGTGAGGTATCGGTTCCGAGGAAGCTGACGATCGGCTACTTCCGGCAGGATGTCGAAGAGATGTCCGGCCGCTCCGTGCTCGACGAAGCGATCGCCGGCAGCGGGCGCGTCGGGGATCTTCACCACGAGCTCGAAGCGCTGAACCAGGCCATGGCGGATCCCGATCGCGCGGACGACATGGATCGCGTCCTCGCGCGCTTCGGCGAAGTGCAGGAAGAGTACGAGCACCTCGGCGGCTACGCGCTGGAGAGCCAGGCGCGCGAAGTGCTGCACGGGCTCGGCTTCGAGGACGAGACGATCGACGGCGACGTCGGCGCGCTGTCGGGCGGCTGGAAGATGCGCGTGGCGATGGCGCGCGTACTGCTCGGACGCCCGGACGTCCTGCTGATGGACGAGCCAACCAACCATCTCGACATCGAGTCGATCATCTGGCTCGAGGCATTTCTCAAATCCCTCCCCGGCGCGCTGCTCATGACCTCCCACGATCGCGAGTTCATGAACCGCGTCGTCACGAAGATCGCCGAAATCGACGGCGGCGAAATCACCGCCTATTCGGGCAATTACGACTTCTACGAGCGCGAGCGTGCGATTCGAGACGCGAACAAGGAAGCCGCGTACGCCCGGCAGCAGGCGATGTTCGCCAAAGAGCAGCGGTTCATCGAGCGCTTCGCCGCGCACGCGGCGAAGGCGGCGCAGGTGCAGAGCCGCGTGAAGGCGCTCGAGAAGATCGAAAAGGTCGAACCGCCGAGGAAGCGGCAGGTGGTCGATTTCGATTTCCGCCAGCCGCCGCGATCCGGAGAACAGGTCGCGGTCCTGGAAGACGTCCGAAAGACGTACGGAAAACGGGTGGTGTACGACGGCCTGAACCTGACGATTCGCCGCGGTGAACGCTGGTGCGTCATGGGCCGGAACGGCGCCGGCAAGACGACCCTGCTGAAGATGGTCGCGGGGGTGTTACACCCGGATTCAGGTGCGATTCGGCTGGGCGCAAGCCTGCAGATGGGCTACTTCGCCCAGCAGGCGCTCGACCTGCTCAACCCGGATCGCACGATCTGGCAGCAGATCGAGCACGACTTTCCGCACGAGTCCACCGGCGTGCTGCGCAACCTGCTCGGGGCCTTTCAGTTCTCCGGAGACGACGTGGAGAAGAAGATCCGGGCGCTGTCAGGGGGCGAGAAGACACGCCTCGTCATGGCGCGGATGCTGCTCAACCCGCCGAACTTTCTCGTGCTCGACGAGCCGACGAACCACCTGGATCTCGCGACCAAGGAGATGTTGATCCGCTCGCTCAGCGATTACGAGGGGACGATGCTGTTCGTGTCGCACGACCGCACCTTCCTGCGCGGGCTGAGCAACCGGGTGCTCGAGCTGGGCGGCGAATCGGGAACGGACGCACAGCCGCACGCCTACCCCGGCTCGTACATCGAGTACGTGGCGCGCACGGGGCACGAGGCCCCGGGGGTGCATGCGTAACGCATTGCCAGAATTGCCAGAATTGCCAGAATCGCCGTAATTGGGATCCAATTATGGCAATTTGGCAATTACGGCGATTTTGACAATTCTTTCTTTTCCTGCGTTTTCGCCTTCACGAGTTCGCGAATCTTCACCCGCTGGGCGCGCACCCGCCGCTTGTTGATGGCGTGGCGCGACTTGTCTCCGTTTCTTGCCGACATTGCATCTCCTGTGCTCGACATTCAATTATCGCCGTTCCCGGCAATTACGGCGGTGGTGGCAATTACGGCGATTTTGGCAATTCACTTTTCACTTTATCACCTGCGGTATACTGACCTTTTGGTCATTGCACTGAATGACTGGTCATACCACGCCAACGAAAGAGGACATCCTCACCGCATACCGCCGCGACGCGCTGCTGAAGGCGGCGGTGCGCGTCTTCGGCGAGTGCGGCTTCGAGTCCGCCACGATGGAGCGGATCGCGCAGGAGGCGGACGTCGCGAAGGGGACGACCTACCTGTACTACCGCTCGAAACAGAGCATCTACGACGCGGCGCTCGGCCATGGCCTGGCCGAGCTCGAGGCGCGGACCGAGGCGGCCATGAAACAGGCGCCGGCGCTCCGGGAAGCAATCACCGCCTTCATCACGACGCGCGCGGAATACTTCTCCGAGCACCGTGATTTCTTCCGGATGTACGTCGGCGCGATCGCCCGCCATCTCACCAGCCCGAAATCAAAAGCATCCGAGTTCCAGGCCCTGGTCGATCGGCAGAGCCGCAGGCTCGAGCAGGCGATCGCGCGCGCGATTGGGCGGCGCGAGATCCGCCGCGTCGATGCGGCGGCGACGGCGCTCGCGATTTTCGACATCACCCGCGGGTTGGTCGCGCGCCGGATCACCTCGCCGGGGACCCGTGACGCCGCCGAAGACGTCCAGTTTCTGGCGGGATTGATCTGGCAGGGGCTTCAAAAAGGAAAAAGGTAGAAGGTAAAAGGTAGAAGGTAAAAGGTAGAAGGTAAAAGGCAAAGGCGAATGACAGGACAGATTCGTGCGTCGGCGGCTCTCGTTTCGCTCCTGGCCTTGACGGCGCCGGCCGCGGCGCAGACACCCAACAACCCATTCTTCGGCAGCGCGCCGCAGGGAACCGCGACGGCCGAGTCTCTCCCGTTGTCGTTGAAGGACGCCGTCGAGCGTGCCCTCAAGTACAACCTCGGCCTGCTGCTGCAGGAAGAATCCGTGAAGACCGCCCATGGCGCACGGTGGCGCGCGCTGGCCGGCCTGCTCCCGAACGTGTCAGCCCTGGCCAGCGCGTCGCGGCAGGTGATCAACCTCGACGCCTACGGCTTCCCCGCCGAGCCGTCGATCATCGGTCCGTTCAACGTCTTCGACGCACGCGTCTATCTGTCGCAGCCGATCGTCGATCTCCGCGCGCTGAACGATGCACGTGCCGCGTCCGCCAACGAACGGGCGGAGAAGCTCGGCGTCCGATCGGCACGCGACCTGGTCACCCTCGTGGCGGTGAACCTCTATCTCGAGACCGTCGCGGCAACGAGCCGTATCGAAGCGGCGCAGGCGCAGCAGGCGACCGCCGAAGCATTGTTGAAGCAGGCCTCCGACATGAAAGCGTCAGGGGTCGTCGCCGGTATCGACGTGCTGCGCGCACAGGTGCAACTGCAGAATCAGCGGCTGCGCACCATCGGCGCCGAGAACGACCTCGAAAAGACGAAGCTGCAGCTCGCGCGCGCCATCGGGCTGCCCTCCGGCCAGACCTTCACGCTCACCGATCGCATCCCTTACGCGCCGTTGGCGGATGTCTCGCTCGATTCAGTACTGAAAACGGCATGGGAGAACCGCGCGGACTATCTTGCCGCGCGCGAGCGGCTTGCCGCTGCGGAAGCATCGCAGCGCGCAGCGACCCAGGATCACCTGCCGACCGTGCACATGGACGCCGATTACGGGACGCTCGGTCAGTCTCCATCCGATTCGCATTCGACATACCGCGTTGCCGCGACGCTGCGCGTCCCCATCTTCGACGCCGGCCGTTCAACCGGACGCCGCCTGGAATCGGAGGCGGAACTGAACCGACGACGGGCGGAGCTCGAGGATTTCCGCGGCCGTGTCGAGTACGACGTTCGGGCAGCGCTGCTCGACCTGCGCGCGGCGTCGCAGCAGCTCGAGGCCGCCCAGGCCACCGTGACGCTGGCAGGGCAGGAGCTCGACCAGGCACGCGATCGATACGCGGCCGGTGTGGCCGGCAGCCTCGAAGTGACTCAGGCACAGCAATCGGTCGCGGTGGCGTCGGAGACCTATATCAGCGCGCTCTACGCCCACAACCTTGCCAAGGCCTCGCTCGCGCGGGCGGCCGGGACCGCCGAACAGTCGGTGATGTCGTTTCTGGGAGGTTCCAGGTAGATGGCGGACGAAGTTCAGAGCAGATTCGCGGGCCGCGGCCGGTGGTTCGCGATCGGCGCGCTCATCCTGGTCGCCGCGGTCGCGCTTTTCTGGTGGCGAACGTCAGGGCGCCAGTCCACAGACGATGCGCAGATTGACGGGCACATCACGCAGATCGCGCCGCGGGTCGGCGGCACCGTCGTGCAGGTGAACGCGCTGGAGAATCAGGCGGTGAAAGCCGGCGACGTGCTCGCCGCGATCGACCATCGCGATTACCAGGTCGCGGTGGATCGCGCCCGCGCGGAGCTCAACGACGCGCTGGCCAACGCCTCGGCGGCGACGACCGGCATTCCATTGACAGAGGTGACGACCGAAACCGGCGCGCGCAGCGCCGCCGGCGGCGTCGAGGAGGCGCAGGCAGGTGTGTCGATCGCGGAGCGTCAGGTCGAAGCCGCCCGGGCGCAGCTGGCCGCCGCGCAGGGACGGCTGCGCGAGAAGGAAGCCGCGGCGACCAAGACGGCGCGTGACGTCGAGCGGTTGAAGGGTCTGGTCGCGAAGGAGGAGATCGCGCAGCAGCAGTACGACGCCGCGGTCGGTGCCGCCGACGCCGCCCGTGCCGCGGCCGATGCCGCGCGGTCGGACGTGGCGTCCGCGCAGGCCGCGATCGCCGTCGCGGAAAGCCGCGCCCGTCAGTCGCAGGGCGCAGCGACGCAGGCGCAGGCCGCGCTCAGCGCGTCACGCACCGGACCGCAGCAGGTACGTGTCACGCGCGCCCGCGCCGACGTCGCCCGGGCGCGCGTCCAGCAGGCGGAGGCGGCGCTCGCCCAGGCGGAGTTGAACCTGCAGCGCGCGTCGATTGTCGCCCCTGCCGCCGGCGTGATCGGAAAGAAATCGGTCGAAGTCGGCCAGGTCGTTCAACCAGGGCAACCGCTGTTCGCGCTGGTCGGACTGCAGGACGTGTGGGTCACGGCGAACTTCAAAGAGACGCAGCTGCGGGACGTCCGGCCTGGCCAGCGCGTGTCGGTTCACGTCGACGCGCTCGGACGTTCGCTCAACGGACGGGTGGACAGCATCGCCGCCGCGACCGGCGCGAAGTTCAGCATGCTGCCGCCCGAAAATGCGACCGGCAACTACGTCAAGGTGGTGCAGCGAATTCCCGTCAAGATAGTGATTGACCCCGGACAGGATCCGGAGCACCGCCTGCGGCCGGGCATGTCGGTGGTGCCGACCATCTACACCTCACGCTGATGAGCGCGGCCGACGAGCCCCGACACGTCAACCCGTGGATCGTGGCCATCGCGGTCATGTTCGCCACCTTCATGGAAGTCCTCGACACGACCGTCGTCAACGTGTCGCTGCCGCACATCGCCGGCAACCTCTCGGCGACGATCGACGAGTCCACATGGGTGCTCACCTCATATCTCGTCGCGAATGCGATCATCCTGCCGCTGACCGGCTGGCTGGCGAGACACTTCGGGCGTAAGCGCCTGCTGATGACGTCGGTCGCGGGTTTCACCATCTCGTCCCTGCTGTGCGGGATGGCGCCGAATCTCCCGCTGCTCGTCGCATTCCGCCTCCTTCAGGGGGCGACAGGCGGAGCGATGCAGCCGCTCTCCCAGGCGGTGCTCCTCGAAGCGTTCCCGCCGCACGAGCGCGGCAAGGCGATGGGCTTCTGGGGCCTCGGCATCGTCGTCGCGCCGATTTTCGGACCGGTGCTGGGCGGGTGGTTGACCGACACATACAGCTGGCGGTGGGTGTTCTACATCAACCTGCCGGTTGGCATCGTCTCGCTGGTGATGACGCAGCTCTACGTCTTCGATCCGTCTTACCTGCGCAAGGACACGGACAAGATCGACTACTGGGGCATCGGCCTGCTGGCGCTGTGGGTCGGGGCGCTGCAGCTCGCACTCGATCTGGGGCAGGAGCGCGACTGGTTCTCGTCGCCGTTCATCATGACGCTCGCGGTGGTGTGCGGCATCGGCGTCATCGCATTCATCGTGCGCGAGCTGGCGGCAAAAGAACCGGTCATCGATCTTCACGTCTTCCGCATCCGAACCTACAGTACCGGTGTGTTCCTGATGACCACGCTGGGGTTCGTTCTGTATGGAAGCCTCGTGCTGCTGCCGATGATGCTGCAGACGCTGCTCGGCTATCCCTCGCTGCAGGCTGGCATCGCGATGGCGCCGCGCGGACTCGGATCCTTCATCGGCATGCCGGTGGTCGGCATGCTGATCGGGCGCGTGGACGCGCGGAAGATGGTCGCGTTCGGCCTCACCGCCGGCGGGTTCACGCTGTTCTGGCTCGGACACCTGAACCTGAACGCGGGGTACTGGGACATCTTCTGGCCGCAGTTCTTCCAGGGTCTCGCGCTTTCGGCGCTCTTCGTGCCACTGACGACGATCAGCATGGATCCGATTCCGCGCGAGCGGATGGGCAATGCAACGAGTCTGTTCAACCTGATGCGGAACCTGGGCGGCGGGATCGGCATCGCGACGACCGGAACGCTGCTCGCCCGCAACCAGCAGGAGTACGTGAATGTGCTGGGGGCTCACGTCACGCCGTTCTCGCCGGCCGCGCAGGCGTCGTTCGAAGCCGCGCGCCAGGGATTCATCGCATCCGGCGCGGATCCGGTGACCGCGACCCAGCGCGCGTATGCCGCGCTGTTCGGCGCCGTCCAGCGTCAGGCAGCGATGGTGTCGTTCGTGGATCTGTTCCGGTTGCTCGGCGGGATTTTTCTGCTGCTGCTGCCGCTCGTGCTGCTGATGCGGCGTCCGCGAGGGCGCGCGGCGGCCGCGGCACACTGACGGCCTCGATGCCGCCGGCCGTCCGCCTTCGCCCAGGCTGCGGCGGACTCGCCGTAGCTTCAGCGGAGGCGGTGACCGTGCGCCTGAGCGCGACGAAGGCGTCGAGCATCTCCGCGTAACTGAAGTTGGCGTTCCGCCCGCTCGGGTTCGGCAGGACGAACACGCGCGCGCCGTGGATCCTGACCGGCTGCGCTCCCGGCTTCACCACTACGTGGCTTCGACGAGGCAAGCCCGCCGCGCCCGCCAGCAGCGGTTCTATCGCGCGGAACAGCGTGATGCCGACAAGGGCAACGACTTGCGGCTTGTAGCGGCGAATCTTGCGATCGAGGATTCGCCAGCCCTCCACGTACTCGGCGGACACCAGATCGTTGATCCCTGGACTCGGGCGCGCGATCAGGTTCGTGATCCCGAACCCGAATTCGGGCAACCTCGCATCGTCACGATAAGTGATCGGCTCGGGCACCAGGCGTGATTCGGTCAGCAGCTTCCAGAAGCGATTCGAAAACCCGGCGAAATGATGGCCGGTCTGTGCAGAACGCACACCGGGATTGATGCCGACGAAGAGCACGCGCACGCCGGGCTTGATGCGGTCGGTCAGTCGAAGGTGGGCCCAATCCATAGCGAAATCCTCAATCGGCAATGTACCATGCACGTATGAATTGGTTGTTCAAGGAAGAGCCGACGCACTACAGCTACGACGATCTCGCCCGCGACGGCAAGACGTCATGGACCGGCGTGAGGAATCCGGTGGCGCAGAAGCACTTGCGGTCGGTGAAGAAGGGGGACCGCATCTTCTTCTATCACACCGGTGACGAGAAAGCAGTCGTCGGTATCGCGAAGGCTGCTGCGGATGCCTACCCCGATCCCGCGGATCAGTCGGGCAAGTTCTATGCGGTGGACGTCAATCCCGTACGGAAGCTGCCGAAGCCTGTCACGCTCGCCGCCGTCAAAGCCGATAAGTACTTCGCTTTGTTTCCACTGACGCGCGTGCCACGGTTGTCGGTGATGCCGGTGAGCGATGACGAATGGGACCGCATCGAGAAAATGAGCCGCTGACGGCCCGGAGCTGCCCGGCGTGCGACCGGAAGGTACCGCGGCATATCGATCGGTGCCGCTGCGGCCACACATTCGGGTCGTCGCCAGCCGCCGCGGATGACTCCGTGCCAGACAGCGTCGCGGAACCGCGGTCGTCGGCAGCGCCGTGGGGAATTCTCGTGATCGCCGCCGCTGTTGCCGGCGGAGGCGCCGTGTGGTTCTTCATGAAACCGGCCAGCGATGCCGGACCGCCGCCGACGGCGGCTGTGGCGAAAGCGCCGGCCAAACCCGATTCTCCGGTTCCGTCCTCGTCGGCTACACGCATACCGCTTCCTGTTCCAGTCCCCCCTGCGGCAACGATGGCAGCGCCCGCTCCAGTTGCGGCCCCGTCGTCGCTCGAAGAAGTCGTGAGCAGTGCGATGGCGGCCGTCGTGCTCATCGACACGGCGTCAGGACGGGGCAGCGGTTTCTTCGTGACGCCTGACACAGTTCTCACGAACGCGCACGTCGTCCAGGGAAACAGCAGCGTGACGGTGAAGATGCCGGATGGCGGCAGCCTGCAGGCCAGCGTGATCCGAACGGAGCCCACGGTCGACCTCGCAATCGTCCGGGTGAACACGCCGCGCGCCGCACAACCGACCTTACAGCTCGGCTCGGCAAACGCGGCGCGGCCGGGCCAGGAAGTGATCGCGATAGGCTCGCCCCTCGGCATGCTTCAGAACACGGTGACGCGGGGCATCGTCAGCGGCATCCGCAATGCGGGTGGCGTTGTGCTGATCCAGACCGACGCCGCAATCAACCGCGGGAACAGCGGCGGCCCGTTGCTCGACCGCTACGGGCGCGTTCTCGGCATCACGACTCTGAAGATGGCGCCTGCCGGCGCCGAGTCGCTCGGGTTTGCGGTGGCGGTCGACCACGCCCGGCCTATTCTCGAGGGCAAGCCGCTGGAACGCGCAGCACCACCGGCTTCAGCCCAGCAACAGAACCCGCTCGCGAGCGCATTCGGCCCTGCGCAATCGCAGACGGACGCGATGCGGGATCAAGGGGCAGCGCAGTACGAACGCGTGTTGCAGGCAGCCGCCAGGCGGGCCGACACCCTGGACGACTACTGGCAGCGCTTCCGCGCCTCGTGCAAGCCGACCGTGGCTCCGAACGGCGGTGATCGCGAGTGGTTCGGCGTGTGGAACCACGCGCCGGCGATCAACAGCGCCGACGTGCAGTGCACTCAATGGCTGGCCGACGTCACGAAGATCGCCGAGGGCATCCGGGCGGCGATGGCGCAGGCAGACGAGGCCGCGCGGGCCGCAGACGTCTATCCGGGCGTTCAGCGGGATCTGCGCCGCAGATACAGGATGGACTGGACCGGCTGGTAACCATTCAAGGCGGCCCGTAAAGGGCCGCCCCACGCCGTAGGCCGGGGCTTCACGCCGTAGGCCGGGGCTTTCCCCGGCGTCAGGCCGCCCCACGCCGTAGGCCGGGGCTTTACGCCCCGGCATCAGGCCGCCCCACGGCGTAGGCCGGGGCTTTACGCCCCGGCGTCAGCCAACTGCGAAATGCTCGAACGTGATCGGGTAGTCGGCATCGTCGGCGCGCTTTCGCACCATCAGCTGCAGGGGCAGCTGGTTCTTGCCAACGTAATACGGCGTGCCGGGTTCTCCTCCGGCGCGCGCGGTAGTCGTCAGACAGACGTCCTGGACAAACCCTCCATCCAGCAGCGCGGTGGCCGTCGCCCGGCCACCGATGCAGGAAATGCGGCCGACGCGGCGCTCCTGCCGCAGATATACGAGCGGCGCGCGCAGCGCGTCGCCGTGCATCGGGATCAGTTCGACCGTCCGGCTCCGCGATACCGCCGCCTCGAGGCGCTCGCAGGCGCCTGGCGCCGCGATGATGTAGACCGGAACGTCGGGAACGTTGAAGAGCAGCGTGCGCTCCAGATCGATGCAGCCCCGGCCGGTGAGCACGATCTGCGCCGGGTGACGCGGCAGACCGAGCGCACGCCGCAGCGCGACCAGCTGCGGATGCCACACCGAAAAGAACGTTCCTGTTCCTTCAGCCGTTGCCGCGCCGGCCATCACGCCGTCCGCGGCAACGCGCGACAGCCCTTCGTAGATCAGATGCTTATCGGTAGGCCCCCCTCCCAGGACCTCAGGGTTGGAAGCGCCCGTGTTGCCGTCTCGCGACTGCACGAAGCATAGCGAGATGGACGGCACATCCGCCTCGGTCCGGAGGGGCAGGTCGAACAACCCGTCGTAGTGCTCCTGCGTCCACGCGTTGCCTATCTGCACGCAGTCGAAGGCGGCGGAGCGGTCCTCGACGGTCGAGAGTCGCGCAATCGGCGCTGCCTCGGCCTCGCGGACTTTCTTCGCAGCGTAAGCAGCGAAGTCCGTCACTATCGTGCCGGTTTCAGAATCAGGAAGCCGAGCGGCGGCAGGATCAAACGCAGTGACTGCTCGTACCCGTGCGACGGAATCGCTTCGGTGAACACGACACCGCCGTTGCCGACGTTGCTCCCGCCATAGACGTCGCTGTCGCTGTTGACGAGCTCGAGGTAGGGGCCGGCGACGGGCACGCCGACGCGATATCCCTCGCGAGGCACGGGGGTGAAGTTGACCATCGCCGCCACGAAATCGTTGCCGTCGCGCGCGCGCCGGACGAAGGAAACGACGCTGTTCTCGTTGTCGTTGCAATCGATCCAGTTGAACCCGGCGCCGTCGAAGTCGACCTCGTGCAGCGCGTGCTCGGTCGCGTAGATGCGGTTCAGATCCTGCACGAAACGCCGCAGGCCGGCGTGCAGCGGCT
>JBKPLP010000198.1:0-39792 GCA_046731735.1 Acidobacteriota bacterium
TTTGATGTCAGTCCGCTTGGGCATTACGCTCGCTTTTCCATTTCATCGAGGAACTGTCGGAACAGGTAATCGGCGTCGTGCGGCCCGGGGGCCGCTTCGGGATGGTACTGCACGCAGAACACCGGCTTGGTCTCGTGGCGCAGCCCTTCGACGGTGCCGTCGTACAGGTTGACGTGCGTGACCTTCACGTCCTTCGGCAGCGATTCCGGATCGACGGCGAACCCGTGGTTCTGCGACGTGATTTCGACCTTCCCGGTCTCGAGCTCCTTCACCGGATGGTTCGCCCCACGATGGCCGAACTTCAACTTGAACGTCGAGCCGCCCATAGCCAGCGACAGCAGCTGGTGTCCGAGGCAGATGCCGAATACCGGGACATCGCTCTTCACCAGGTCGCGCGCACTTTTGATGGCGTAGTTGAGCGCCGCCGGATCGCCAGGCCCGTTGCTGAGGAAGACACCGTCCGGGCTCGTCGCCAGCAGGTCCGACGCCGGTGCGGTCGCCGGAAACACCCGCACATCGCAGCCGTAGGCTGTGAACCGGCGCAGGATGTTCCATTTCATCCCGAAGTCGTAGGCCGCGATCCGCAGCGGCCGTTTCGACCGCCGCTCGGGTGACATTGTGAATTCGTCGGAGGCCGCGGGAGCCCAGTCGAACGGCGCGTCGCACGTGACCCCGATCACCAGGTCCGATCCCTCCATCGGCGCCAGCGCGCGCGCCTTGTCTACGAGGTGGCGCGGATCGACGTCGCCGGTGGCGATGATGCCGCGCATGACGCCGGCCGATCGCAGGACGCGGGTCAGTGCGCGCGTGTCGACGTCCGAGATCGCCACGACGTTGTTGCGCACCAGGTAGTCGCGCAGCGTCGAATCGGCGCGCCAGTTGCTCGCGATTGGCGACTCGTCGCGGACGATGAACCCCGCCACCTGTGGCTCGCGCGATTCCCCGTCCTCCGGGGCGATGCCGTAGTTGCCGATCTCGGGACACGTCATGGTGACGATCTGCCCCGCGTAAGAAGGATCGGTCAGGATTTCCTGGTAGCCGGTCAGGCTGGTGTTGAAGACGACCTCGCCGCCGGCTTCGCCGGTGGCCCCCGCCGCTTCGCCTTCGTACCAAATGCCGTTTTCGAGTGCGAGTGTGGCCTTCATTGTATGCGTTCGAGTGAGCCGGCCACGCGGGTCTCCTGCCCCGGCGTGACGCGTTCGCTGGTCGACCAGATGCGATGATCGGGCAGCTCGAGGCGGATGACGTGCGGGCCGCTCGGGACTTCGGGAACTCTGACCGGCGCCGTACCGACCGGCTTGCCGTCGACGAACACACGCGCTCCCGGTGGATTCGAGGCGACGTACAGAGATCCCGCCTGTGCACCGTGGATGACCGGCGCGCGGGCCGCCGACGGTGCGGGTGCCGGCCTGCCGGGGCGCTCCAGCTGGAAGCTTAGCGTCCGCGACGGCTGCGCCGTCGACAGCGTGACCAGCTGCCGCGCGATGCTGAAGCCCGGCTGGACGATCCGAACGGTGTGCGTGCCGAACGCGAGGTCGGTCACCGTTACCGGCGTGCGTCCTCGCCACCTGCCATTGACCGTCACCGCCGCATTCTTCGGCGTCGATTCAATCGTCAGTGACCCTCGCGTCGGCCGCGGCGGCGGTGCCGTTTCTGAGGCGCGTGGCGGCGCGGCCGGTTGCGCGACCGCCTGCTCGCTCCACGCCCGCCCCGATCGCTGCGGTTGCGAAGGCGTCGCGGATGTGCCGGGCGCCACCTGCGGAGGACGCGCCGCAGTGCTCGCCTCCTGCACAGGCTCAGTCCGCCAGCGGCTCGCGAGCGCGTAGCCGCCCGCCAGACCGATGAGCATACCAATCAGCACACCGAGCGCAACCGGCACGACGAGACCCCGCGGCCGCTCCGGTTCGATGAACCCGTATGCTCTCATGACCGGCGCTTGCTCCGCCGGCGGCTCGTACTGCCACATTCTTGGAGGCTCAGCGCCTCTTGTGGCGTCTTCGATCGTTGCTGGCTCGTTGTCGAGAATCGTCGGTCCAGACGCCGCCACGTCTCTCAGTTCTTCTTCTTCCTCTTCTTCTGGCACCGGCGCGACTTCTTCTGGCACCGGCGCCACCTGGACGGGCTTCGGCAGGTCGACAACGCTTTCGACCTCTGGCTCCATCGCGAACTGCGGATCGGGTTCAGTTTCGATCAGTTCGACCTGCGGCGGCGCGACTTCGCTCTTCGCGCTATGCGCAGGTCTCGACGAAGAGATAGGCGCAGCGGCGGAAGAAGCGTTGGCGGCCAGGTCAGACCAGCCACTGGGGCTGATTGCACCGACCGGCGTCACCATATCTGCGCCCGCGCCCCGACCCGCCGCCTCGAGTGCGGACGTGAGCGCCAGCGCGGTCGCGTAACGCCGCGCCGGATCCTCGTCCATGGCCCTGGCCAAAACGGCGTGGATCGCCGCCGCGTTCCCGCCGACGTGCTCGCCCGACAGCGCACCGATCTGCGCACCTGTTCCTGATGGGCGTCGCGCGGTCAGCAGCTCGTAGGTGATCGCGGCAAGCGAAAAGACGTCGGCGGGCGTGCCCCACGCAGCTCCCGCAATTCGCTCCGGCGCGCTATAGGGCCGCCGCACCGGCGCGCGAAGCCCGACGCGCTCCAGCGATTCGACCACCCCGAATCCGCTGGCCCGTGCCTCGTCCGGCGTGACGAACACGTCGCGCAGGTGCAGGGCGCCATGCCCCACCCCCGCGGTCCGCGCGAAATCGATCGCTGCCGCGAGCTGGGTGATGAACGGCAGCACCTTCTCGAGCGGCGCCGGCGCGTAGTGGCGGATCGCGACGTCGAGCGATTCGCCGGCGACGTATTCCTCCGCGCGATAGGCGGCGGTTCCCTGAACTCCGGCCGCGATCGGCTCGACCAGGGACGGATGAAACAGACCTGCGTCACACGCGCGCGCCAGTTCATCCGCGAGCGCCTGCGCCTGCTCGGGCGTGATATCGAGCCGGAAGAGTTTCACCGCGACGAGGCGATCCCTCGTCGGCTCGTAGGTGCGGAACACCGGACCGAGAGCGCCAATGCCGATTTGATGCAGGACCCGAAACGGCCCGAAGGCGGGAGGTGGAGCGAAGGCCGGATCGTCTCTGGTCATTCCACGGGAGGAATTAAAAAAATGTAACACAGACCGGACGCCTTCTTGACTTATTTTCGAACTCTGAGAAAGTACGAAACGGTGTCAGCCGATCCAACCACTTCAGATTCCCACGCGTCGCCCGCAGCGGTGTCCGCTGCGGGGGGCGCCGCGGCAATGGCCGTCGACGTTCGAACGATCAGCTGGATTCGGTCCCTCGTCGGCGCATACGCGTACGACTACGACACGCTCGCCCCGTTGTACGCGGGGAATCCTGCTTCGAACGAGTCTTGGACCGAGGCGATTCGCCGATCGCGGGCGCATCCGCGAAACTCCGCCGCGATCGCTCGCATCGTTGCAGCCCAGCAGGAACGCCGCGGTGCCCCGCCCGAGGCGCGCGCATCAGCGCTACGTCTTGCCGATCCTGAAACTGTCGCGGTGACGACGGGCCAGCAGGCGGGCGTCTTCGGCGGCCCGTTGTTCACGCTGCTCAAGGCGATCACGGCAATCCAGCTGGCGAAGCGCGCCTCCGAACAACACGGCCTCGCGGTGGTGCCGGTCTTCTGGGTGGATGCAGAAGACCACGATTGGGAGGAGATCCGCAGCGCGACGATTCTGGATCCGGAATTCCAGCCGCGGACGATCACACTCGCCGATCCCGAAGGCGCAGGCGAGCTGCCCATCGCATCGCTGATCCTCGACGATCGGGTCGAGGCGTCGATACGGGAACTGTTCGGAGCGCTCCCTCAGACAGATTTCACGCCGTGGATGAGCGAGGTCACGCGCGCGGCGTATCGCAGCGGCACGGGCATGGCCGACGCGTTCGCGCGCTGGATGGAAGCGGTACTCGGGCCGCACGGGCTGATCGTGTTCGATTCCACCGACAGGAACGCGAAACCGCTTGCGTCGAGGGTGTTCGTGCGCGAGCTGAGCGCCCCTGGACGCACGGCCTCGCTCGCGGCTGAAGCCGCTGACGCGCTCGGCGTGCGCGGCCACGCGGCGCAGGTCGTGCCCGTGCCCGACAGCGTGTCCCTGTTTTACCTGAACGGCAAGCGGCAGCCCATCCGGCGCGACGGCGATCGCTGTGTCATCGGCGAGCGCACGGTCACGCTCGACGAGCTGGTGCAGGAAGCGCAGCGCGATCCCTCGCACTTCAGCCCCAATGTCCTGCTGCGTCCCATCGTCCAGGACACGCTATTTCCGACAATCTGTTATGTATCGGGCCCGAGCGAGCTCGCCTATCTCGGGCAGATGCGCGGCGTCTACGAGCATTTCGACATCCCGATGCCGTTGATTCATCCGCGCGCGACCGCGACCGTCATCGATACCGCGGCGTCGCGTTTTCTGGCGAAGTATCCGGTGCCGCTCGAGCAGCTCCAGGTGCGCGACGAATCAGCGCTGAATCGGCTGCTCGAGGCACAGCTCCCCGTCGAAGTGAATCAGTCGTTGAAGGAGGCCGAGGCGGCCCTGCCTGCGGTGTTCCGCCGCGTCATCGACGCGATGCCGTCACTGGATCCGACGCTCGCGGGCGCGGCGAAGACCACGCTGGGAAAGATGGAGCACGACCTGCGCGCGCTGCAGAACAAGGTGATTCAGGCGGCGAAGCGCCGCGACGAGACGCTGCGCCGGCAGTTCACTCGAGCGCAGTCGCAGATCTTCCCGCTCGGCCAGCCACAGGAGCGTGCGCTGACGACCGTATTCTTCCTGAATCGCTATGGCCCCGGCTTCGTTGATGCGCTGATACAGGCGCTCCCGATCGAGCTGGGCCGTCACTCGATTGTGACGATGTAGGCATCGCGGCGCGTCGCCGCCGACGTCCTCAGGGCCGTCCTGAGCTTGGGCGAAGGACGGTTCGGTTCGACCGTACCGGATTGTCGCTGCGACAGGCGCGAAGTATGATCACCGACGCACTCAGCGTCAGCGTGGGTATATGCTTGCCGGCGAAACCATCTCGCACTACCGCATCGTCGGCCAGCTCGGCTCTGGCGGCATGGGAGTGGTCTACAGCGCCGACGACGTACGGCTCGGACGGCCGGTAGCGCTCAAGTTCCTCACGGAAGATCTCGCCCATTCGCAGCAGGCCATCGACCGGCTCCGGTCGGAGGCACGCGCCGCCTCCGCGCTGAACCATCCCAACATCTGCACGATCTACGACATCGACGAACACGGTGGCCATCCCTTCATCGTCATGGAACTGATGAAGGGTCAATCGCTGCGCGAACGCCTCGGGGGAAAGCCGCTCAAGGTTTCTCAGCTCGTCGACATCGGCATTCAGATCGCCGACGCCCTGGACGCGGCACACAGCGTGGGTGTGATTCACCGCGATATCAAACCGGGCAACATCTTCCTGACCGAGCGCGGCCAGGTGAAGATTCTCGACTTCGGGCTGGCCAAGCTGACCTCTCTTTTTGCGAATTCCGGCAACACGACGCGTACGCCCGATCCCACGGTTGCGGGGATCACGCTCGGCACCATCGCCTACATGTCGCCGGAACAGGCAACTGGAGAAGAGCTGGACGGGCGGACCGATCTGTTTTCAGCCGGCGTGGTGCTCTACGAGTGCGCCACCGGGCGGCAGCCGTTCACGGGCAAGACGTCGGCGGTGATCCTGTCGGCGATTCTCAATAGCGCACCCGTCGCCCCGATCGCTCTGAACCCCGAACTGCCGGTTCGGCTCGAAGAGGTGATCAACAACTGCCTCGAGAAGGATCGCGAGCTCCGCTATCAGTCTGCCGCTGATCTGCGGGCGGATCTGAAGCGGGTGAGACGGGACATCGAGTCGGGGCACTCGCGGGCTGTCGACGTCGTCTCGGGATCAAAGGGAACGCGCAGCGCAGACTCGGCCCGCTCGCCGGCAGCGAGCGGCGCAATAACGGCGGATGCGCCTGCGCGCGGGCGCAGGTCCGCGGTCATGATCGCGGCGGCGGCCATCGTCGGCGTGGCGGTCGTGGCGGGCGGATCGTATGCGCTGTGGCAACGCCGGGCACATCCTACCGTCGACGCAAATCCGTCAGCAGTATTTTCGGACGCCGCAATCCGGAGCCGTCTGGCGCTCGCACAATCAAGTCTCGAGACCAGGAATTACCGCGCCGCGCTGGCGTACTCGTCGGAGGTCCTCGCGATCGACCCTCGGCACACCGAAGCGGCGAAAATTCGCGACACTGCGCGCGATATGCTCGCGCGTTTCGATGCCGCGATTCTCGAGGCGCGTCGGCATCTGTCAACAGGAGATACACAGGCAGCGGCGCACGCGCTGGATGCCGCCCGCGGCATCGATCCTGCGTCAGCGAGCGTCGCCGATTTGAGCTACCGGGTCTCGGAGCTGCGCGCGCAACAAGCGGACGCCCGGGACAACAAACGCAACCGGTCGGTGGGGGATTCGACGGGAGCGCAGAATCAGCCGGTCCGTGCGACGCCAGGTCGCGCTCAGCAGCGGGTCGCGCCACCGGCTCCGCCGCCCGCGGCTCCGGAACCGGCAACAACGGTCCCGGCCGCGCCGCCCGAGTCGGTCCCGCGCCCACAGCCCGCGCCGGTCCTACCGCCGCCGACCAGCGCTGCCCGGCCTGCGGCGCCGCCGGCGGAAACCACACCCGCCGCGAAGCCCGACACGCCTGTCGTGCCGCCGGTCCCCGAGCCAAAGGCCGATCCTCCGAAGACGGCCCCTGCGGCCACGCCGGCTGAAGAGGACGACGCGGCCATCCGCAGGCTCGTCGCGAATTACGCGCGCGCAATCGAGGCGAAGGATCTCGCGCTGTTCCGCGCGATCAAGCCGAATCTGACCGCGCAGGAGGAGAGGCGTCTGCGCGAAGGCTTCCGGGACGTGACGTCGCAACGCGTGTCGCTGACAGTCCTGTCGATTGCGCATCGTGGCGACGACGCGTCAGTCGCGTTGCGGCGGCGCGACACGATACAGGCTGGCGGGCGCCAGCAGACGCTCGAGAGCCTGCAAACGCTGCGCGTGGCCCGGGTCAACAACGGCTGGGTGATTACTGACATTCGGTGACGGAGGCTCAATGGCGAGGTGGATCGCTGCGGTCGTCTTTCTCATCGCCGCTGCGCCGAGCGCGCAGGCGCAGGAACCGTACAACCTGACGGCGTCGGTCAAGAGTCTGGCGACGCTGTTGACGGATCTCTACGGCCCCAAGGGTCTCGTCGTCGACAGCGAGGCGACGCTGCCAGGCGAACAGCCTCACAGCGCGCATTTCACCAGCGACTTCCAGTCCAATTTCAGCCAGTTCAGCACGGCGCTCGTGAGCCAGATCGTCAGCGTGCCGCTCCCCTCGCCGGCCTCCAGCTTCACTTACCACTTCGATCCCACGCTGGGAGTGTTCCAGCGGACCACTCAGAGCTTCGGGCCAATTCTCGCGGAACGCGCGGACACGATCGGCGCGAGCCGAATCTCATTCGGGTTTGCCTTCCAGCGGTTCGGGTTCGACACCGTGGAGGGGCTCGATCTGCAAAAAGTGCCTGCCGTCTTTACCCACGACAACGCGTTCCTGCGCGGCGGACGTGAGGACGTCGTGACGACGTCGAACGCCATCCACACGAACGTGAGCCAGGCGACGACGTTCATCACGGTTGGCATCAGCGATCGTTTCGACGTGTCGCTGGCGGTGCCGGTCGTATCGACGTACATGAAGGTCGTCTCGGAGGCGACGATCCACCGCCTCGGCACGATCAATCCGTTGACGCATTTCTTTCGGCAATCGAATGGCGACGTCGGCGACCGTCGGCTGTTCACCGCGATCGGCGAGGCGACGGGCATCGGCGATCTGACCGTGCGTATGAAGGCCAGGGTCGCCCACGCGCCTTCATCGGGAGTCGCGGTTGGCCTCGACGTGCAGCTGCCCACCGGCGATGAGATGAATCTGCTCGGTACAGGCACCGCGGGGCTGCAGCCATTCGTGATCTGGTCGGCTGCGTACGCGAAGGTATCGCCGCACGTGAACGCCAGCTACAAGTGGACCGGATCCAGCGTCCTCGCGGGCAATCCGGCCAGCGGCGAATCCGGCGATTTCCCCGATCAGATTGGCTACGCCGCCGGCGCCGACGTCAGCATGCATCCGCGCCTCACGTTCGCGTTCGACGTGCTCGGCCGCTACATCCTGAAGTCCGAGCGGCTCACTTTGGAACAATTCCACGCGCTCGACGGCAAGTCCGTGTTCCCGAACATCGTCTTCAGCCGCGATTCGTTCAATGCGCTGAGCGGCACGTTCGGCGTAAAGGCCAACCTGTTCCAGCGCCTGCTGCTGGACGTCGCGGTGCTGTTCAAGCTCGACGAGCACGGGGTCCGCGACAAAGTGACACCGCTCATCGGGCTCGAATATGCCTTCTGATCCGCAGGCCAGCGCGGGCAGGAGCCTCAACGACAGCCACTGTCATTTCCTGTCCGCGCGCTTTTTTCAGGCACTCGGCTCCGAGAAATATGGTCAGGGTGCCGGCGTGTCCGCCGAACAGATGGCGACCGAGCTGGGATGGGATCCTCCCGGTGCGGCCGACGCACTGGCGGAACGGTGGGTCGTCGAGCTCGATCGGCACCACGTCTCGAAGGTCGGGTTGATCGCGAGCGTGCCCGGCGACGAGGAGTCGGTCGCGGCCGCGGTCGTTGCGCACCCCGACCGCTTCGTGGGCTTCTTCGCGCTGAATCCTGCGGCGCCCGACGCGTCCGCGCGTGCCGAACGGGCGTTCGGACAGCTCGGGCTTCGCTGCGCCTGTCTTTTCCCGGCGATGCACCGGTACGGGCTCGACGACGAACGGGTGGCGCGAATCTTCGAGATCGCCGCCGCGCATCGTGGCGTGGTCTTCGCCCATTGCGGGTATCTGAGCATCGAGGCACGAGCGAGGCTCGGCCTCCGGAGCATGTTCGACCTGCGGCTGGGCGATCCGCTGGCGCTGGCAACGACGTGCGTCCGGTTCCCGGACGTTCCTGTGATCGTGCCGCATTTCGGCGCCGGCTTCTTCCGCGAAGCATTGATGGCGGCCGAAGCGTGCCCGAACATCCATCTCGACACCTCGAGCTCGAACGCGTGGGTGAAGTTCGTGCCAGGATTGACACTGACCGAGGTGTTCCGGCGTGCACTTGCCGTAGCCGGCCCCGAGCGGCTGATCTTCGGCTCCGACTCGTCGTTCTTTCCCCGCGGCTGGCGCCGCGTTCTTTACGGAGCGCAGCGAACCGTGCTCGACGAGCTTGGCGTGGAGGCTAGCGTCAGCGAAAAGATTTTCACCGGGAACTTCGAGCGGCTCTTCGGAAGAACGGCTTCAAGGCTTCACGGCTCCACGGCTTCATGAAGCCCTGAAGTCCTGAAGCCCTTCACAGCGCCGCTGACGCGGCCGTGAGCGCCTGATCGGCCGCGGCGAGCTTCGCTCGACCTGCCTCCAGCCAGCGCTCATCGCAATTCAGCGCGTCGCGCGACGCCGCAATCGCCCGCGACATCTCGGACGGTGCTGGACCGCCAGGCGTCGTCCGCACCCGCACGAAGTGACGCGGGTCCAGGATCTCCATCAGCGCCGCATCGTCGTACTCGATGGGCGCGCCGAGCATTGACGCGGACACCTCGCGCAGAAGCATGGCGCGGGATTCGGACGGGCGCTTCGCCGATTCGGCGACCAGACGCGTCGCGATGGTGTGACTGGTCTTGAACGGCACACCATGATCGCGCGTCAGCGTGTCGGCCAACTCGGTGACCGTAATCCATCCCTCCGCCGCCCGCTCCGCAAGCCTCACGCGGTTGAACTGCGCCGTCGTCATCGCGGCGGTCACCAGCCGCACCGCCCGCCCGGCATCGCTGAACATCGACACCACCAACGGCTGCAGATCGTCCTCTGTGTCGACGATGTCGCCGAACGGCGTGTTGTGGACGGCCAGGATGATGGCGCTGGCCTGGCCGAGCGCCTTGCTGGCGATCGCGCGGGTGTGCTCGAGCGCGACCGGGTTGCGCTTCTGCGGCATGATGCTGCTCGACTGCACGAACTCGTCGGCGAGCCGCAGGTAACCGAACTCGGGCGTACACCACAGCAGAAGGTCCTGCACGACTCGGCCGAGCCCCGTGAGCAGGACCGCTGCCGCAGACACGCTCTCCAACAGGTAATCGACCGTCGCAATGCTGCCGTAGGTGTTGCCGGTTGGGCCGTCGAATCCGAGGAGCTCGCTGGTACGCGAACGATCGATGGGAAAGCCGGTGCCGGTAATCGCGCAGGCGCCGAGCGGGTTCAGATTGGTCGTCGCGTAGGATGCGCGAAGACGCCGCGTATCGCGCTCGAGCTGTTCCACGGCCGCGTGCAGGTAGTGCGCAACCGTGGTGGGCTGGGCCGGCTGGGTGTGCGTGTGCGCGGCGAAGACGTCCTCGCGGTGCGCGTCGGCGAGGTCGAGCAGCACCGCGCGGAGACGGAGCGTCGCCGCGTCCAACGCCAGGATCAACTCACGCTGCTGCATGCGATACATCGTCATGTCGATGTCATTACGCGAGCGCGCGGTGTGGAGGCGCCCGGCCGCCTCTTCGCCGCAGCGGTCCACAATCAGGCGCTCGACGAAGAAAAACAGATCCTCGCATCGGCTGTCGAACACCGCCTTACGGACGTCGTCGATCTCGATCGCGTCGAGCGCGTCACGAATCGCTCGCGCCGCCGCCGCGGGTATGATCGCGCGTTCGGTCAGCATCACGAGATGCGCATAGTGAATGCGCATCAGCGGCAACAGGAAGAGAGCCTTCGCGTCCTCGAAGTTCTCGTTGAGAACGCACGCGATGTATTCAGGAGAAAATCGCATCGTCATTTCGCGGGGCTAAAGCCGCGCCCTACGAGATTTGGCGACGTTTACGCCCGCCACCCGGCGTAGGGCGGGGTCTTCAGACCCCGCCATGACGACCCAGACTCAACAGGTTCGCCAGCAATCGATACGCGCCACTGGTGCCGGCGGCCAGCTGTCGCCATAACCCGAGGCCGATGTATATCCATCGCCCCTTCCCGTACTGCGCCTCCACCAGCGCCCCCGTCTTCGGTCCGGCGTTCAGCGGAAACGGGTCGGTCATCCGGACCAGATCGACGTAGCGCGGATCGCGCTCGGCGAGGAAGTAGGTGCCGCGCTCCTGGACCCAGCCGGCCCAGTCGGTCGGCCCAATTCGGTTCGGGACGTTGAATACCGGGTGCGCCGGCATCAGCACGTCGACGGGCGCATTCTCATCGGTGATCCGGTCGTTGCCATTCTTCGCCGGGTACGGCCCGTATTGTGCCTCGTTGAACTCCAGTTTGTTGTAGTTCACGAGCATGACGCCGCCGTTCCGCACGTACTCGAGCAGCCGGTTGTTGTTCGCGCGCAGGTCCGGACGCCGCTCGTAGGCCCGTACGCCGGTGACGAGGACGTTGAAACGTGAGAGGTCGGCTGACGCCAGTTCATGTTCGTCGATCAGGTGCAACTCTGCGCCGAGCTGCTGGATCGCGGCGGGCATTTCGTCGCCGACGCCCATCACGTAGCCGACGCGCAGCCCCGGCGCGATCGTGACGTCGATTGACTTGACCGTGGTCCGCGCCGGCTCGATGACATGGCGACGGTGGATGTGCGGATACTCGACGACCTCGTATCCGGTCGAGGATGTCCGCGATCCGTCCGCGCTCGCGACGGCCGCCTCGACGCTGTACTCACCGACGGCGACCCGTGGAGGAGGCGTGAGCGTGAACGACACGGTCGCCGATTCTTCGGCGCGAGCGAAGCTCACGGGTGCCGTCGCCGGCGTCGCACGCCAGCCAGCGGGCACCTTCAGTGTCGCGGACGCCGCGACGGCGCCTTTGAGGTTGTTGGTCACCGAAACGTCGATGGTTCGGGAAGTCGGCCGGTCCGTCTGACCGACACTATTCGCGGCAGGGACGACCGCGATCGCCGGCGTGACGCGCACGTTGAACGGCGGCACGATCTGGAGCTCCATCCGCTTCTCGCCGGCATACAGATCGCTGTAACGGAACTCCACGGGGCGCCGCACGGTAATCTGCGCCCCGCTGACGGTCAACGCGACCGTCGCGACAAACGGCGACGGACGGAACGGGACGCCAAACGGCACGTCGGATTCGAAATCGTAGCGCGCGGCATCGGTCCGCAGCGTCCAGTAGGGCGTCGAAAACGGCGCCTTGCCGATCGTCAAATTCGCAGTGCACGACTTTGCCCCGCGTTCAGGAATGGCACCGCTGCACTCCGCCGACGATCGATCGAAACCCGCGAACGCCACCGAGCTCAGGATGACGTCGGCTGCCCCGTTGTTGCCGGCGACGACGGTCAGTTTCACCGGCTGTCCGGGGACGACCGTTCCGTCGTCGGCGAGCGCCTCGACACGGATTCCATGCGTCAGCAGCAGCGCGTCCTCGAACTGCGGTTCCTTCTGCGCGAGCCTGAAGTCGACCTCGTACCGCGCCTCGGGATCCATGGTCAGTTCCTTGAGCCGGGCGCGCAGCGCACGCACGGCGCCGAGTCCGCGAGCGAGCGGCGGTGCGGCTGCGCCGGGGCCGCCGCTCTCCAGAGCACGCGTGGCCGCGGTCACCGCCTCCGCAATCGCCGCCAGGCCGCTCGTCAGGTCGGCAGACGGTCCCGATCCGGCGTACGACGCGAGCCCGGCGAGGGTGGTGTCGATACCGTCGAACAGATCCGCGGGTGCAACGCCGGCGGCGCCGATGACGCTGTCGGTGAGGCGATAAGTGCGCGAACGCGTTTCCCCCGGCAGCAGCAGCAGCTGTGACGTGCCCTGACACTTGTGCATGCTGCGCGCCTCGAGCCCTAGCTCACTGTAAGTACGGCCGAGCAGCGGATCGAACGCGGACGTGGAAACCGTGAGAATGTCACGCGCAGACGGCGAAGGACGTCCACCGGATTCCGTGCAGAACACACGCTTCGGCTGCCACGGGTGAAGCCCCTCCCGGATTTGCTCCGGATACCGCACCGGATCCGCCGCCGCCTTGAACGCTTCGTTGGTCAATCGCGCCGACGCCTGATGATGCTGCCCACCCCCGCCGCCGCCACAGGTGAAGCCGACAATGACGTCCGGCCGGATGGCGCGAATGTGACGCACGTAATCTCCGACGATTTCGTCGCGTCCCCATTTCTGAATCGATTCGTCGATGCTGAACGAGAACCCGAAATCGACGGCGCGGGTGAAATACTGTTCCGCACCGTCGAAGCGGTGCACGGCAAGGAGTTCTTCGGTGCGCAGCACGCCGAGCGCCTGGAAGATCTCGGGACCGATTTCGTTCTGACCGCCGTCGCCGCGCGTCGCAGTGACCAGCACGGTGCGCAGCCCGCGTCCGTGGCTCATCAGCGCCAGCAGCGCGTTGTCCTCGTCGTCGGGATGCGCGTCGGTTTCCATGAACGTGGCGGAGGTGGCCAGCTTCCGCAGCATCAGCCGCAGCGCGGTGTCGTTGGGCAGCTCGCCGACCGGCCGCACCCGCAGCTGCGCCGAAAGGCCGCTCGTGCCCACGACCATCGCGACGATGACGACGGCGGCCTTCAGCAGGCGCATCAGCAGCATGCGTCAGAAGGCAAACTTGAACCCGACCTGCATCGTGCGCTGGTCATAGCCTGACGTGCGCGGAAACACCGCCGGCAGCGATGCGGCCGCCAGGCCGCCGAGCGCGTCGGTGGGCACCACCCGATTCACGGCCATGACATTCTCGGTGTTGAACAGGTTCTTCGCTTCGAGGAACAGCTCCGCTTTCCGATCGCCTGAGAGCGGAACGAAACGCGAATACCGCAGGTCGACGTTGAGCACCCGACCGAGACGGCCCGAGTTTCTCTCGATACCGATCGGCCGATCGTTCAAAACGCCGTCGAGGTTCAGATCCAGATTCGAGCGGATATTGAATGGCAGCCCGCTGTTCGCCTGGAGAATGACGCCGACCTGGTTGTTGTTGGCGAGCATCGGACCGACACCGTCGCCGCTCACATGCGGCGCGATCACCGTCGACACCGCAAGCGTGTGCGTTTGATTGAACGGCGTCACGCCCTTGTCGCGATCGAGATTGGTCGGGTCAGAGACGCGATCGTCCTGGCTGCCGACCACGTACGTGCCAGTGAGCGGCGCGTTGTCGACGCCACGAGCCAGCGTATAAGCGACCTGGGCCATCCACCCATGGGCCATCCGCTTCGTCATGCCCGCGGTGAACGCGTGGTAGCTCGCCTCGCCGATCGACTTGAACATGTTGATGCGGTCGAACGTCGGATCGACGCGAGCCGCCGAGAAAATCGGGCGGCCATCGGGAAGGGCGTTGCTGGTCGGCACGAGGTTGATATCGATCAGCACCGGAAGATTCCGCCCGGTTGAATTCACGTAGCCTGCGTTGACCGAGACATCCGGCGACAGCGCGCGTTCGAGCTGGATGTTGCTCAGCCACGCCGACTGTGTCCGGAACGCCGGATCGACGACATTGATGCTCTGGCGGGACAGCGTGAAGCCCGGCGGCGGCGAGGCCAGGCTGGCCGGGAATGCGGGAGCACCGGTTGCCGTCGGCAGCAGCGGCCCGATGTTGTAGCTCTTGGGGTCGCCGTTGTTCAGGATTGCGTTGTCGTAGAAATCGAGCAGCGGCGGCTCGTACATAAGGCCGATCGAGGCACGCAGGACGGTCGTCGCGGCGTTGTCGAGCGCCCACGCGACGCCCGCGCGCGGACCGAAGTTGTTCCGGTCAATCGAGAACTCCTGCGAGTACGGATTGGCGGCGAACGGCCGCGCCTCCGGGACGTTGAACAAGTCGTAGCGCAGGCCGTACAACAGCTTCAGGCGCGGCGCGATCTGCCAGTCATCCTGGACGAAGAACCCGTAGAACGCCGAGTCGTACGACGCCGTCAGGTCGCCGAGCTGCTGCTGGAAATTGCTGTACGCGCGCGGATTGGCACCGCTGTGCGCAGCGTTATAGTCCGCAATCGTGGCGAAGTTGTAGAGGAACAGATCGCCACGCACGCGCTTGTCGGCGACCCACTGCGCGTCGATGCCGGTCTTGAGCGCGTGCCTGCCGCGAATCCAGGTCAGGTTGTCGATCACCTGTGAGATGCCTTGCGTGAAATCAAAGCCGACCGAGTTGCTGTCGCCGAGGCGCGCGCCGCCGAACTGTGCTTTACCCGACACGGTCACCGCGGGGCCGTCCACCGACACGCCCGGGGAGCGGAACTGGTGGCGCCGCGCGTACTGCGCGCGCAACTCGTTCAGCATCCCGCTGCCGAACGACGACACGAGTTGCGCGGACGTCGAGTCCATCCGATCCGTGAAGTCCGTGGCGCGATCCAGCGTCGTCAATCCTCCCGGGATGTTGGAGGGCGAGAAGTTCTTGAACCCGAAGTAGCGGACCGAGAGCAGGCTGCCAGGCGAGATCTGGTAGTCCGACTTGCCGAATCCGAAGTGGACACGCTGATGTGCGGGAATGACGCCGCTCTCGGGCAGCGGGATGCCAAGCGCCTGCGCGTCCGCGGGCGTGACCGTAACCACCTGGCTGCCCGTCACCAGGCTGCGATCGACGAACTCGTAGGCGCCGTAGTAATGCCACTTGTTGCGCTGAATCGGTCCGCCAAGCGTGGCCGTGAAATCGTCGGCTTCGGTGTCCGGCTTTCGCGCCGACGCCGACAGAAAGAATGGACGCGCGGACATGGCATTGCGCTTGAACCGGTAGCTCGCGCTGCCGTGGACGTTGTTCGTGCCCGACGGAGTGATCGCGTTGTAGACCATCCCGGTGGTCTGACCGAATTCCGGCGCGAACCCGTTGGTGACTACCTTCACTTCGCGAACCAGCACCTCGGACACCGGGAGCATGCGGAGCCCGGCACGATCTTTCTCGGTGTTGGTATTGCCGTCGATCTGGTAGTTGGTGTGCATCTGCGAGCCATTCGCGTTGATGCGTGGCACGCCGAACTCGTTGTTCTCGTAGCCGGTGACATTCGCCTGGAGAAAGGCCAAGTTGTACGGATTGCGCGACACGAGCGGCAGGTTCTTCACTTCCGCTTCGCCAATCGTGCGCCCGAGATCGATTTTTCCCGGTTCGGCGATCGGCGACTCCCCCGTGACCGTGACCACTTCGCTGAGGCTCCCGACCGAGAGCGTCACGTTCACAACCGCCGCCTGGCCGGCGGACAACGTCAGCCCCTGCTGCTCGAATTTCTTGAAGCCCTGCAGCTCGACCGACACCTGGTAGCGGCCCAGCGGAAGCAGCGGCGCGCGATACACGCCGCTCGAGTTCGTCACGACCAGACGCGTATCGCCCGTATCGAGGTTTGCAACCGTCACGTTGACGCCCGGCAGCGCGGCGCCCGATTGATCGGTGACGACGCCTTCGATCGTGCCGTTCACCGCTTGCGACTGCGCGAGCGCCACGCCGCCCGCGAGTCCGAGCACAAGCCATACGCCCAACCCGACTCTCCCGACCACGCGACCCATTGTCATGACCTCCACGCCGAGTATAACCGCCGATGTGACCGCCGACGGCGCTCGCGCAGAGAGCGCAGAGAGGATCTCACGCGGAGGACGCAGAGCACGCGGAGACGCAAATGCTGCGAGCGGGGGGCGGAGTGCCCCCCACTCGCAGCATCAGCGGCCTCTGCGCCCTCAGCGCTCTCTGCGCGAGATCTGTCTCCGCGCTCTCTGCGCGAGCGCTGCCGGTTCTACTAGGGTTGGACGCTTCGACCGGCTTCGAGGATTTGCGTGTAGAACTCCTCGTACTGCGGCACGACGAGATCGCGGCAGAACCTCTTCTGGACCGTGCGCCGGCTTTCCTTCGCGACGCGTGCGTGAAGGTCGGGGTCCGTCAGCAGGCGCACGCCGCTGTCCGCCATTCGCTGGGTGTCCGACGGATCGTGGAGAAAGCCGGTGATCCCGTCGTCGATCACCTCGTGCAACCCGCCGACGTTCGACGCCACGACCGGCACTTCGCACGACATCGCCTCGAGCGCGGCGAGCCCGAAGCTCTCCTGTGCCGACGGCAGCAGGAAGAGATCCGCGATCGACAGCAGCGGGATGATCTGGTCCTGCTCTCCGAGGGCCTCCACCTGTTTCGCGATGCCAAGCTCGCGCGCGCGATCGAGCGCACTGCCGAGCTCAGGCCCGTCGCCGACCAGCAGCAATCGTGACGGCACTCGCTGCGCGATGCCGGCGAACACGTCGACGGCCGCCGGCACGCGCTTCACCGGCCGGAAATTCGACACGTGAATGACCAGCTTTTCGCAGCCGGGCGGACAGTAGCGCGCCCGCAGCTCGCGCGCGTCCACCCGCCTGTAGACATCGCAGTCCAGAAAATTGGGAATCACGGTGATGCGGTTGCGGACGGCGAGCGTCCGATAGGTGTCCTGACGCAGACTCTCGGACACCGCGGTGACGCCGTCGGAGCCGTCGATGGAAAACGCCACCGTCTCCGCGTAGGAGTGATCGCTGCCGACGAGCGTGATGTCGGTCCCATGGAGCGTGGTAATCACCCGCGGCACGCGTGCCGGCGCCTCGCGCAGCAGGATCTGCTTCGCCAGATACGCCGCGGTGGCGTGCGGCACGGCGTAATGCGCGTGGATGATGTCGAGGCCGACCTCACGTACGACGTGGACGATGCGGGTCGCCAGCGCGATGACGTACTGCGGTTCGCGGAAGAGCGGATACGCAGGCGTGTGGACGCGATGGAAGGTCAGGCCGGGTTGATAACTGCCGAGGCGGAATGGCGTGTCGGTGCTGAGCACGTGCACGGCGTGGCCGCGGGCGGCGAGCGACTTCGCCAGCTCGGTCGCAACGATGCCGCTCCCTCCGACCGACGCGTAGCAGACGATGCCGACGTTCACCTGATGGACGCTCCGCCGGACTGCGACCCGTCTTTCATGAGATGGGGCCGCAACAAGGGGTCCCGCACGACGACCCCTTCCGCGAATGCCACGCCCGTTCGCGCGCCAAGATGCGCGTCCCGGCTTTCAATCAACCGCTGAAACTGCGGCAGCGTCAACCGCGTGGCGACGCTGTCGTCTCCCCCCGGCGCAAACTGCGACCGATGACAGGCGAGCGCCCGTCGCTTCGTCTCGTAATGCGCCGACACGTCGATCCCGAACGAAGGCGGATCCGAATCGTTGATGAAGTAGTAGCAGACCCACTCGGCACGCCACGCCTCGCCGGTGTCCGCAGCGAAGCGACGGAGTCCGGCCTTGAACACCGCGCGGGCCAGCACGTCGCTGGCCGCGCGGTGATCGGGATGGCGATCGTTCCAGTATGGAAGAACGATGGTGCGCGGCCGCGTCGAACGTACGAGACGGACGGCGTCCAGGATCTGGGCGTCGCGTCCGTCGATGCTCCCGTCGGGCCAGTGCAGATTGACCCGCCAGGCGGCGCCGAGGACCTCGCGAGCGGCCTCGGCTTCACGCTCGCGTTCGTCGGGCGTGCCGTTGGACCCGAGCTCGCCTCGCGTCAGGTCACAGAGGCCGACGCGAAACCCGAGCGCGGCATGCAGGGCGATGCTGCCGGCGAACCCGATTTCAAGATCGTCGGGGTGGGGGCCAAAGACCAGCAGGTCAATCTCGGAGAGATTTGTCATGAACCCGTTCAGGTGACGGTACAATGGATCCAGTTGTTCACCAAGCCGGCGGCCCCCACAGTTGCGACGAAGCTACGAGTGCGGCTGCGGCCTTTCTGGAAGGGCCGTGGCTGGAAGTTCTACGCGCTCGTCGGGTTCGGCGTTCCCTTCGTCATCCTGACCGTCGTCTCGATCTATTTCTACCTTAGTTTCTCCCGGATGATCGATGCGCGGCTGGCCGGCGAGACGCAGCGCTCGGATCCTCGCATCTTTGCGCGGCCGTACGAAGTGCGGCGGGGCCAGTCGCTGACCCCGTCGCAGCTCGAGGCCCGTCTCAACGATCTCGGTTACTCCCACCGGGCGCGCGCGGAACAGCCGGGCGAGTTCGCCATCGGCCGCGACGCCATCGCGATGATCCCGCGCGACGGAGACCGCAAGGGGCAGCTGGTCCGCGTCGTGTTCGCGTCTCGAGCAGCGAAGAAAGTGGACCTCAAGCCGGCGGCGGCAAAGCCGCCGGATCCGACGGCGCCGGAGGCAAGCGGCATCGATCGCATCGAGATCGTCGGGAAAAAGCAGGTGCCGGAGCGCCTGACGCTCGACGCGCCGCTCATCACCGCGCTGGTCGCGGGGGCGAGAGAGAAACGCCGCGACGTGCCGCTCTCGGTGATTCCGCAGCGCGTGGTCCAGGCCGTCCTGGCGATCGAGGATCGCCGCTTCTACGAGCATCCCGGCATCGACCCGATCGGGACCGCGGGCGCGGCGTTCGGGAACCTGTTCGGCAGCAAGAAATACCTGCGCGGCGGCAGCACGATCACCCAGCAACTCGTCAAGAACACGTTCCTCACGCCGGAACAGACGCTCAAGCGCAAAGTGTCCGAGTGGTTCATGTCGGTGGCGCTCGAGCGGCGGCTCTCGAAGGACCAGATTCTCACGCTCTATCTGAACGACGTCTCGCTCGGACAACGCGGCTCCTTTGCGATCCATGGCGTCCCCGAGGCGGCGCGGCTGTTCTTTTCGAAGGACGTGACCAACCTCTCTCTGGCCGAGGCCGCGACGATCGCCGGCGTGATTCAATCGCCGTCGCGGCTGTCACCGTTCAACAATCCGGACCGCGCCCGCGACCGCCGCAACGTCGTCCTTCGGGCGATGGCCGATACCGGCTATATCAGCGCCGACGCGGCCGATCGCGCGGCGCACGAACCGCTGCAGCTGGCGGCGCGCGCGCTCGATTCCGAAGCGCCCTATTTCGTCGATTACATCGGACAGGAACTGCAGGAGAAGTACCGCACCGCCACGGGCGCGATCGACGTCTACACGACGCTGGATCTATACCTGCAGCGCGCCGCGCAGGACGCGCTCCGCGAAGGCGTCGCTCACCTCGACGAAGTGCTCGCGAAACGCCGCCGCAAACCGCAGGCCGCCCTGATCGCCATCGACCCTCGGACGGGTGAGGTCCTCGCGCTCGTCGGCGGGCGTTCCTACAACCAGTCGCAGTACAACCGTGCCATCGCGGCGCGGCGCCAGCCGGGCTCCGTCTTCAAGCCGTTCGTCTATCTGTCGGCGTTCGAACACGCTGCCGCGGACGGACGCACGGACATGACTCCGGCGACGGTGGTGCTCGACGAGCCGACCTCGTGGGAGTTCAACCAGCAGACCTGGACGCCGAGCAACTACGACGGGGAGTATGAAGGCGCGATCACGCTGCGCCGGGCGCTCGCGCTCTCGCGCAACATCGCGACGATCAAAGTCGCGGAATCGACCGGCTACGAGCAGGTGGCGGCGCTGTGGCGAAAAGTCGGCGCGGCGACGCCGCCGCGGCCCTATCCTTCGATCGCGCTCGGGGTCTTCGAGGCGACGCCCTTCGAGATTGCGACGGCGTATACGCTTTTCCCCAATGGTGGCGCCATCCGGCCGCTGCGCGCGATCTCGCGTCTGGTCAGCAGCACCGGCACGGACGTCGAGCTGCAGGTCCAGCAGCCCCGCACCGTGGCGCGCAAGGACACGACGTTCCTCGTGACGAACATGATGCGAAGCGTGATCAACGAAGGCACCGGCGCCGGTGCGCGGGCCGCCGGCTTCGCGCTCGACGCCGCAGGAAAGTCGGGCACGACGAACGATCTTCGCGACGCGTGGTTCGTCGGATTCACGCCCGAGCTGCTCACCGTCGTGTGGGTCGGCATGGACGACAACCAGCCGCTGGGGCTCAGCGGCACGCAGGCAGCGCTTCCGATCTGGACGACCTTCATGATGCGCGCGCTCGCGGGCCGGCCCAACTCCTCTTTCGAAGCGCCCGACGGGGTCGTCTTCGTCGACATCGATCGCGATACCGGCAAGGTTGCCGTGTCGTCATGCCCGCGGGTCTTTCGCGAGTCGTTCCTGACGGGAACGGAACCGACCGAGCCGTGCAGCCTGCATAGTTTTTAAGGTCCGCCTGAAGGCGGACACTACAACCATCGGTAGGGTCTGCCTTTAGGCGGACACTACAACCATCGGTAGTGTCTGCCTTTGGGCAGACCCCGGTTACAATTGAGAATCTCGTTTCCACTCGGCTCTACCGTCCAAGGATGTTGTATTGACCAGACTTCTTTCTACGCTCATGGCGGTGACCGCCATCGCCGGCGCGAGCGCATGCCGGAAACCTCCTGCGGTCTCGGCGCAGCAGACCGCGACGGGAGCCACGGCGGCTGCGCCTGCCCCTACCTCAGGCCAGGCAGGTCAGGCCGCGGCGCCCGCCGCCGCACCGGCCAAGCCGATGCCGGCGCAGCTGCCCGACGTGCTCGCGCGCGTCAACGGCGAGGCGGTGACGAAAACCGACTTCGATCGGCTCATCAAGAACATGGAAGTGAGCGCGAACCAGCCGCTCCCGCCCGATCGGCGTGACGAGATTCTGCGGCGGGCGCTCGACCAGCTGGTGACCTACACCGTGCTGACCCAGGAAACGCGCGCCCGCAAGATCACGGTCACCGACGCTGAGGTCGAGGCGAACGTGAAGCAGATGCGTTCGCAGTTCCCGAACGAAGAGGCGTTCGCGAAAGCGCTGGCGGCGCGTGGCATGTCGATCGAGAAACTCAGGTCGGACGCGAAGATCGACATGAGCATCAGCAAGATGATGGAGGCCGAGCTGGCCACCCAGCCGCCGCCGGCCGACGCGCAGGTCCGCGAGTTCTACGACAAGAACCCGGAGAAATTCAAACAGGAGGAAGCGATCCGCGCCAGCCACATCCTCTTCCGCGTCCCCGAGAACGCCGACGCCGCCACCAAGAAGAAGGCGATGGACGAGGCGCAGAGCGTACTGAAGGAGGCGCGCGCGGGCGCCGATTTCGCGGCGCTGGCGAAAAAGCACTCCGGCGACGGCAGCGCCCAGCAGGGCGGCGACTTGAACTTCTTCACGCGCGGACAGATGGTGCCGGCGTTCGATCAGGCGGCGTTCGCGCTGAAGCCCGGGGAGATCAGCGATATCGTCACGACGCAGTTCGGCTATCACATCATCAAGCTGACGGAGCGGCGGGCGGCGTCGACGGTGCCCTTCGAGCAGGTCAGCGACCGCATCAAGGAATACCTGACCGCACAGCAGAAGCAGGAGAAGGCACAGGCGTTCATCGACTCGTTGAAGCAGAAGGCGAAGATCGAGGTGCTGGTCTGAACGAGGAGGTCCTGGCCGCCGCGGCCGCCGCGCTCGCGCGGGGTGAAAGCGTCGCGCTGGTGACGGTGGTGCGCGCCCAGGGCTCGACGCCGCAGCGCGCCGGCGCCAAGATGCTGGTGTGGGCCGACGGCCGCACCGTCGGCACGATCGGCGGCGGGTGTTACGAGAACGACGCGTTCTGGAAAGCACGAGAGGCGGTCGCGTCGGGCAAGCCCGCCCTGCTCCATTACGAACTCAATGACGACTTCGCGCAGGAGAACGGGCTGATCTGCGGAGGACGCATGGACGTGCACATCGATCCGCTCATGCCGTCGCCCCGCCTGTTCATCATCGGCGCCGGCCACGTCGGCTACCACCTCGCGCGCGTCGCCGCCGACGTCGGCTTCCGCATCCACGTCGTCGACGACCGCGAGAAATTCGCGAGCGCGGAACGATTCCCAGGCGCGGAGATCGCCGTCGAGCCCATCCCGGAGTGGCTGCACCGGGTCGAGCTGCCCGCATCCGCGTACGTTGTCGTGGTCACGCGCGGCCACCAGCACGATCTCGAAGCGATGCGCGCGCTCGCCGCCCGCGATCTGAAATACCTCGGCCTGATCGGCAGCCGCGCCAAGGTCGCCCGCATCTATGAGGCGCTGCTCGCGGAAGCGATGCCGCCCGAGTGCCTGCAGCGCGTGCACTCGCCTATCGGCCTCGACATCGGCGCGGTCACGCCCGCCGAGATCGCCATCAGCATTCTGGCCGAGCTCATTGCCGTGACGCGCGGTGTCGACACGTCGTCGCTCGCGATGAAACGCGTCAATCTGAAGGCGTAACCGGCCGCCTTGTCATCGACGCTGATCCGGAACGCGACGATCGTCACGATGAACGATCGTTTCGAGATCGTCGATGGTGCGCTGCTGGTTCGCGACGGCCGGATTGCGGTGGTGGGCGCTCTGCCCGCGGGGCGCTACGATCGCGTGATCGACGCGCAAGGCAGCTACCTCCTGCCCGGATTCATCCAGACCCACATTCATCTTTGCCAGACGCTGTTCCGCGGTTCGGCCGACGACATGCCGCTCCTCGAATGGCTGAAGCGCCGTGTCTGGCCGATGGAAGCGGCGCACACGCCTGCCACGCTGCGCGCGTCGGTGCGACTCGCGGCCGCGGAACTGCTGCTGTCGGGCACGACGTCGGTGCTGACGATGGAGAGCGTGCACGATACGGACGTCGTGTTCGAGGCGCTGGCGCCGCTCGGGCTGCGCGCGTGGGTCGGCAAATGCATGATGGATGCGGCGGCCGACGCGCCCGAGCGATTGCGCGAACAGACCACCGCGTCCATCGACGAAAGCGTCGCCCTGAAGAAGCGATGGGACGGCGCGGCCGAGGGCCGGCTGCACGCAGTATTCGCGCCACGATTCGCGGTCTCCTGCTCGCGTGATCTTCTCGAATCGGTCGCCGCCATCTCCGCGCGCGAGCATGCGCTCGTCCACACCCACGCCTCAGAATCACGCGACGAAGTGGAAGCCGTTCGGGTACTGTCGGGCGGTTTCTCCAATCTCGAATACCTCGCCGACACGGGGCTCGCCACCCCGCACTTGTGCACCGCGCATTGCGTCTGGATCACCGATCGGGAGCAACAAATGCTCGCCGACCGTGACGTCAAGGTCATGCACTGTCCGGGTTCGAACTTGAAGCTTGGATCAGGATTGGCGCCGGTTGCTGAAATGCGCGCGCGTGGGATCTGCGTCTCGCTCGGGTCCGATGGCGCGGCGTGCAACAACCGCCTCGACATGTTCGAAGAAATCCGCCTTGCCGCGACCCTGCAGGCTGTCCGCAAGGCTCCTGGCGCGCTGACCGCGCGGGACGCGCTTTGGATGGCCACGCGCGAAGGCGCGCGCACGCTGGGCATGGAGGCCGAGCTCGGGTCGATCGAGGTCGGAAAACGCGCCGATCTCATCCTGGTGGACCGCGGTCGTGCTCACATGGCCCCCGACCGCGACCCGTGGTCGACGCTTGCCTACGCCGCCCGCGGCAGCGATGTCAGGCTGACGATGGTGGACGGGCAGGTGCTCGTGAAGGACTTCGCCCTGGTTCAGCTCGACTCGCGGGAAATCACCGCGACCGCCAGGGAGGCAGCAGCTCAGCTGGCATCCCGTGTATAATCGTCTTAGCAGTCTCGCCAGGCGAGTGCTAAATAACCATGTCGCGCCATCCTGAACTTCCGGAACGGGATAGACGAATCCTCGGCGTCCTCGTCCATGCCTACATCGACCAGGGGGAACCAATTTCCTCTTTGTGGCTGGCGAGCCGGGGGTTCGGTGTCTCCTCCGCGACACTGCGCAACATCATGGCGAGGCTCGAGGATCAGGGATTCGTGAAACAGCCGCACACGTCGGCTGGCCGCGTTCCCACCGATCAGGGCTACCGGATGTATGTCGATCAGCTGCTCGCCGAACGGAAGTCCTCGCGGCCGACCGCGCAGGTCGAAGCGCGCCTGCGCCGCGCCGGCACGGTCGATGATCTGCTGTCGCACGTCTCGCAGGAAGTCGCGCGCGCCTCACATCAGGTGGGCTTCGCCATTGCTCCGGATATGACGATGCTCGAGCGGCTCGATTTCGTTCCGCTCGACGGCGGCAAGCTGCTCGTCGTGCTGGTGGCGACCGGCGGACATGTCACGCACAAGGTGATCGAGCCGTCGGAGGAATACGCCCCCGGCGAGTTGCAGCAGGCGGCGAATTATCTGAACCAGGAATTCCGGGGAAAGGCGCTCGTCGAAGTGCGGCACGCGGTGGTCGAGCGGCTGCGCGAAGAACGGACGCTCTACGACGAGCTGATGGCGCGGGCGCTGCGCCTCGCGAGTACGACTTTTGAAGACATCGATCCGGGTCCGACCGTGTTCATCCAGGGTACGTCGCTGCTGCTCGACGAAGTGGGCGGCGAGGATCCCGAGCACACGCTGACCACGCTTCGCACGCTGCTCAAGATGATCGAGGAGAAGACGCGCCTCGTGCAGCTCCTGGACGACTACATGAACACTGGCGGCCTCACCGTGGTCATCGGCACCGAACATACCGCCCCGGACTTGCAGAGTTTCAGCCTCGTGGCCGCGACCTACTTCGACGGCCACGGCACGGGTGCGGTCGGCGTCATCGGTCCGACACGCATGCGGTACTCGCGCGCGATTGATGCGGTGGACACGCTCTCACGTGCCATCAGCCGCATGGTCGCACGCTCCTAATCCATTCACCGTTCGGGAACAACCGTGGACGACAATACAGCCAACGACGTAAACGACACAGTTGCGGGCGATCCCGCACCGCGGGAACCGCAGCACGCTACCAACGCGGCACAGGGTGCCCAGACGGCGGCGGCTACCGCGCCGGACCCGGCCGACGTGCAGCGGGAGCGTGACGAGTTCAAGGACCTGCTGCTGCGGAAGTCCGCCGAGTTCGATAACTATCGCAAGCGCGTGGAGCGCGATCGCCAGTCGCTGTCCGACGCAGCCGCGGCGAGCGTGATCGAGGAACTCTTGCCGCTCGTCGACGACCTCGAGCTCGCGCTCAAGGCAGAAGCCGGCAGCGACGTCGATTCGTATCGACGCGGCGTCGAGCTGATACACACCAAACTGAATGACATCCTGCGCAAGCGCGGCGTGCGCCCGATCGAGGCGCTCGGTGCGGACTTCGATCCGTACTATCACCAGGCCGTCACTCACGAGCACGCCGAAGGCAGGCGCGAAGGGGAAATCATCGAGGAATTCCGGCGCGGATACATGCTGGGTGATCGGCTCCTGCGGCCGTCCATGGTAAAGGTGGCCAAAGGGTGAGCAGCGTGGCGAAGCGGGATTACTACGAGATTCTCGGCGTCGATCGGCAGGCGACGGATCCGCAAATCAAGAGTGCGTATCGCAAGCTCGCGCTGAAATACCACCCCGATCGGAACCCGGGCGACCACAAGGCCGAGGAAGCCTTCAAGGAAGCCGCCGAGGCGTATTCGGTCCTGGCGGATCGCGACAAGCGCGCCGCCTACGATCGTTTCGGCCACGCCGGCGTCAGCGGCGCAGCGGGCGGCGCGGGGGGCTTCGACCCGACGATCTTCGCCGACTTCTCGGACATCTTCTCGGGTCTTGGCGACGTCTTCGGCTTCGGCGACCTCTTCGGCCAGCGCCGGCGCCGCGGCGGCCCGCAACGTGGCGCGGATTTACGATACGACCTCGAGATTTCGTTCGACGAGTCGGCCAGCGGCACAGAAACGGCGATTCAGATTCCGCGCGAAGAGACCTGCGAGACCTGTCAGGGATCCGGCGCGGCGGCGGGAACGAGCCCCGAGACGTGCGCGCAGTGCCGCGGTACCGGTCAGCTGCGATATCAGCAGGGGTTCCTCACGGTGTCGCGGCCGTGCGGCAACTGCCGCGGAACCGGAAAGACGATTGCGAAGCCGTGTCAGACCTGCCGCGGCGCGGGGCGTGTGGGCCGCGAGCGCAAGCTGACCGTCAAAATTCCCGCGGGTATCGCCACCGGTCAGCGGCTGCGCCTGTACGGTGAGGGAGAGCACGGCTCCGCCGGCGGTCCGCCGGGCGACCTGTATGTCGTCGTCCACGTGCAGGAACATCCGTTCTTTCACCGCGAGGAGGACGATCTGTATTGCGAGATGCCGATCACCTTCCCTACCCTCGCCCTCGGCGGCAGGATCAACGTCCCGACGCTGAACGGCCGTGAAGATCTCGACATCCCGGCCGGGACCCAGCCGGGAGCACGATTCAAGCTGCGCGGCAAGGGGATGCCGCACGTCGGCGGCCGCGGCCACGGTGACCTCCACGTCATCGCGCGCGTGGCGGTGCCGAAGAAGCTCACCAAGGAGCAGCGCCGCCTGCTCGAGGAGCTGGCGCACACGCTGCCGCAGGAAAAGCTGGACGACGAGGCGGACGGCGACGACAAGCCGTTCTTCGAGCGCGTCAAAGACATCTTTGGCTAGCAGCCGCTACCCCGCCCTGGATTTGCGGTTCTCGCCCGGACCGGGCGCCGGCACGCTCCAGGACATGCTCTACGCCGAGCTCGATGCCTTCGAGCCGGTCGCGATCCACGAACACGAATCAGGGGATGGCTGGCGCGTCTTCTTCCCCACGTCCTCCCAGCGCGACGGCGCCCGCCGCGCGCTCGCGTCCGAGTTCGAGAACGCGCTCGAGCTGCAGGCGATTGATGTCGACGATGAGGACTGGGCGCGCCGCTCGCAAGCAGCGCTGACGGCCGTGCGCGTGGGGCGCCTCGTCATCGCGCCGCCGTGGGATGTACCCCGCGGGATCCGGGATCCGGGGCCCGGGACCCGATCGGATCCCGCATCCCGCATCCCGCATCCCGATATCGTAGCCCGATCGGATCCCGCATCCCGCATCCCGCATGCCGATATCGTCATCATCATCGACCCCTCCACCGGTTTCGGCACGGGCCATCACGCCACCACCAGGCTGTGTCTCGAACTGCTGCAGGAGCTGGACGTGCGCGGGAAGCGCGTCATCGACGTGGGCACCGGGTCCGGCGTACTGGCAATTGCCGCGTCGAAGCTCGGCGCACGTGAGGTGATCGCGATCGATCACGATGCCGACGCGCTACGCAATGCGCGAGAGAACGTGGCGAGAAACGGTACAGCGGTCGAGCTGCTCGAGAGCGACCTGTCGCGGATCAGCATCGCATCCGCCGATATCGTGCTGGCCAACCTCACGGGCGCGGTGCTGCAGCGGTACGCGGACTCCCTGAAGCGGCTGGTCATCAGGGGCGGCGTGCTCATCGTCAGCGGCTTCAACCCCGGCGATCTGGATGACGTCGCGCGAGCGCTGAATGCGTCCCAGCTCGTGCCTGCACAGCAGGGCGAGTGGGCGGCGGCGAGTTTGACGATCGGGATGTGATAACAGACCATTCCCGTGATCGTCCTCGTTAGGTGGCAACTAATATCTGCCGTCGTTCGTCAAAAGTGAGCTGATGATGTGCCGTCGCGCATCCCTCGCGCTCGCCATCGTTCTCGCCTCGCCAGCCATGTCAGCCGGACAACCGAAACCCGCCCACGGAACGGTTCCCGTTCTCCACGGCGCGCGCGCGTCGTCTCCGATCGTCATCGATGGGTTGCTCGATGACGAGGTCTGGGTCCGCACGCCGGCAACGACCGGCTTCACGCAGCGGGATCCCGATGAAGGGAAACCGGCCACCGAACGCACGGAGCTGCGTGTCGCATATGACAACGAGGCTTTGTACATTGCCGCCCGAATGGACGACGGCGAGGCCGCACGCATCGCCCGGCAGCTCGCGCGACGGGATCAAGACGCGGAAGCCGACACGTTCGTCGTGTATCTCGATCCGCATCACGATCATCTCACTGGAGCAGTCTTCGGCGTCAGTGCCGCGGGCGTTCAGTCCGACGCCGTGCTGTACAACGACACCTGGCGGGATCAGTCGTGGGACGCCGTCTGGACGTCTGCGGTAAAGATCGACGAGCGCGGGTGGACCGCGGAGATGCGCATCCCATTCTCGCAGCTCCGGTTTCCGCGGGGGGACCAGCATACGTTCGGGATCAACGCGTCCCGGTACATCCAGCGGAAGAAGGAGGAGGATTGGCTGCTCGAGGTACCGAAGACCGAAAACGGACTCGCATCCCGCATGGCCCACCTCGACGGACTCGACGGTGTGGTGTCGCGTCACACGGCGGAGCTCCTGCCGTACGTCGTCGCGCGCAGCGAGTTCATCTCGCCCGATTCGCCAAACGATCCATTCAACGACGGCAGCCGGATCTTCGGCGGGACGGGCGTCGATCTGAAGTACCGGCTGAGCAGCAACATGTCGCTCGACGGCACGATCAATCCCGATTTCGGTCAGGTCGAAGTCGACCCCGCCGTCGTCAATCTGACCGCGTTCGAAACGTTCTTCGAAGAAAAGCGGCCCTTCTTCATCGAAGGCGCCAACATCTTCAGCAACTTCGGACGGACCGGCGCGAACAATTTCTGGGGCTTCAACCGGGCCGAGCCGCTCATTTTCTATTCGAGACGGATCGGCCGGGCGCCGCAGGGATCCGCCGATGGTGACTTCGTCGACGCCCCGACGACCTCCACGATTCTCGGCGCGGCGAAGCTGACCGGCAAGACTCGAAGCGGCTGGAGCGTGGGCGTGCTCGATGCGGTGACCGGGCGAGAGAGGGCCAAAACCGTTTCGAACGGCATCGACGGCAAGACCGAGGTCGAGCCGCTGTCGAACTACCTCGTGGCGCGAGTGCAGCGCGATTTGACGCCGCGCGTCGGGCTCGGCATGCTGGCAACCGCCGTCAACCGCGACCTCCGCGAGCCGTCGCTGGAAGATCTGCTGCCTGCGCAGGCGTATACCGCCGGGATCGATGGACACGTGTTTCTCGATCCCAAGCGCGATTGGGTGATCAATGGCAGCCTGGCCACGAGCCACGTCACCGGCAGCACGCCCGCCATCACACGCCTCCAGCGCGCATCGCAGCGCTACTTCGATCGTCCCGATGCACCGCATGTCGAGCTCGATCCCAACGCGACGTCGCTCGGCGGCTGGTCGGGGAGCGTGAATCTTAATCGGCAGAGCGGCGTCCACGGATTGAACGCGTCACTGTGGGGCGTCAGTCCGGGATTCGACTCGAGTGACGTCGGGTTCACCTTCATGAGCGATCGCGCAGGCATGCACGTGGCCTATCAGTGGAAGAACCCGAAGGTGAATCGCTTCGCGCGCAACCGGGTCGTCTCCCTCGCGAAGTTCTATACCTGGAATTACGCCCGCGAGCTGCAAACGGATGGGTCCTTCGCAAACGGGCAGATCGAATTCAAGAACTACTGGAGCCTCTTCGGGACCGCCATGTATTTTCAACCCACGCAGGACGACCGTAGCACACGCGGGGGCCCGTCGATGGCCGCGCCGCGCGCCGGTATCGCGTTCCTGGGATTCCAGAGCGACCGCCGCCGGCGCGTATCGTTGGATGGCGGCGGCAACATCGAGAACAACTCCTTCGGCGGAAGGAGCAGGAACGTGAACCTCAGCATCCGGTACCTCCCGGCGGCGTCGCTCGAGGTTTCGATGGGGCCGAATCTCTCGCGCACGCACGGGCTCGCGCAATACGTCAACACCTACGCGGATCCGGTGGCCGCCGCCACATTTGGCGCGCGATACGTGTTCGCGACGATCGACCAGAGGGAGTTCAGCCTGCAGACGCGCGTCAACTACGTGCTGTCACCGAAGATGTCGCTCCAGGTCTACATGCAGCCGCTGGTGTCGGTTGGTGACTACGAAGGCTTCAAACAGCTCGCGCGTCCTCGTACCTTCGAGTTCACCACGTTCGGGCAGGACGGCGGGACGATCGTCTACGACCGCCGCTCGGCACGGTACACGGTCACGCCAGGTGACGGAGGGATGGCCTTCGAAATCGACAATCCGGACTTCAACTTCAAGTCGTTGCGGCTGAATGCCATCTACCGGTGGGAGTGGCGTCCGGGATCTGCGTTGTATCTCGTCTGGACCGAGCAGCGTCAGGACCTCGCCGATCCGGGCAGCTTCGTCCTGGGGCGCGATGTCAGGCACACCTTCACCGCGCAGCCCGACGACATCTTCATGATCAAGGTTTCGTACTGGTTCCAACGGTAGGGGCCGCGGCAGCTGACGCGAATCCCTAATCCCTAATCGTGAATCCCTAATCGGGAAATCAGCGAATCCTTGAATCCGCGAATCATTGGATCAGGCAAAATCCCAAATGATTCGGGATTCAAAGATTCAACGATGAGGGATTCTCGATGAGGGATGAGGGATTGCGGCCCGGCCTACATCGCGAGGATCAATGCGGTGATTGCGACGAGCGTGATCACCGCGAGCCAGCCCACGAAAAACCCAACCAGGTCTTCGCGGTACGCGCGCCAGCCGAGCCCTTTCGCTCCTGCCCGTGGACGAAGCGCATGGACGAGGAGCAACGGTGCGTTCGCAGCGTCACGATCGCTCGACGTGTCCAACCGCTCGAAAAACGACGCAAGGTCCTCCTTCGGTTCCGGCGCTGTCAGCAGACTGACGGCGACCAGCGCCACCACCCCTGTGGCGAGTGCCGCGAGGAACACGTTGGGATCCCAGTAATCGAGCCGCTGACCCGTCGCGTAATAGAGGATGAAGTTCATGGCGAACGCGGCGACCAAGCTTGCGAGCGCCCCCCACCGGTTCGCGCGGGACCACAGCAGGCCTCCGAGCACGCTGATGCCGACGAACGTCGCCATCGTTTCGGTCAACAGGAAGGTGTACAGCACGCTCTCGATCAGGAAGAGCGCATAGAACACTCCGACCAGCGTGATGACGAGGCCGCTGATGCGCCCCACCCACAGGTAGTGCTGGTCCGGCCGCCCGGGAGCCAGCCGCCGCCGGTACAGTCCTTCCGTGAACAGCGCGCCGCTGTCGACGAGAAAGGCCGAACAGGTCGACATGTTGGCCGCCAGAATCGACGCGATCATCAGACCCAGCGCTCCCGGAAACAGCAGATGGCGGCATGCGAAGCCGAAGGCGTCCTCGGGATCGCCGAGCGACGAGATCTCCGTGCGTCCCTGCGCGATCATCGCGGCCACGATCAGGCCGACCGCCGCCCATCCGACGGTGCAGACCCGTTTGATCATGTTGCCGTACAGCATGCCGACACGGCAGGTCCGCTCATCCTTGCCCGTGCCGACGGTCGCAAGCATGTGCGGCTGCGCGATGATCCCGATCAGCCCGTTCACCGTCAGCATCGCGATCGTCCAGGGACCGATCCCCGCCGGTGTGGCGAGCGACAAATGAAACGGCGGAAGCGTGGCCCTGATGCCGTCCAACCCGCCGACCAACCTCAATCCGAGCGGCACGAGCATGAACGAGAGAACGATGATCAGAAAGCCTTGAAACAGGTCAGTCCACGCCGCCGCGACCAGTCCGCCGACGAAGCTGTAGAGAATGAACATGACGGTCATCGCAACGACGATCTCGTTGACGCCAACGCCGCCGCCGGTCGCCTGGCTGATCACCTTGCCGGCCCCTTTCAACATGCTGCCGGTATTGATGACGAAGAAGCAGAGCGCAAACACGATATAGACGCCGCCCATCCACGATCCGTAGCGGTCCTCGGTCAGCTCTGCCATCGTCGTTCGCCGGATGCGGCGGAAGACCGGCGCCATGATCCAGTAGAAGGGCGTGACGAACAGGTTCTTCCATTGGAACCAGATGGCAGAGGCCCCCGTCGTATAGACGGCCCCGGCGAGCGCCACCGGCATTTCGGCATGGGTCCCGACGCCGAAGCTCTGCCCCATCATCAGCCACGGACCGAAGCGCCGGCCGCCGAGAAAATACTCGCCGGTCCGCCGGATCCGATAGCCGACGACGAGGCCGATGGCCGTGATGACGACGAAGTAGGCGACGATGATCAGCCAGTCGAGCGGCGCGAGGCGCATGTGATGGGCGCCCACGATACCCTGAGGCAGGGAGAGAATCCACTCGAGGCTGCATCATGGCGGCGGCGTTCGCCGCAGGTTGGCCTGCTGCTCGCGTCGGATTGGACCGTGGGATGATTGGTCTGTGGGTCGGCACCAGCAGCGACGGCGACTTTTCGAACCTGCGCATCACCGCGGCGGAGTGATCGCCTCAATGGTCCCGCGGCGGGAGTTTCTCGCGCGCAGCGGAAGCGCCGCGCTGGGCCTGTGGCTCGCGCCGCCCACCCGGCAGACGCCTGCGTGGCGGACGGCCGTCCGCGATCTCGAGCAGCAGATTCCGGATCTGATGCGGCAGTACGCCGTCCCGGGAGCGTCCGCCGTCGTCATCCGGGACGGAGCGCTCGTGTGGCGCCGCGCCTTCGGCGTCGCGGACACCGTGTCGAAGGCACCGGTCACGCCGGAAACCATCTTCTCCGCAGGGTCGATGAGCAAGCCGGTGTTCGCATACGCGGTCATGCAACTCTGCGACAAGGGCGTGATCGGTCTCGACACTCCGCTCACGAAGTACACGCCCGACCGCTACGTGAAAGACGACCCGCGTCTCGATCTGATTACGGCGCGGCATGTCCTTTCCCACACGAGCGGGTTCCAGAACTGGCGATCCGACACCGATCCGCTGCGGATCCATTTCACGCCCGGACAGCGATACCAGTACTCAGGCGAGGGATACAGTTACCTGCAGTCGGTCGTCACCCATCTGACCGGACACGTCAATCGGGCGGCGTGCGCGCGATACGAGGCGGGTCTGCAAGTCTGCGCCACGGACATCGACGGCTACATGAAGTCGCATGTGTTCACGCCGTTCGGGATGACGTCCGCCGCCTATGTGTGGAACCAGTCGCTCGAGCGAAAGCTTGCGAGACCACACGGCAGCAGCGGGCAACCCCTCAACCGCATCAGACCCACGGCGACCGACGCGGCGCGCTACGCGGCTGCCGGCGCCCTGCTCATCACCCCGAACGACTACGCGAAGTTCGTGATCGGCGTGATCGCGCCGAAAGAAACGGGATCCTTCCGGCTGCGGCAGGCGACAATCGCGGAAATGCTGCGACCGCAAGTCAAGACGAACGACGAGTTCTCGAGCTCGTGGGCGCTCGGCTGGCAGGTCCAGCAGTCGGGAGTCATCAACCACGGCGGCGACAACACCGGCTTCCACGCGCACGCGATCGGGTCGGTGGAGAATCGCTCTGGTTTCGTGATCATGACGAACGGCGAACGCGGCGGGTCCCTGATTGTCAAGCTGCTGACCGGCGAACTGATCCCGCGCATCCTCTGACGAGCCGCCGCGCGCGTTCAACAGGTCAGCTGCTTGTAGTAGAACACCGTCGTGCACATCGAGCCGTCGGGGTTCAGAGCGAAGTTCGGCACTTCCCCCACCCGTATCCATCCCATGGACGAATACAGCCGCCCGGGATGATCGTCCTTGCGGGTATCGAGCAGAAGCAGCGTATATCCTTCGGCGCGCGCCTCTTGCTCCAGCGCTTCCATCAGCTCGCGGCCGATGCCGCGACGGCGGGCGCGGCGATGGACGATCAGCTTCGCGACGTCCCCCCTGTGCCGCTGGTTCGGCGCCCACGACGGCTGAATCTGAACCGTCCCGACGATACCCTCTCCGTCGCGGGCAACCAGAACGATCGCGCGCTCCGGCTCGACAACCGTCAGCCACCACGCTTTCGCGTCCGCAACCGTGAGCCCCGGCATGAAACTGACACCAGCGTTGTCATCGACGGCGTCGAAAAGCAACTCGGCGAGGCCGTCCAGGTCGGCCGGTCGCACATCTTTTCGAATGCGCTCGATTGCAATCGGAGACATCATCGCGGATGGTAGCATCGCGACGCGCCGGGAGGGCACGTGACACTGGACCAGCTTCGTGAGCTCGTGGAACGCGGCGACATCGACACCGTCATCGTCGGCTTCACCGATCACTACGGCCGTCTGATGGGCAAGCGCTACAGCGCTGACATGTTCCTCGATGATGCCGCTGCGCATGGCACACACGGGTGCAACTACCTGCTGACGACGGACATGGAGATGGACCCGGTCCCGGGTTATCAGTTCGCCAGCTGGGAGAAGGGGTATGGCGATTTTCACCTGGTGCCGGACCTCGGCACGTTGCGGCGCGCGGCCTGGCTCGAGAAGACGGCGCTCGTCCTCTGCGATGTCGACGCGTCGGTCGCGCCGCGGACGATGCTCCGTCGTCAGCTCGATGTCGCTCACCGATCCGGCTACACCGCGATGGCCGCTTCGGAGCTGGAGTACTACGTGTTCCAGGAGAGCTATCGCGAAGGCTTCGAGTCAGACTACCGCTCCCTGAGACCGGCGGGGTGGTACCTCGAAGATTACAACCTGCTGCAGGGCACGAGGACGGAACCGTACACGTCAGCGGTGCGCCGGTATTTAAAGGACTCCGGCGTGCCGGTTGAAAGCTCCAAAGGTGAGTGGGGCCTGGGGCAACACGAGCTGAACATCCGGTATGCCGACGCGCTGCAGATGGCGGATCGCCACGTCGTCTTCAAGCAGTGTTTGAAGGAAACCGCGGACCGGATGCGAATCTCGGTCACCTTCATGGCAAAATTCGCGCAGGACCGCGCGGGCTCGAGCTGCCACATTCATTTGAGCCTCTGGCGCGATGGCGGCAACGCCTTCGCCGGTCAATCGACGCTTGGGCCGGTGCAATGCTCCGATGTCTTCCGCTGGTTCCTCGGTGGCTGGATTGCGCGTACGCCCGAGGTGATGGTCTTCTACGCGCCTACGGTGAACTCCTACAAACGGTACGTCGACGCGTCCTGGGCGCCGACCCGGCTCGCCTGGAGCTACGACAATCGCACCGCAGGTTTCCGCGTCGTGGGGCACGATTCGAGCCTGCGCATCGAGTGCCGCATCCCCGGCGCGGACTGCAATCCTTACCTTGCGTTTGCCGCGTCGCTCGCCTCAGGCCTCGACGGCATCGCCAATCATATCGAGCCGCCCGAATGCTTCACGGGAGACATCTACGCCGCACGGCATCTGCCGCGAGTCGCGTTCACGCTGGATGAAGCCGCGAACGCGTTCGCGTCGAGCGAGTTCGCCAAACACGCGTTCGGCGCCGACGTCGTCGAGCATTACGCGCATTTTTTCCGGACGGAAAGCTCCTCCTATCGCGGCGCGGTCACCGACTGGGAGCGGCGCCGCTACTTCGAACGGATTTGACCTCATGCCGAACCGACTTCAGGGAAAGGTGGCACTAATCACCGGCGCAGGCAGCGGCATCGGCAAGGAGGCGGCGCTGCTGTTCGCATCGGAAGGCGCCGCCGTCGTCGTCGTGGATCGCGATGAGGACAACGGGCGGACCGTGGCCGATGCGATAGCTACTGCGGGCGGCCGAGCAGTGTTCGCCGCCGCAGACGTGTCACGCAACGACGACTGCGCCCGAATGGTAGCAACCGCGGAGCGCGAGCTCGGCGCGTTGCACGTGCTGTTCAACAACGCCGGAATCATGGACAGCGCGGATGACGATGCCGTCGGCACCGATGAGCAGGTCTGGGACCGCACGATGAACATCAACGCGAAGAGCGTGTTCCTCGGGTGCAAGCACGGTATCCCGGCGCTTCGCCGCGCGGGCGGCGGCAGCATCATCAACACCGCGTCGTTCGTGGCGCGCCTCGGCGCCGCCACGCCGCAGGTCGCGTACACCGCGAGCAAAGGCGCAGTGCTGGCGCTGACCCGTGAGCTGGCGATCGTCCACGCGCGGGAGAACATTCGCGTCAACGCGCTGTGCCCAGGTCCGCTGCATACCGAGCTGTTGATGAAGTTCCTGGATACCGATCAGAAGAAGCAGCGGCGCCTCGTGCACATCCCGATGGGACGCTTCGGCCGCGCGCGCGAGATCGCCCAGGCGGCGCTCTTTCTCGCATCCGACGAATCGTCGTTCGTCACCGGCACCGATTTCCTCGTCGACGGCGGGATCACGGCGGCGTACGTGACGCCGGAGTGATCTCGCGCAGAGAATGCAGAGACGGGTCTCGCGCAGAGAACGCAGAGCACGCCGAGACACAAATGCTGCGAGCGGAGGCACTCCGCCGACGATCCAACACGGGCGGAGCGCCCCCACTCGCAGCATCCGCGCCCTCTGCGATCTCTGCGATCTCCGCGTGAGATCCTTCTCTGCGATCTCCGCATGAGATTCTTCTCCGCGAGGTCCGGGACTCTATCTGCAGGTGAAGTTCGCCGCATCGTTGATATCGCCGGACCCTTTGTAGGTCGCCTGCTGCGGGTACGGACACAGCGGACGCCTGCGATCGACGCGGCCGTTGACGATACGGGAGGCGGGAATCGAATCAGGAGCCTCGCCCTTCTCCACCCAGCGTTCGAGCGACGACAGCATGTCGAACTGCGACGTGCCTTCCCCTCCTCCACAGTGCGCCATGCCCGGCACCATGAACAGACGGTAGTTATCGGCGACCTTCGCCGGTTCGCCCATCCGCTTCAGCGCGCTCTCGTAGTACTCGACGCTGCTGAGCGGCTGAATCTGCGGATCGGCCCAGCCGTGGTACTGAATCAGCTTGCCGCCGCTGGCGAAAAACCGCTGCAGGTCGGGGTCCATCGCGTTCACGACGCCAGCTTCGGCCTTACGCACGAGCGCCATGTGACTGCCGACGTCGAGCGTCCGGAAATCCCAGTTCGGATCGTCGAACACGAGATATTGGAACATCTGCAAGCCGAGCCCGAAGGGTTGCGGACCGCCGAACGTCGCCCATCCGAGCTCGCTGCCATACGAGAGTCCAGGGGCGATCTCTTTCTTCGTTCCCGCGTCGACCAGCGGCTGATAGATCGAACGTGCCGCGGCGACTTGCGCAGACGTCAGACACGAATCCGAATCCGCGCCTTTGCACTCGAGCGCCTTCGGATCGAACGTGCATCGCGCTGGATTCTCGATGACGCCGTCGGCGACGCCATCCTTCGCATCGCACGCATCGAGCACGGCTCTGTGAATCAGCGCGTACTTCTTCTCGGGGATGTAGCTCGCGGGGTCCTTGCGCAGGTTCTGCGCGACCGACATCGAGAACGCGGCGCGTCCGGTCGCATTCAAGGATGGCGACCCGGCGACGATGCCGTCGAAGTCGTCGGGATATCGCTGCGCTTCCATGAGCGCCTGACGTCCGCCGCCAGAGCATCCGGTGAAATACGCGAAGCGCGGCGCCGTTCCGTAGAACGATTCGACGATCGCCTTCGCCTTCACCGTCATCTCGTGAACGGCGCGATGACCGAAGTCGATCAACTTCTCGCGATGCTGCATCCACGGGCCGCCGTTCCCCTCGTGCCCGGTGTCGGTCCCCGCAACCGCATAGCCGCGCCGCAGCGCCGCGTCCATGGCCGCATACGGCATCGTGCCGTTCCAGCCGCCGTTGCCGACGGCCTGCAGCTTGCCGTTCCAGCCGTCGAGCGGCAGCCAGACTTCGATCTTGATCTCGGAATCCTTCGCCGGGGTGAGCGCCGCGGCAACGCGGCAGAAGCCGGGCAGGTCACGGCCTTGCGGCTGCTTCACGGATCCGGCAGTGTGCGCCTCGGCCGCCGTGATGCTGGTGGCGGGCAGCTTCAAGGATGCGAGGCTCTCGCAGGACCGGGCCGGGGCGTCGTGCGCGCTCAAGAATGCCGCGAGGGCGAACGCAAACATGGGGCGACTGTCGGACAAAAGCGCGGCCGTGTCAATATTCACCTGTGGCAGCGTTATGAGCACTCATCATCAGACGATCAGCCCGATTGACGGGTCGGTGTGCGCGGAGGTCGAGCTCGCCTCGGATTCGGAGATTGAGGTCACGCTTCAGCGGGCCAGCGACGCGCAGCGCCAGTGGCAACGCGCCCCGGTCGAAGCGCGGGCGGCGATCTGCCGCAGGATGGTCGCGCTGATGGTCGAGCGCGCCGATCAAATCGCGATCGAGCTCACCGTGCAGATGGGGCGCCCGGTGACGCAGACACCGAACGAGATCCGGCGCGGCTTCCAGGAGCGTGCGACGTACATGATTGACGTCGCCGCCGGAATGCTCGCGGACGTCGCGGTGGACGCGCGTGAAGGTTTTCAGCGCTTCATCCGACGCGAGCCGCTCGGCGTCGTCCTCGTGCTCGCACCGTGGAATTACCCCTACCTCACGTCGGTCAACGCCGTCGTGCCGGCGATCATGGCCGGCAACGCCGTCATCCTGAAAATGGCGCTGCAGACGCCTCTCGTCGCGGAACGGTACGCGACGGCCTTCCTGGAGGCAGGGCTTCCGGCCGGCGTGTTCCAGTTCGTCCACGCGAGCCATGACGACGTCGCCCGGATGATCGAGGATCCACGGATCGGCTTCGTCTCGTTCACCGGCTCCGTCGAAGGCGGCCACGCGGTCCAGCGTGCCATGAGCCGCCGCTTCATCACGGCCAACCTCGAGCTCGGGGGCAAAGACCCGGCCTACGTGCGGCCGGACGCTGCCCTCGAGAGCACGGTCGACAATCTCGTCGATGGCGCGTTTTTCAACGCCGGGCAGTCGTGTTGCGCCGTCGAGCGCATCTACGTCCATCGCGACGTGTACGACGAGTTCGTCGAACGGTTCGTCGCGTTGACGCGTCGATACCGCCTCGGAAACCCGCTGCAGGTCGAGACGACGCTTGGCCCGATGGTGCGCACGAGCGCGGCCGCCCTCGTCAGAGATCACGTTCGCGAGGCGGTCAGCCGTGGAGCGCGAACGCTGATCGACCCGCGCGAATTTCCGGCGGCGATCGACGGCACGCCGTATGTCGCGCCGCAGGTGCTCACCGGCGTCGACCACGGCATGAAGATCATGAGCGAGGAGACATTCGGCCCCGCGGTCGGCATCATGTCCGTGAACGGCGATGACGAGGCGGTTGCGCTGATGAACGACAGCCGCTACGGGCTGACCGCCTCGATCTGGACGTCGGATCTCGAAGCCGCGACCCGTATCGGAGATCGCGTCGAGACCGGCACCTGGTTCATGAACCGCTGCGACTACCTCGATCCAGCCCTCGCGTGGACCGGGGTCAAGGATTCCGGGCGTGGGTGCTCGCTGTCGCGGCTCGGCTACGAATCGCTGACGCGTCCGAAGT
>JBKPLP010000199.1:0-39530 GCA_046731735.1 Acidobacteriota bacterium
TATCTCGAAACCGCACGCCGTGCCGCATCGTTCATCAAACAGCGACTGTGGCGGGCCGACGGCCTGCTGCGGCGGTTTCGTGATGGTGACGCTGCAATTCCCGCGTATGCGGAGGACTATGCGTATCTGATTTGGGGACTCCTCGAGCTGTTTCAGTCGGGCGGCGGCGCCGAATGGCTCGACTGGGCGTTCGCGCTTCAGCGTCAGCAGGACGAGAAGTTCTGGGATGCCAACGAGGGCGGCTGGTTCAGCACGACTGGAGAAGACCCGACGGTTCTGCTCCGGTTGAAGGAGGACTACGACGGCGCGGAACCGGCCGCGAGCTCGGTCGCCGCTCTCAATGCGCTGAAGCTCGCGCATCTGACCGGCGAGGAGTCACTGCGCGCGAAGGTCGAACAGACGCTGGCACGCTTCGGGCCCCGCATCGGCGGCGCCGGAAGACAGATTCCCATGATGATGTGTGCGCTGTCCGCGTGGCATACGGGCTTCTCTCAGATAGTGATTGTCGGAGCCGACGCATCCGCGCTCAAGCAGGAGCTGGCGCGGCATCACCTGCCGTTCGCGATCGTGATCCCGGTCGTGCCCGGCGCGGACCAGGAGTCCCTTGCTCGCTTGCTGCCCTTCACCGGGGCGATGACGGCACGCGGCGGGGCGGCTGCATACGTGTGCCGCGATTTCACCTGCCGTGCGCCGGTTGCCACAACCGCCGATCTCGCGCGTGAGATCTCGATGAGTGGTCCGTGAACGACGCGGGTATACTTGGAGCGCTCTCCAATTCATTCAAACGGCCAGGAACGAAAGGGCGACCGTGACGTTCGACATCGAGATCGTTCTCCGCAACCGCGACGAGGCGATTACCAGACAGCTCCGCCACGACGGGAACGACGTTCCGCGCTGGACGGAGCTCGATGTGCAGCAGGTCTTGAAGTCCATGCTGCTGGCCATAGAACACGCGAAGAACCCCGGTTCCGAACAGGACTTTGTGGCTCTTCGAGGGTTCAGTTGGATCGTCGAACCGGCCAGCGGGGGAGTCGTGATCGCCATCGAAATTCCCATGGGCGCCGCGGTCGCCGGCCCATTCGATATCGCACAGGCCCGCCTCGACTCGATGATCAACCGGGTACTGAGTTCGAACGCGGTGAGCGGCCAAGTGATTCATTAGCCGGCAATTGCCGATAGTTGGGGAAGGTGGCAGTGGACAGATTTCACTCCTTTCTCGACGATTACAGTTTCGCACGGGTCGAACGTGCCCATCCGCCGCAATCTGCGAATTGGCGCGGGGTTATACCCCGTTCGCCGCGGCATTCCCTTTGCCCTTCCCCAAGTGCCAATGGTGGCCCGCTCCCGGCCGCAATATGAAATTACCCTATCGAATCCTCGTCCTCGACGACGACGACACGGCCCTGGCGGGCATCGTGGAACTGCTCCGCGACGCGGGTTACGTGGTGACCGGCGCCACGACCTATGACGCCGCCAAGCGTCTGCTTGCCCTCGACTCCTACGACCTGCTGATCACCGATATCCGGCTGCGCGGCTTCAATGGATTGCACCTCGTACGCCAGAGCCACCGCGATCGGCCCGAGATGGGCATCATCATCATCAGCGGCTACGACGAGCCGATGATCGAGGTGGAGGCCGGACGCTATGGCGCGGAATTCGTGCGAAAGCCGATCAAGCCGCCGCAGTTCCTGCAGAGCGTGGCGCGCACGCTCGCAGATGTGCGCCGGCAGCGCCGCTGGCCGCGCAAGCGCGTCGTCGGTGGCTTTCGCGTCACGGCGAACGGACGTCCCGCTGCGGTGGTCGATGTCTGCTACGGCGGGCTCCGGCTCGAAGTCCCCGAAGGGGGAAATCTCCCGGACGTGTTCGACGTCGAGATCGCGGGCATCGGTCTCCATCTGCCGGTCGAAGCCGTCTGGACGCATGCTCAGGAAGGCGGTGCCATGATGTATGGCGCCGCGCTGGCCGCCGAGGAAACCCCCGCCGCGCGCACTTGGCGTGCCATAGTCGATCGGCTGAGCGCGTAGCCGCCCGCGTTTGAACAGCCTCGCCGCGGCTGACCTCCCGGGTCACTCTTGGAGTATCACGAGACCTCGCGATCGCGACGGACGGTCTACAATGCGCGCATGCCGCGCAATCTGTTTCCCATCATTGCGATCCTCGCTTGCCTTTCTGCGCCCGGGTCGCGCGCGCAGCAGGCGGGTTCCAACGCCGCGTTCGAGCTCGATGAACTGACGTTGCAGCAGCTCCAGGACGCCATGACGTCCGGCCGCTATTCGTCGCGTCGCCTCGTCGAGCTGTACACGGCCCGCATCAACGCCGTCGATCGCCAGGGTCCGGAGCTGCGCTCGGTCATCGAGTTGAACCCCGACGCGCTGACCATCGCCGACACCCTCGACGCCGAACGGCGGAGCGGCCGCGTCCGCGGACCGCTGCACGGCATCCCCGTTCTCATCAAGGACAACATCGACACCGCCGATCGCATGATGACGACCGCCGGTTCGCTCGCGCTCGCCGGCGCCGCCGCGCCGCGCGACGCCTTTGTGGCGGCCCGGCTGCGCGAGGCCGGTGCGGTCATTCTCGGAAAGACGAACCTCAGCGAATGGGCGAACTTCCGCTCGACGAAATCGACGAGCGGATGGAGCGCGCGCGGCGGCCAGGTGAAGAATCCGTACTTGCTGGATCGCAATCCATGCGGCTCGAGCTCCGGCACCGGCGCGGCGATCGCCGCGAATCTCGCGGCGGTCGGCGTCGGCACGGAGACGGACGGATCCATCGTCTGTCCGTCGGCCGCGAACGCACTCGTGGGTATCAAGCCGACAATCGGGCTCGTCAGCCGAACCGGCATCGTCCCGATCGCGCACTCGCAGGACACCGCGGGGCCGATGACCCGCACGGTCGCGGACGCCGCCGTGCTGCTCGCCGCCCTCAGCGGCGTCGATGCGAAGGACGGCGCGACGACGGCAAGCCGCGGCAAGGGCCCGGCCGACTACAGGTCGGCGCTGAAGGCCGACGGTCTGAAAGGTGCGCGCATCGGTGTCGCGCGCAAGCGCTATTTCGGATACAGCCCCTCGACCGACAAGGTGATCGACGCGGCGATTGCGGACCTCAAGGCGCAAGGCGCGGTCATCATCGATCCCGCGGACATTCCGACGGGTGCGAAGCTGGATGATTGCGAGCTTGTCGTGCTGCTGTACGAGTTCAAGGCGGATCTGAACGCGTATCTCGCGTCACGCGGCGCGACGGCTCCGGTACGCTCGCTCGAGGACGTGATTGCGTTCAATAACAAGGAAGAGTCTCGCGAGATGCCTTTCTTCGGCCAGGAGCTCATGGTGATGGCGCAGAAGAAGGGGCCGCTGACCGCGCCCGCGTACCGCAAAGCGCTCACGACGTGCCGGACGCGCGCGCGAACACTGGGAATCGACGCGGTGATGACGCGGCTGCGGCTCGATGCGATCGTCGCGCCAACCGGCAGCCCGGCGTGGCCGACCGATCTGATCAACGGTGATCACTTCCTGGGTGCCAGCTCGACGCCGGCCGCGGTCGCCGGCTATCCGAGCATCACCGTCCCGGCCGGATTCGTTCATGGACTTCCGGTCGGCGTGTCCTTCATCGGTCGTGCCTGGAGTGAGGCGAAGCTCATTCAATACGCATTTGCGTACGAGCAGGCGACGCGCCGCCGGAAGCCGCCGCAGTTTCTCAGGTCCATGCCTTAACGTCCAACGCCGCAGCGATCGCGTCGAGTCCGGCGCGCAGCTTGGCGGTCGGTCCGCCGAATCCGATCCGGACGTGCTCGGGCGCCTGGAAGAACCGTCCCGGCACGATCGCCGTGTCGCGCTCGGACAGCAGGCGTTCGACGAATGCGCTCGAATCCGCGATGCCGCGCAGCCGTGGAAAGACGATGGTGCCGCCCGCCGCAACCCAGTCGAGCTCCGCTCGCGACCTCAGGAACCCGCGAACGATTGCCCCGTTGGTCGCCAGGATCTCACTCGACCGCGTCAGCAGTCGGTCGATGTGCTGAAAGGCGATTACCGCCAGCCGTTCCGTGACAATCGAGCCCGTTCCGTCCACGACGTCGCGCGCGCGTCGAATGCGCCGGGCCACGTCGCGCGACGAGAGGATCCAGCCGCAGCGAAGCCCGGACAGGCCATAGGATTTCGTCAGGCTGCTCGTCGAGATGAACGCGTCCGCGATCGCCGCGGCCGTGCCCCCCGGCTTGACCGGGCCTCGCGCCGACGCCGCCGACGCGTCGAGGTAGACCTCGTCGATCAGCACGTGCGCACCGTTCGCGTGCGCCAGCCAGCCGATTTCCTCCAGCGCTTCACGAGTCGCCACGACACCGCTCGGATTGTGCGGGTTGGTCACGGTGATGAGCCGCGTGCGGGGCGTGATCGCGCGCCGGACCCGATCGGGATCGAGGGCAAAACCGCCGGCGAAATCGCGCTCGAAGTGATTCACCTGCGCGCCGACCAGCCGCGGCGCCGCAAACAGCGGATCGTACCCTGGCGTTTCGACGAGAACTTCGTCACCCGGCTCGAGCAGTGCCGCGCAGACCAGGAAGTTCGCGCCCGACGTCCCCTGCGCGGTCGTGACCTGTTCGGGTTCGACCCCATACCGATGCGCAATCGACTCGATGAGGGGCGCATATCCCTCTTCGTTGTTTCCCTCGAGCGCGAGAGCGGCCGCGGCGCCGGGCAAATCCCCGATCGAGCACGCCAGGACGTTGCTGCCGGCGAGATCGAACGTCGCGGGCGGCCGCGTTTTCGCCCATTCCAGGTATGGTGCGCGAGCGTGCAGTGGAGTCATGCCTTGGGACGTCCTCGTTCGCTCGATCTGAACCAGAAGAAGAGCGGTATGCCCGCCGCCAGCAGCAGCGCCCCGCGCGCAGCGCTTCCAGGGTCGGACCAGATGACACTCCCCACGACGCACGCCGCCGTCAGCGCGAACAGGATGGGAAGTACAGGATGCGCCGGCATCCGGAACGTATCCGGCGCCCGCTCGTGGAGCGGCAGCGTCCGCCGGAAGATCATCACCGTCGTCACCGTCATTCCGAAGAAGATCCAGTCGGCGAACACGACGTAGTTGAGCAGCTGTCCGTAGGTGCCGCTGAGCGCGAGCACGCACGACCACGCCGTCTGCAGCGCGATCGCGGTTCCGGGTGTGCCGTAGCGCGGATGCAGACGCGCGAGCGCGGGCAGGAACAGTCCGTCGGCCGCCATCGCATAATACACGCGCGTCGGTGCGAGAATCGCCAGGTCGAGAAACCCGAACGTGGAGATGGCGATGGCGGCCGTGACGAACTGATCGCCCCGAGCGCCGAACATTCGCCGCGCCGCGTCAGCGGCCGGCGTCGTGGTTTCCGCAAGGCCATGCAGACCGAGGGCACGCAGATAGACGACGTTCACGAGGCTGTAAATCGCAATCACCGCAACGGTTCCCGCGATGATGCTGAGAGGAAGGTTGCGGCGCGGGTTTTCGATCTCTTCAGCAACGTAGTTCGCGTTCTGCCATCCACCGTAGGCGAAGAGAATCGGCACCAGCGCGAAGCCGAATGCCATCGCCGTTGCGCCCGCGCCCGGCGCCGGTCGCGACGCGGCCCACCAGCCGGCATGTCCCGCGGCGAACGCGCCGAAGACGATCAGCGCCCCGAGGGCCGCGACCTTCAGGACCACGAGCACGTTCAGCACGCGGCTTCCGGGTTTGACGCCCAGGTAGTTGATTACGGAGAGCACGATCAACGCGGCGATGGCGAGCGGCACGGCCGGCGCCTGTGATTGCCCGACCAGCCGAAGCGCGTAGGTGGCGAAGGTGATGGCGACGGCGGCGATCGCTCCCGTCTCGATCACCGCCAGCAGCGCCCATCCGTACAAGAACCCGGCGAGGGGATGATACGCATCGCGGAGGTACACGTATTGACCTCCGGCGCGTGGCGCGACGGCGCCGAGCTCCGCATAGGCGAGCGCGCCAACGAGCGCGATCGCTCCGCCGGCGGCCCACGCCCCGAGCACGAGCGCCGTGCTGTCGAGACGCTGCGCCACGATATACGGATTGATGAAGATGCCCGACCCGATAATCCCGCCGATGACGACCATCGTCGCGTCGAACGGACCAAGCGCGCGCTTGAAGGTCACGGATAGAGCCGATCGATCCGCCAGACGCTGCCGTCCCGCACGTAACGCACGCGATCGTGGAGGCGATCGGGCCGGCCATACCAGAACTCGATCCGATGCGGCGCGATCCGGTATCCACCCCAGAACGCCGGCCGATCGACCGTGCGGCCTTCGAAGCGGCGTTCGATTTCGCGGTAGCGCTGCTCGAGCATCTCACGCGAGGGGAGCACTTCGCTTTGTTCAGATGCCCAGGCGCCGAGCTGGCTGCCGCGGGGACGGCCGGCGAAATATGCGTCGGATTCCTGCGTGCTGACGCGCGTCACATTGCCTTCGACCCGAATCTGTTCGTCGAGCGTCGGCCAGTGAATGCACAGCGCCGCTCGTGGATTGGCTTCGAGCTCGCGCCCCTTGCGGCTGTTGTAGTTCGTGAAGAATACAAACCCGCGATGATCGACGCCGCGCAGCAGCACCAGCCGCGCTGACGGCTGGCCGTCGGCGTCGGTCGTGGCGAGGATCACGGGCGCGGTGTCGACCTGGTGCGCCTGGGCCCGCTCGACAGCATTGAGGAACTCGGTGATGGGATCGGCGCTGGCCATCAGTAATTCTTCATCCTTCTTCAGCGGGCGGTCACGACTCCCTCGCGTGCCCACGGTTACTGTTCGTGCTGGAGGGCATTATGAAAAAGCTGCTGAGTATTATCCCACTCGCTATAGGTGCTGCCTCCTGCGTCCCGATGTACGGCGCATATGCTCCACCATCCGGGTACGCGCCCGCGCCATACCGTGCGCCGTACCAGCCGACGCCGACCGCGAACCCGGGACCGCTGGGCCGCTGGACCAATGTGATGATGCTGAGCCGAGGAGCGGAGATCGCCGTGGTGACCGACCAGGGGCGGCTCACGACCGGGAACTTCCTGGCAGCGACTGATGCATTCGTGCGCGTGGTGGCGAGGGCCGGGGAGGTTGAGATTCCTGCCGCATCGGTCGTCCGCGTCGATTTGATGCGCGGCGGCCGCAGCACGATCGCACGCGATGCGCTCACGGGAGGCGCATTGGGTGCCGGCTTCGTTGGCCTGCTGGGCCTGGCGGGGGGGCAAATGCCGCCGGCGCGACTCTTCGCCGCCGGCGCCATTCTCGCCGGCTACGAGACCGCCGAGTTTGGACGGCAAGTCAACGCGCGCTCGTCTGTGACGATCTACATCGCCTCACCGCCGCGGTATCAGTGACTTGCGCATCTTCGCGACGACGGTGAAATTTGGATCGACGACGTTGGCGATTTCGTACTCGAGCGCCTGGCCCATGAATGTCGAGGCGCCGCGTTCCGAGAACCCGTAGTCGGTCATCAGCCAGTGCTGCATTTCACTCGTCGCCAGTTGAAACGCCTCGAGCAGCGGACGCGCGCTCGCGAGCACCATGATGTAGGTGTCATTCTCGAGGCGCGGCCACGCGATCGGCTTCTTCTTCACCACCGTGACGGTGAACTCGACGTCCATCGAGGTTTCAACGCCCGTTCCCGCCGCTTCGGCCTCTCCCATCCGTGCGTGGCCGTCGCCGAGGAAGAGCAGCGCGCCGGGCTCATACACCGGCAGCATCAGCGTCACCCCGGCGACCATCCCCGCGTAATCCATGTTGCCGCCGAAGTTTCCTGGAGTGATTGCGGCGATGGCTTCCTTCCGCGCCGGCGCGACGGCGATGCACCCAAGCATCGGCTTCAGCGGCAACTCCATGTGTGCCGGCGTCACCTCAGTCGAGTCCAGCGTGACCACGCCTTTGGCCTTGTCGATGTTCCAGATCATCCGCCTCGGTTCGCGATCCGTGCGGGCGGCGATCGCCTGCGGGGTTACGGCATACGGCGCCATCAGGCTGCCCGAATACCCTGTCGCGCGGTTCGTTTCTATCTTTTCGATGCGGACCGCGAGCATATCGTCGGGCTCGGCGCCTTCGATGAAGAACGGACCCGTTTGCGGATTGCCGCCTGGGGACCGCGCGCTGCCGTTCCAATCGACACCCGCGGCATCGATGGTCCGCGTGACCACGCGATCGCCCGACCGTATCCGGAGTGCGGGGGGGTGTGCCGCCGAGTAGGTCGTATAGAACTGAGCAGGATTAAATCGATGGGTCTCGGGAGCCTGCGACGCGAGAAGAACGGGAAGTGAAGCGGCGGCGACGAGCGCCAGCGGACCTGCGGCGAATCTCATGGAGCGCTCCTGACGGCGGCGGCAGAGCGGATCTGGCAGTGTTCATATTCCCATGGTTTCACCGTTGACACGTGCCTGAATGCATACGCGCGGATCGGCGATATGCTTTCAGCACCGCAGGCCCTGGCGACCAGGGTGGCGCGCAGGACCAAAATGAGGGGGCGCTTGCCGAAACAAAACGACGGCAGAATGAGCCCATGAAAAGCCGGGCTGCGCGAGCCAAGACACACGCCCTCCTTCGAGTCGCGACACTCCCGTTGCAGCCGGTGCTGGTGCTTGGTGTTGGGTGGCTGTCGCTCTTCGGAGCGGCCGCCGCCGATGGGCAGATGCCACCGCAGGAGCCGTTGGCGATTACCGACGTCACCGCGATCGACGTCGCAGCCGGCGGTGCACTGGAGCATCAGACGGTTCTCCTATCGCAAGGCCGCATCGACTCGATTGGTGCACGAGGGATCATCCGCGTGCCGCCGGCGGCGCGTCACATCGATGGTCGCGGCAAGTTTCTCATTCCCGGCCTCATCGACACCCACATTCATCTTGCTACCAGCGCGGACCGTGACCGATTGCGTGCCGTCGGCCCCCTTCTGGCCCACGGGGTCACCGGCATACGCGATGCGGGCGCGGGAGGGCAGGACGAATGGCTTGTCGCCTTGCGCGACCGGATCGCGAACGGCCAGCTCCTCGCACCGCGCATGTACGTGTCGGGCATGCTGAGCGGCCGCAGCGTCACGCGATCCGGGCTCGGCAGTGCGGCGGCCCTGGCGCGTCGACTGATCGGTGCGGGAGTTGATGGTTTGAAGATTCGGGACGGCCTGACACGCGAGGACATTCGCGCCATCGTGAATGCGGCGGCGAGCGGCAACCGCCCCGTCTACGGGCACACGTTCGATGCGGTCACGCGCGAACGGGACCAGATCTATACGCTCGACGCGATCCGCGGCGGCGTCAGCGGGACGATGCACATCATGGGGATGCCGCAGCTCGGCGTCCGCGAACGGCCGGCGCCACCCGCCGAACCGCTTTCGGCGAGCAACTGGGAGAGCTGGTGGATCTATCACGCGACGCTCTGGCGTCACACCGATCCGGGAGCTGAACGCGAGCTGATCGACGCCATGGTCGCCGCACATGCCTGGCTCGAGCCGACGCTGATCACGGAAGACTGGGTCGTGAACGCGGCTGCGTACCGCGAGCGGTGGCGGGACCGGCGGCTGCCGGGCTCGTTCGACGCCGCGCACGAGGGGTTTCCCACCCCCGCTGGCGCCGACTTACAGCAGTACCGCGAGGCCTTAGCGCGCATGAGGGACTTCGTGCGCCGGTTCCATGCCGCCGGCGGCGTGATTACCGCGGGCACCGACTGTCTGCCGGTCTGCGGCTTCGGCCTGCACGACGAGCTCGAGCTCCTCGCCGGCGCGGGACTGACCCCGGCAGCCGTGCTGCGCGCCGCAACCCTCGACGCCGCACGGGTGTTACGCTGGGACGCAGCCGTAGGCCGCATCGCACCCGCCATGAGTGCCGATCTGGTGCTGCTCGACGGCAATCCGCTGACCGACATTCGCCACGTCCGGCGGGTGCGCGCCGTGATCGCGAATGGCCGTTACCTCGATCGCGGCAGGCTCGACGCTTTTCTTGCTGCCGCGCGAGCCGGCGCCGAATGACCTCGTCCGAGCAGTCGAAGGACTGGCCAGATCAGTTCGACCCCCGGTAAATCTTTCCAGCGCGACAGGTCCCGCGACGGAATTGCCAAAATCGCCGGGATTGTCAGAACTGCCATAATTTCATTCCGTGATTCTCAATTACGGCGATTTTGGCAATTCCGGCAATTCCGGCGATTCTGACATTCCGCCGATTTTGCCAATTCTCAACCGGCCACCGTCTTGCACGGACGAGATGCCAAATCGCTTTCCAGGGGTGTTCCGTGTCCCGATTCTGGTTGATTACTGCAGGACTGGCCGCGCTGGGAGCGTTCCAGTTGATTCGGAGCCGCTTTACGCGACGCGTTGGGGAGCCCAAGATTGACGAGGTGAGCTCCGACTGGCTGGCCTACGCGCGCTCGCGCACCGACGAGACCCTGTGAGCCTGTAAGAACGAAGCCGTGATTATTCGCGCTTCCGGGGCAGGAGGCCGCGGTCGTCGGCGCGTCCCTCGGACGGCCGCATCGCGGTGGCGCCAGCGTGATCGTGGGTAAAGCCGGGGGCCGATAATTTCTTCGAGGGACGTATCAGCGCGTACAGGTCGTTGCGCAGCTTCCGCGTTTGCTCAGTGAGTTCCCTCAGCTGTGCCTTGATTTGTTCCTCGGAGTGCCAATCTTTCATAGCGGCGTATCCAACCTATGGTGAGAACGGGGCTACAACGGTTCGGACGCGCCTGCCGGTGCACGATCGGCGCCACGATTGTGGACGGAAAGAAATCCTACTACACGCCAGCCAACAAGCCAGCTCATCATCTCTATCTCTGCGGCGGATGCTGCTGAGGTCGCGTTAAAGCGGTATTCCGTGTTGCGCGTGAACTACGGAGTGGAAAAGCGCGCGGTGGGCGCTTGAGCTCGGTCCCGGCCGAGCTCAGCAGATTAATTCCCCGTGAGCTGAAAGCGAGTTACTTCGTCGTAAACGCCCGGCCCAGAAGCGCCCTTCCGGGTCTTGCCCCCGTGTGCTTGCCGCCGTCGATTACGACGACGCCGTTCACGATGGTGTAGGGGATACCGATCGGGTAGGACTTCGGCTTCTGGAACGAGTTCGTCTCTCGCACGGTGGCGGGGTCGAACAGGACGAGATCGGCAGCGAAGCCTTCGTGAATCTGCCCGCGGTCGCGCAACCCGAGGATCTGCGCCGGCAGCGTGGTCATCTTCCGTACGGCGTCTTCGAGTGTCAGGACCTTCTGATCGCGCACGTAGTATCCCAGCACGCGCGGGTTGGTCGAGTAGCTGCGAGGATGAGGCAGACCGTCTGCTTCGAGATTGATCGCCGCCCCATCGCTGGCGATCGATACCCACGGCTGCTTCATGACGAGTCGGACATCCTGCTCGGACATCGTGTGGAACATTCCGGTGATGGTGCCTCCCTCGTCGGACATGAGCGCGATGCACGTGTCGGCCGGATCCTCATCGCCACGCGCCTTGGCGATCTCCGCGATGCGCATCCCTTCGTACTTCTTGATTTCGGGCCGGCGCGCACGGCCGAGCACGATCCCTTCCCAGCCGCCGTGCTCCATCACCCAGGTCTGAAAGTCGTGGTCGTCCTTGATCTTCCTGCGCATCGCCGGATCGCGCAGGCGCTCGGCAAACTTGTCGGGGCCGCCTTCGCGCGCCCACACCGGGAAGAACGCGCTCCAGCCGTGTTGCATCGCGGTGTACGGATACTGATTGGCTGTGACATCGAGACCACGTGCCCGCGCGGCTTCGATCTTGTCGATGTACCGACCGACAGTGCCCCAATTCGACTCTCCGCGAATCTTCAAGTGAAAGATGTGGACGGGAATCTTGGCCTCTTCTGCGACACGAATCGCGAAGTCGACCTCCTTGTGCTGCTGCATGCCTTCGCTGCCGATGTGCGAGGTGTAAATGCCGCCAAGCGACGCGACGATTTTGGCGACCGCGATCACCTCGTCGGGATATTCGGGCCCGCCGCTTTCGAAACGCGTCACGAGGCCCCAGGCCCCTTCATGCATCGAGCGCGAAGCCAACTGCTTCATGCGGTCCAACTCGGGGGGCGTTGCCGGGCCGGGGTTGTACCCCTTCACCACAAGGCGGATCTGATGGAAAGACACCTCCGAAATCACGTTCATGGAGATGCCCTTCACCTTGAGGGCGTTCCAGTAGCCGGTGAAATCGGTCCACGCGCCCTTCGCTTCAGGCAGGCCGTCGCGCGGCGCCACGGTCGTGGCCTCGCCGATGACGTCGAGCGTCACGCCCTCACGAACCTTGCTTTCCGCATTTCCATCGTCGAGGAGCGACTGGTCCGAGTGTGTGTGCATGTCGATGAAGCCCGGCGCGACAACGAGGCCCCGCGCATCGATCTCGCGGCGAGCAGGCGAGCCCGGAAGTTTGCCGACGACCGCGATGCGATCGCCGCGGATGCCGACGTCGCCGGCAAACCAGGGATTGCCGGTGCCGTCGACGATGTGTCCTCCCCGAATGATCAAGTCGAAGGCTGGCCCTTGGGCATGTAGCCAGAGGAGGGTGGCTGATGCGATTGCCACGGCCGCCAGCGGGAGGCGAAAACTCTTGTGCATGGGAATGTCCGGAAGTCGACGACGCCACGGTGAATGCAGCAGAAAGGAACGCGCGGACATGGTGGACAGTGTAAGCCTGCCCACGGTCGGTTCGGATCGAGTTCAGCGGCGCTGGTAGACTGTTGTCACGCGCCGGGGTGGCGGAACTGGCAGACGCTCGGGACTTAAAATCCCGTGGCCTTCGGGCCGTGTGGGTTCGATTCCCACCCCCGGCACTCCTTCGCTCTCATTCTCACGCGAAGGAGTGCCCGCCGTAGCCTTGGCGAAGGCGGGCCTGTTCGCTGTCGAACGGGAGCTACGGCTGCCAAAGCACATCACACCTGGTGGATCAGCTTCCATCGCTCGATCATCAGCGCCAGCGGCGTCACCTTCGCCAGCGCGCCGGGATGGCGCGAGTACGACAACGGGAATACCAGCCGGGCGCTGCCAGTTTCGCGCAGCGCGGCTCTCACCTCTTCGTGCTGCGCGACCTTCGCGGTGACCGCAGCTGCCAGCACCGCCTCGTGCTCGGAAGAACCCACCGCAATGCTCTGATCGCGGTAGACGAATTCCTTCCCTCGAATGCGCCGCGCCAGTCGTTTGGCTTCGAGTGCGGCCGCCAACGCGCACGCCTCGCGCTCTGGCGTGCCCTCCGGGAACTTCAGCGCTTCGGCGAAGCTGTCAACCGAGTAGAAGCGCTCATGATTCAGGTCGAATGCCGTCGGCGCGGCGTTGCAGAGGAGATTGAATCCAGTCCAGTCGTAACGCGGCTCAGCAGGTTTGTCATCACGTCCCTCCCACGCCATCGCGCCGAGAGCAGACAGCTGGAGGGCCTCTTCCGGCTCGACCGACCATAAAACTCCGGCACCATCGGCGGCGGGCAACAGGCGCTCGCGAACGATTTGCTCGGTCGGACGACGAAGAATCGAGAGCATAAGACTCAAACCCGGGTGCCGTCAGTGCCGTCAATATAGCGGTTTGAGGAAGGAGCTTGCATATGTTGAATCGAGTGGGCGTCCTGGGAGGCCTCGTCGTCGGCATGCTCGCGGGCTGGCTGTTTGACGGGCCGCCAGCGCGGGCGCAAAGCTCGTCATTTCTCCCGCCCTCCGGTGTGGCGACGGGTGCGGAACTTCTGCTTCAGTTCGAACGGGGGACGCTCTCCGAGAACATCAGTTCGATGCGGTGCAGTGTACGGAATGTCGAGGGCAGCTGGATCCTGTGTGCGACGCCTGACGCGTTCGATGCCGAGCGGGGCCTGAAGTGGGTGAACGTCACTTACGTCACCCAGATCACCAGGCGCGAAAAATAGAACCGGCACTCCGCGTGCATCCGCCGGCCGCGGTGCGGTGATTGCGCGGGAGGTTCGCCATGTTTCGCGGATTGTTGAAGCTCGTCCTGATCGTCATCGTTGTGGTCGCCGTCGGCGCATTCGCGTTGGGGTACTGGAGCTTCGATCGCATGCGCGGGGCGTCTCCGATCGAGAAGCCCGTCGCCACGACGGGGCACGTCGACGTCGAAAAAGCCCGGCAGGCGGGCGCGGAGATTGGCGAAAAGACGGCGGTTGCCGCAGATCGGGCCAAGTCCGCCATCGCCGACGGTGCGTTGACGGCAAAGATCAAGTCCAAGATGGCGCTCGACGACACGCTGAAATCGCGCGGCATCGACGTGAGCACTGATGGCGGTGTTGTCACGCTGAGCGGCGCGGTCTCGTCCGCCGGGGAGCACGACCGCGCGCTGCAACTGGCCCGCGAAACCGCCGGCGTCACGTCGGTGCGCGATCGCCTGCGGGTGCGCTGAGCCCGACAGCGCTCGCCGCGAAGGATATCGATTACCATAACCCCGCATGCGCCGGGGGATACTCGCGTTCGCGGTCACGCTGACGGCCTGCGGCGGCGCGTCGCCCGGGCCCGCTCCGAGCGCAGCCTCTGCTCCACCTCCAGCGGCTCCCGCTCCCACGAGCTGGCCGATTACCGGGAGGATTCTCAGAGCGCCGGCGTCGGCGCCGATCGCGGGCGCGTCCGTTGCGTTTGGCGACCGAACGCCCCTGACCACCGACGGCAGCGGGACGTACACGATCGTCACAACCGATACCTCGACACAGCCGCTGAGCATTGCCGCGGCGGGGTACCTCACGCGCGAGACGTCTCTGACTGGGGGCGAAGCGCGATCAGCCGTGGACTTCGATCTGATCGGCGCGGAGCCGGAATTCCCACGCGAACAGTATCTGCATCTCGCGCGAAACGCATTCGAGGGACCGAACAAGCACGAGCCGACGCGTCACTGGACCGCGAATCCGAACGTTTACATAGGCACCACGTGGCGCGGACTCGACGGCCGCAGCACCGACGGCCAAATCACACCCGAGAGCCTCGCATTTGTGATTAACGAAATCAGACGCATCGTTCCGCTGTGGAGCGCGGGAACGCTCCAGGCGGGCATCATCGAGAGCGGACCTGCGTCGAGGCCGCTGACAAGAGGCTGGATTACCGTTCAATACGGCCGGTCCGGCAACTGGAGTCTGCTCGGCGAAGATCCCGGCCAGGTGCAATTGGGAAGCGAGGGGACGTGCCAGTCGCTGGCCATCATGCACGAATTCGGGCACGCGCTCGGCTACTGGCATTCGTCGGTTCGCCCATCGATTATGGGCGGCGGACCTGGACGCTGTGAACTGTACGAACTGACGCGGAACGAGGCTGCCATCGCGCGCGTAATGTATTCGCGGCCGCCCGGCAACGTCGAACCGGACAGAGACGCTCAACCGCCACCGCCGCCGGTCTATACCATCCTCCGCACGCCGTACGCCGACCGCGCACCGGCGACTGCCGTCCGCTGCGACGACCTGCTGTCGCGCTGAACCCGCGCACTGCCGTCGCCCACGAGTAAAATATCGCTCTATGACGCTGACAATCCTTCTTCTCGCATTGGTGCTGCCGTTGGCTCCGCAGGACCAGGCGGTGGACATGACGACCTACCAGATGGTCTTCCTGACGAAGGGACCGAACTACGAGGCGGTGTCGAAGAGCGCCGACGCGCAGAAGCTGCAGCAGGCGCACCTCGCGGGACTGATCGCGCTCAACGAGAAGCGGGTGAACCTGCTGTTCGGCCCGCTGCTCGATAACAGCGACCTGCGTGGGATTGTCGTACTGGATGTGCCGAATGCCGACGCCGCCGCGAAGGCTTTGGCGGACGATCCTTATGTCAAGGCCGGCGCGATGACGGTGACGGTGCGGCCGTGGTTCGGCCCGAAGAACTTCTTCAACCGGCCCGCCGAGGGGCAGCAGCTCGAGCAGCTCATTCTCGGATTCCTGGTGCGCGGCTCGAACACGTCGCTGTCCGGAGAGGCCGCGACCGAGATTCAGAAGGGCCATCTCACCTACATGGCCAAGCTGCACGAGCAGGGCAAGCTGCTCGTCGCCGGGCCTTTCATGGACGATACTCCGACGCGCGGGATCGTGATCTATCGGGTTGGAACGGTCGACGAAGCGAAGGCGCTGGCCGCGGACGATCCAGCGGTCAAGGCGGGGCGCCTCGTACTGGACGCACACCCCTGGATGACGTTCAAAGGCATCTTGAGGTGAACCGCCGGGGCCATGCCGTCGCGCTCGCGGTCATCGTTGCCGCGGTTCTCGGCGGGAGCGCCGCACGCGTCCAGTCGCCGGGCAGTTTCGCCGCGCAGATCGCGGATCTCTCCGAGCCGGGCGGCTACTTTGACACCGACAACCTGATCTCCAACGAACGGTCGTACTTGCGGGTGCTACCGGAGCTCACGCGCCGAAACGTCCATGGCGGCGCCTACATCGGCGTGGGTCCCGATCAGAACTTTTCCTACATCGCCGAAATCCGGCCGTCGATTGCGTTCATCATCGACGTTCGGCGCGACAACCTGCTGCTCCACCTTTTGTTCAAAGCGCTCTTCGCCGAAGCCCGGACGCGCGTCGAATATCTGGCGCTGCTGTTCGGCCGCGCTACTCCGGATGGCGTCGAACGGTTGAAAGGTGCACCGATTGAACAGATCGCGCGCGCCGTGGAGCAGCAGCCGCTGCGGCAGCTCGACGCGCTGCGAAAACATGTGGATGCCACGATTAAGTCCTTCGGCGTTCCACTGTCGGAGGCCGATTTCGGCACGATCGATAGCTTCCACCGCCGCTTCATCAAAGCGGGATTCGAGCTTCAGTTCCAAAGCACCGGCCGCCCGCCGCAGTTCTACTACCCGACGTATCGGGAGCTGCTCCTCGAAACAGACGGCGAAGGGCACCAGCGCAACTACCTGGCCTCGGAGACCTCGTTCCAGTTCGTCAAAGCGCTCGAGGCGCGCGATCGCGTGATTCCGGTGGTCGGCAACGTCGCGGGACCTGCGGCCATGGCGGCAGTGGCGCGGACGCTCGCTTTGCGGGGCGAGCAACTGTCGGCGTTCTACGCCTCCAACGTCGAGTTCTACCTCGAGCGTCAAGGCACCTATCAGCGGTTCGCCGCGAATCTGGTGCGGATGCCGCGGGCGCCGAACAGCGTGCTCATACGCTCGATCTTCGGCAGGGGCGAGGGAAGCGTGTCGGAGCTGCAGCCGATTGCGGAACTGCTGCCGGCCGCAGCGGTCCGCTAAACGCCGGGGGCGCCGCTGGCGAGGCAGGAACGGACAGCTTTGACGAGCGCGTCGGGGTCGACCGGTTTTCTCAGCACACAGGGAACGTCAATATGATCCAGGCTGAGATCGGAGCCGGTCACGATGACGATCGGGATATTGCGTGTGTGGGCGTGCGCGGCGATTTCCTGCTGGACCACCAGGCCGCTCATGGTCGGCAGCATCAGATCGAGGACCACGATGTCGGGAGCGCGCTGATCGAGAAAGTGAAGCGCCGCCATCCCGTCGTCCGCTTCCAGGACGTCGAAGTGGGCGAGCATGAGCGCGGTGCGATACATCCGCCGCAGCGCCGGATCGTCCTCCACGATCAGGACAGTGGCAGATTTCGCCATGGCCCTGATGATATCGAATCAAGGAATTAAAGACACACTGAAACAACGAACTCGGCAGCGATTTTTTCTAGGCGGTGATGCGCAGCACCATCATCGTGGCATCGTCGAATGGTTCGGCTTTCCCCCGGAACGCCATCACATCTTCTTCGACGTTGTGCAGCACGGCATCGATCCCGTGCGACTGCTGAGCCGACAGAATCTGTTGGAGCCGCTCGGCGCCGAACATCTCGCCGCGCTCGTTCTCCGTCTCAACCAGGCCGTCCGTATAGAAAAACAGGAGATCGCCGGACGAAAGCAGCACGCGCGCGTCGCGGTACCCATGGCCGGAATACAGGGCGATCGGCATTCCCGTGGAGCCAAGCTGTTCAATGCCGCCGGCCGCGCGCAGAATGAACTGCGGGTTGTGTCCCGCGTTGACGTAGCGCAGCTGCCGGCCATCCGTTTCGAGAATGCCCAGAAACAGCGTGAGGTATACGCTGCCGGGCGTATTCTGATCGACCTCACGGTCGAGCCGGTCGGCAAGCCGTGCCAGATCGGTTTCGTGCGGGAGACGCGCCCGCAGCGTGGCTTGGATGTTGGCCATCAGCAGCGCTGCGCTGACGCCCTTGCCCGACACGTCGCCGACGAGCAGTGCGAGCCGGCCGTCCGGCAACACAAAGTAATTGAAGAAGTCGCCGCCGACCTCTCGGGCCGGAATCGAGATGCCGCCAATCTCTGCCGGACCGGACCGCAGCGAGGTTCGCGGCAGCATCTCCGTCTGGATCAGGCGCGACAGCTCGAGCTCGCGACGCAGTCGTTCCTGTTCCACCGCGCGCGCCTCGTGCCGCTCGAGGTCCGCCGCCATCTGGTTGAACGCGCTGGCAAGCGTGCCAAATTCGTCGCGTGAGCGAACCGGTACGCGCGTACCAAAATTCCCGCCGGCGAGCTGACGGACGCCGCCCGTCAGCGTCGCAAGATGCTGTGTCATGCGGTGCGAAATGGGGATGATGCCGACGAACGCGAGCGCGATCACCAGTAACCCAAGGCCGAGGTTGCGCACCGACGCGCGTCGGATTTCCCGCAGCGACTCGGCGAGCGGCCGCGCGATACCGAAGATGATCCCCCCAGGAGCCGTTCGCGCCACGATGATCCAGTCGCCGTTCCGCCGTGGTGTACCGCCCGCGGCGACTTGCGCTGTGCGTTCGACGCCCAACGCCTGAAGTCGCGCCTTGTCCTCCGGATGGGGTGTGTAGATCGCGCCCTGACGATCGATCGCGAACGGGATTTCTCCCTGATCCCGCCGCGCGAGGGTCAGCACCGTTCGCAGCGTGCGATCCAGATTGAGCGTGGCATTCGCGCGTCCGATAACGCGGCCATCCTTTTGAACGGCGACCTCGATCTTGCGCCCCTCGACATCGATCGGCGGGCCGCCGCTCGCGCGTGCCGCCGCCTCCCGCGCCAGTTCAGCGGCCATCGTCTTGAGCGCCTGCTCGTTGCCCGCCATCTGCCTGGCGATTTGTCCTTCGACAATTGCCTGGATTTTCTTGTCTGAGGCGGCGCCCGCCTCGACCGCCGCGCGCGTCGCCTCTTCGACGATCTTCGGAATGTCCATGACGATGACTTGGGAGCCCGGCGGAGGAGGAAACGGCCGGTCCGGCCGCCGACCCGTGTTCCCTGCGGCACTATCGAAGGGCCTGCCCTGAGCGCCCTGCGCACCGTCGATGGGCCTGCCCTGAGCCGTGTCGAAGGGGGGTTGCGGCGCGCCGGGCGCCGGCGGCGGCCCCAGTCGCCGGCCGCGGAAGCCGCCGCGGCGCGGCGCAATCGGCACCGGCACACTGCGATCGTCGGTGACGGCTGGAGGCTGCGGAACGTCGGGCGCGGGATGAAACTCGACGCGATCGACCAGCGCCGCCGTGTCGCCGAGCAGCGGGGCGACGCTCTCGCGGACCGCCTGCGGGTCCGGCTGGAAGGGGCGACTGGGGGATCCCGTGCCGGCGACGAACAGGCGGTCCATGCGCCGCCCGACGTCCGCGGTGATCATCTCCATGCGCCGGCTGACGTCCGTGGCGCTCTCGGTCGCCTCGCGCTGAGCGGCGCGCTCGAACGCGTGCACTGACGAGAGGTACGAGAACAACGTCACGGCCGACAGTGGCACGACGGAGAGCAGCAGGAACGCAATGATGAGCCGCGTACGCAGTGACATTGATTGAATGACGCGAGTAGCAGTCTAATGTACTGGGACCGGAGCAGGAGAAGAAGAAACCATGACGAAAGTACATCGCATGCTCATTGCGCTCGCAGCCACGGCGGTGGCGGTGGCCCCCGTGGGCGCCCAGAAGGAGCTCGACCGGCTGCAGAACAGCGCGACGGTGCTCAAGGAAATCCTCGGCATGCCGGACGCCATTCCGAAGGATCTGCTCGATCGAGCGGAATGCGTCATCGTGTTTCCCTCGGTCAAGAAAGTCGCCATCGGCGTCGGCGGCAGTTACGGCCGCGGCGTGATGACCTGCCGGAGCGGTGCCGCGTTCGACGGCGCCTGGGGATCGCCAGTCATGATGGCGCTCGAAGGAGGCAGCATCGGCTTCCAGCTCGGGGGTGAGGCAACCGACTTCGTGCTTCTCGTGATGAACGATCGCGGCTCGCAGTCGGTGCTGAGCAGCAAGGTCAAGCTGGGCGCCGATGCGTCCGCGGCGGCGGGTCCGAAAGGGCGCACCGCGGGCGCGTCGACCGATGCGACGATGCAGGCCGAGATCCTGACGTATTCGCGCGCGCGTGGCTTGTTCGCAGGGGCGTCGCTCGAAGGGTCGACGCTGCGGCCGGACGGCGACGCGAACGACTCGGTCTACGGCCACAAGATCGAGCCGCGCGAAGTCGTCCGCGGCGGAACACCCGTTCCTCAGGGAGCGCAGCCGATCATCGACCTGCTGAACACGCGGTCGCCGAAGAACCTCTCGAGCCGGCCCAAGTAGGGCCGGTTCCGCGCGCGCGAGATGCAACCTTTATAAGAGGTCCGACCGTCCAACACTCCGTGATCCGACAAGACTTCGTCTACGCCCTCCGGCATCTCCGAAAACATCCGGGATACCTGATCGTCACGGTGTTGACGCTGGCGCTGGGCATCGGCGCAAACACCGCAATCTTCAGCGTCGTCAACGGCGTCGTGCTCAGGCCGCTGCCGTATCCGGATCCGGGCAGGCTGGTCTTCATCACGAGCCAGTTCCCGAGTCTTGGCTTCGATCAGTTTTGGGTATCGGCGCCTGAATTCGTCGAATTTCGTGAACGCAACGCGTCCTTCGAGGACGTGGGGGCGTACCGCGCCGGCGCGGTGAATCTCGGTACGCAGGACCAGCCGCGCCGCGTCGTCTCGGCGCTGATCACATCGGAATTGATGCCGGTCCTCGGCGTCGCACCGCTTCGCGGCCGCCAGTTCACGCGCGCGGACACGCTTCCCGGCGCGGAAGACGTTGGGGCGCTCTCGAGCGAACTCTGGCGTACTGCGTTTGGCGGCGACGAGTCCGTCCTTGGACGCGTCATCCCGATCGACGGCAATCCCACACGCATCGTCGGCATCATGCCGCCCGGTTATGACATCCACGATCAGAAAGTCCAGGTGTGGCTGCCGCTGACGCTCGATCCCGCGAATCCAGGGAACCGCGGCGGGCACTTCCTGTATCTTGTCGGGCGCCTCAAGCAGGGCGTTACGCTCGCGCAGGCGAAGGCCGATTTGCAGACGATGCTGCAGAAGTGGCCGTTGCTGAACCCGGGCACGCACGCGCCGAATCTCGAAGCACACCGGCTCCGGTTCGACTCCCTGCAGGACGACATGATCGGCGGTATGAAGACTTCGTTGTGGGTGCTGCAGGGTGCGGTGGGTTTCGTCCTGTTGATCGCCTGCGCGAACCTCGCGAACCTGCTCCTCGCGCGTGCGGAATCGAGGCAGCGCGAATTTGCGATCCGCACGGCGCTCGGCGCCGGGCGGTGGCGACTGTTGCGGCAGTTCCTGACCGAGGGTGTGCTGCTCGCGCTGGCAGGTGGCACGCTCGGCGCCGTGGTTGGCTTTTCGGCGCTTCGTGCCGTGCTCGCGGCCAATCCCGACAGCATCCCGCGGTCGGCGGAGATCACTCTCGATCCCACGGTCCTGCTGTTCACGATGGTGGTGTCGCTGATGACCGGGTTGATCTTCGGCCTCGCGCCGCTGCTGCAGCTGCGGGATCGCGTGGTCATCGGGTCGTTGAAGGAATCCGGTCAACGCTCTACCGCCGGCGCCGCGCGGGCGCACGTGCGCAACGCGCTGGTGATGGCGGAAGTCGCGCTGGCCGTCGTGCTGGTCGTGGGCGCGGGGCTTCTGCTGCGCAGTTTCTGGAACATGCTGTCGGTCGACGCGGGATTCAACAGAAGCCATCTCGTCACGTTCGGCGTGGTGCTTCCGGGTGCGAATTACCGCACGCCGCAAAGCAGCGTCGATTTCTTCGCACGGCTCACGAAAGACCTGTCGGAGCAGGCCGGGGTCCAGGGCGTGGCGGCGATGACCGGACTGCCACCCGTCCGGCTGGTGAACGCGAACGACACCGACTTCGAAGGGTACACCGCGCCGAAAGAGGGGCCGTTCGAGAACGTCGATTATTACCAGACCGTGACCGTTGATTACCTGAAGACGATGGGGATTCCGGTCGTAGACGGGCGCGACTTCTCGCTCGCCGACTTTGCCGGTGCTCCGGTCGTCCTGGTCAACGAGACGCTCACGAAGATCTTCTATAAGAATCAGAGTCCCATCGGAAAGCGCCTGAAGCCGTCAGGCGGTACGAACACGCCGTGGTTCACGATCGTCGGCGTCGTGCGCGACGTCAAGCAGGGCGGGGTCAGTGCGAAGACCGGTTCCGAGCTGTACTTTCTGAATGCGCAAGGACCTGGCACCACCGGTTTTGCGCCGCGCAACATGAACGTCGTGATGCGCACGACGCTGCCCGCCGAATCGCTCGCGCCCCAGATTCGGCGCATCGTCGGCTCGATGGATCCGACGCTGCCGATCGTGAAGCTGCGATCGATGGAGGATGTCTTCGCGGCGTCGGTGTCGCGGCCCCGCTTTCTCGCCCAGCTGCTCGGGTTATTCGCCGGGCTTGCCCTGCTGCTGGCGGCGATTGGCACTTACGGCATCCTGTCCTACTCGGTCAGCGAGCGCCGCCGTGAGATCGGGATCCATATGGCGCTCGGCGCGACGCGCGGCAATGTGCTCCGCATGGTGCTGGGGCAGGGATTCAGGATGACCACTGTGGGCCTGGTCGCCGGCATCACGGCGTCGTTCGCGATGACGCGGCTGCTGCAGACACAGCTCTTCAACGTCAAGCCCACCGATCCCGCGACGATGGGGACGGTGACCGTGTTCATCGCGCTCGTCGCGATCGTGGCGTGCTACATCCCGGCCAGTCGCGCCACCCGCGTCGACCCGATGGTCGTGTTGAGAGACGAGTAGAGGGTAGCCGAGCGACAGCCCGCGGCGCCGCCCGACGGTGCCAACCACTGAGGGACGGACGCGCGGGTAGTTGGATACAATGCGCTCCGATGGCTCCCAGCGACGACATCGACCGTCTCATCCTCGAGCTTCATGCGACGTCGGGCGGGGCTCCCATGCCCGGCGACCTGACGCGCATCGAGCGCTGGCTCAGATTGCTCGCATCGCGCAACGGCAGTGATCTCCTGCTCATCGCGGGCGCCCCTCCCTCGGTGAGGGTCGACGGCCGGGTTCTGCCGCTGGCAGAAGGACCTCTCGACGGGGTGGAGATCGAAGAGGCGGTGCTCCCGGCGCTGCCTCCGCATGCGCGGCGCATCTATCGCGACGACCACATCGTCGACGCCTCGTTTCGGCTGCAGGGCATCGGGCGGTTTCGCATCAACCTCCATCGCGAACGCGGGCGGGCGGCTGCCGCCGTGCGGCTGCTGCCGTCGCGGGTTCCGCGGCTGTCGACGTTAGGGCTGCCCCCGTCGGTGGATCTGCTCGCGCAGCTGCCGCGCGGGCTCGTGCTGATTGGCGGGCCGACCGGATCCGGAAAGACCACCACGCTCGCCGCGCTGGTCGAAGAAATCAACCGCCGCGAGGCCCGCCACATCCTCACCATCGAAGATCCAATCGAGTACGAACACGTGCACCAGGGCAGCGTGATCGAACAGGTCGAGATTGGCGTCGACGCGCCCGACTTTCCGACGGCGCTGCGCGCCGCGGTCCGCCAGGCGCCCGATGTCATCGTCGTCGGTGAAATGCGCGATCCGGAGACGATGCGGATCGCGCTGGCTGCCGCCGAAACGGGCCACCTGGTGCTGTCTACAGTTCATACGACTGACGTCGCTTCGACGGTGTCGCGCATCGCCGACTCGTTTCCGGCGGAGCGTCAGAACACGATCCGGCAGGAGCTGGCTATGGCACTCGCCGCGGTGATGACGCAAACGCTGCTGCCGCGTATTGGCGGCGGCGTCGCGCCGGCAGCGGAACTTCTGATGGTGAGCTACGGCGCCCGGCAGCACATCCGCAGGAACGCGTTGCAGCACCTGCATCAGGAGATCACGATTACCAGACGGAACGGATCGTTCACGCTCGAAGAGTCACTCGCTCGCCTCGTGAAAGACGGGATCGTCGAATGGCGTGACGCCCAGGGACGCGCGGTTCATGCCGACGAATTCGATCAGCTCGCGCCATCTCATCCGTAGGAGCCGCCCCAAGCGAGTCGGGGATGGTCCGCGGCTTGCTTCCAGGCCCTTCGACCGCAAGGGGCGTCGGGTAATCGTTTTTTCACGGAGGCTCAGATGAGAATTGTTCGGCGTTCGCTCGCAGCGTTTGTTGCCATGCTGATGATGGCGCCCATCGCCAGTGCCCAGGATCATGTCATCAACAAATCAGCGCTCGACCAGGCCATCCAGCAGCGTGTCAGCCAGGAACAGGCGGACCGCCAGATGATCGTCTCACTGCTGCACCGGGCGGAAGTGCGCGAAATCGCCTCGAAGGCGGGCCTGTCGATTCAGAAGGCCGAAGCCGCCGCATCGACGTTGCACGGCAGGGACCTCGCCGCGGCGGCCGCACAGGCGCGCCAGGTGCAGGACAACCTCGCCGGCGGTGCCAGCACGATCGTGATCTCGACCACGACAATCATCATTGTGCTGCTGCTCATCATCCTGATCGTCGCGATCGCAGATTGATCCGAACCCTTGCACACATTACCGCCGCCGCCCTCGTGACGGCGGCGGTGTGTGTGCCCTGCGCCTCCGCGCAGCCCGTGCAACTCCTCGACGTGCCGTACCTCCCGCAGAGTGAATCGCTGTGTGGCGGGGCAGCGGCCGCGATGGTGATGCGGTATTGGGGTGCCACGGATGTATATGCCGACACATTTGCCACACTGGTGGATCCCGCCGCCGGCGGTATTCGTGCGGAAGCCCTGCTGCACGCGCTGCACGAGCGAGGCTGGGGCGGCGAGTCGTTCCGGGGTGATGCCGCAGCGTTACAAGAGACACTTCGCGCACGGCGTCCGGCGATCGTGCTCGTTGAAGATCGTCCGGGCCGGTTTCACTACGTTGTCGTCGTCGGTTGGTCATCAGGGCGTGTCATCGTGCACGATCCCGCGCGGGCTCCTTTTCGTGTGCTCAACGAGGCTGCCTTCACGGACGCATGGAAACAGTCCGGCTTCTGGGCCGTGGTTCCAGCCCCTCCCCCCGCGAACATTACATCTGCCGTACCGTCCGTAAACGTCCGCTCTCCGCACCCCAGCATCGACTCCGATCCGTGCGCGGCGATGGTGGACGAGGCCGTCAGGCTGGCAAACGGAGGGGAGGTGAAGAATGCTCGCGTGACGCTCGAAGCCGCGGCGGCAAACTGCCCCCGCTCAGCGGCAGCGTGGCGTGAGCTGGCGGGACTGGACGCGCTGGCGGCCCAGTGGGCAGCGGCCGCGAAGGCTGCGCGGCTGGCATTGGAGTGCGATCCGCGTGACGCGCACGCGGCGCGTATCCTCGGCACGTCGCTGTATCTCGAAGACGACCCTGAAGGCGCGCTCGACGCGTGGAACAGAATCGGCGAGCCGCTCATCGATCTCGTCAACGTGGTCGGGCTCGAGCGCACGCGTTACGAGGTTGCCGCCCGGACGATGGGCCTCGCGCCGAGGCAGCTGCTGACGCGCGCGTCGCTCGCCGCTGCACGCCGCAGGCTCGCGGAGTTGCCGTCGGTCCAGGCTGTGCGGGTCGCGTTCCGCCCCGGCGAGAACGGGCGCGCGCAGGTAGAAGCGGTAGTGGTCGAGCGCCCCCTTCTGCCGGCGTCACCGGTTGAAGCTGCGGTAATCGGGCTTCGTACGATCATCGACCGTGAGCTCGCCGCATCGCTTTCGAGCCCGAGCGGCGGCGGCGAAATATGGACCGTGAGATGGCGCTGGTGGGAACACCGGCCCCGCGTCGCGCTGGCCTTCGATGCACCCGCGCCATTCGGCGGCAACTGGGGTGTCGGAGTGTTCAATGAAAGGCAGTCGTACGCCGGGCCGACATCAACGCTCGAGGAGTCACGCAGGCGCGCAGAATTTCACGTCAGCAACTGGACGCGCAGCGGTCTGCGGTGGGAGACAGCTGTCGGTATCGATCGCTGGCGCGCGCTGACCAGCCATGCGGTCTCGGCACGCCTCGCCGTCGTGCAGCGGTTTGCCGGGGACAAAGGTAGCCTCAGCGCGGACAGCGAGTCCTGGTTCAGGGGGCTCCGCACCTGGAGGCTTGGCCTGCGCGCAGACTGGCGTTCGCGCACACACAACGAAGGAAACATGTGGCTTGCGCGCGCGGGAGAAGAGATCGTGCCACCGAACGCGCCACTCGCGTTGTGGCCAGGAGCGGGGACCGGTCAAGGTCGCGATCTCCTCCTCCGGGCGCATCCATTGCTGCACGACGGCGTCATCCGCGGCGGCGCGTTCGGACCGCGGTTGACGCACGGGGGAGCGGAGTGGCGCAGATGGATGCAGCCTACGAAAAGGCCGCTGCGCATAGCGCCAGCGGTATTCCTGGACGTCGCGCGGAGCACGCCGGGCATTGTGACCAGCGTCGATGGTTGGCAGTCCGATGCGGGCGCCGGCTTGCGTGTCGCAGTGCCCGGGTCCGGCGTCGTGCGAATTGACGTCGCCCACGGCCTGCGCGACGGCCGCTCTGCGCTTTCGATTGGATGGGGACGATAAAGCACGAATCCCTAATCCCTAATCCTGAATCCCTGATCCTCGAATCGTCCAATCCTCGAATCCTCTCGAATCCTTGAATCTGGGGATCTTTTGAGTCCGGGATTGGGTAGATGATTCGCGAAGGGATTCGATTCTGGCGATTACGGATTCTCGGATTACGGATTTTCGATTAGGGGATTCTCGATTAGGGATTAGGGATTCGTCTCGAGCGACCGAGGTACTAAGCGACTGCGAGAACGATGAGGGTGGCGTCGTCCTGGAACTCGCCACCGGCGAACGCCGAGACGGCCGCCGCGACACGGTCGAGGAGGATCGGAGCGGTACAGCTGCGATGCTCGCGCGCGATCGCGGCCAGCCGGTCTTCACCCAGGTCTGCGTAATCGGCGGCGTTCTCGTCGCTTCCGGCCTCGCGGACGTCGGTGATGCCGTCAGTGAAGAGCACGACACGATCGCCGGGCCTGATGGCCACCTGACGTTGTTCGTACACCGCGTCGCCGAAGATGCCAAGGACAGGGCCGCCTGTTGCCAGCCGCTCGACGGTGCCGTCGCGGCGCAGCAGGATAGGGGGATAGTGTCCGGCGTTCGCGTAGGTCAACGTGCGCTCCTCGGTGTCGACCATGCAGTAGACGAAGCTGATGAACCGTCCCTCCGCGATGTTGCCGCACAGGATCCGGTTTACCTGCTGGCAGAGCGCCGCGGGTTCAGTCGTCTCGCTGGCAAACGCGCGAACCGCCGCCTGAAGGTTCGACATCAGAAGCGCCGCAGGAATGCCCTTCCCGACGACGTCGGCGATCGACAGGGCGACCCGGCTGGGCGTGAACGCAATGGCGTCGTAGCAATCGCCGCCTACGCCCGCGGCTGGTTTCCACGATGCCGCCAGCTCGCAGCCATCCACGTGTGGCAGCACCGCCGGCAGCAGCTTGCGCTGAATCCGCTCCGCCTCGCTGAACTCGCGCGTGGCTGTCTGCCGTTCCAGGCGCCGGGCGCGTCCCTTCTCGATTTCCGCATGCAGCGTCGTAACGAGCTGCCGGTTGTCCCACGGTTTCTGGACGAAGTCGCACACGCCGCTGCGCATCGCTTCTACCGCGAGATCGACCGAGCCCCAACCCGTCATTGCGACAATCGGCAGCAGATCGTCGTGCTGCCGCACGCGGGCGAGCAGGTCGATGCCTTCCCGTCCCGAGGTGGTGTCGCCGGTGTAGTTGAGGTCCATCAGCAGCAGGTCGTAGGTGCGTCGCCTGACGGCTTCGATCACCGCATCGGGCGAGGTCACCGCGTCCATGACGATGCCCTCGTTCTTCAGCAACAGGCGAAGGGCGTCCAACAGGTCGTGCTGGTCGTCTGCGATGAGAATGCGTCGGTCTGGTGCACAAATGGCGGACATGCGCGGGGTGCTGCTCCAACCGGCGTGCCAGCCGGCAGAATGCGTATAAATGGAGGAAAAGCGGGGTTTCCATGATCGCGGCGAAGGGGCGCCATGTTCGCTTTCGCACACCTGCGTCCCGGATTCGGCGCCGATTCAAAGCAGAAAGTGGCCTGAATACGCGGTGTTCGCACTAGAGCGGCTGGAGCGGTCCTTGCGATTACGGACGACGTGGAATCAGTTCTTCAGGACCTGGGTTTCGCAATTCGGAGCTTCGCCAAGCAGCCGGCCTTGCGGTCATCGCGATTGCCACTGGCGCTCGGGATTGGGACCAACACCGCGATTTCGGTTGTGAATGCCGTCGTCCTTCAGCGGTTGCCGTTTCCAGCGCCGCGATCACGTGCACGCTGATCGTGACCGCGCTGCTCGCGACGCTGACGCCGGTCACGCATTTCCTGAAGCCCTGAAGCCGTGAAGCCCTGAAGCCCTGAAGCCGTGAAGCCCTGAAGCCTAGGTCACCGGCTACGGTTCCCGTCGCGTCGCTTCCGACAGCGCGCCCCGCAACAGCGACAGCTTGCGCTGCTGCGCCTTGGCGAGTCGGGCCTGCAGCTCGACGTTGACTGGATCGGCGGCGAGCGCGCGCCGGGATTCGTCGAGCGTACGATCGGCTGCGGCGATATCCCGATCGAGCGAGCGGAGCGTTTCCGCATCCAGATTGGCACGCCTCGAGTCGAGCGTTCTTTCGAGTTGAGCGATCGCCCGATCGTACCCCTCCGGTGTGTCGGTCGACTCCATTCCAGCCTGCGGCTTCGTTTCCGCGCTGAGCGGCTGGAAGTCCGCACGCGGATCGCCTGACTTGGCCATCCACACGAGTCCGCCCGAGAGCACCATCAAGGCGAGGCCGGCCGCGGCAAGCTGCGGGAGCGTGAAGGATAGCCGCGATGTGAGGGCGCGGCGGAAGACGGATCCACGCGCGGGCGGGCTCGTTCCGATCCGCGCCGCGACCTCCGGCCATAGATCGCGCACCGGCGCCGAATCCTGGACCCTGCCGGCACGCGCGACGACGCGCCGCAGCTCGTCGAGCGTCGTGCGGCACCGCTCGCAGACGACGAGGTGCGCGTCCATCGCGGCACGCTCGTCAGGCGAAAGCTCGCCATCGAGGAATTCGGACAGGCGGTCGACGAATGTGTCCGTCATGATCATCCCAGGTGCCGGCGCAGCATCATCCGCGCACGGTGCAGTTGCGCTTTCGATGTGCCGGCGGAAATCTCGAGCAGTGCGGCGATCTCCTGGTGCTTGTACCCCTCGACATCGTGCAGCACGAAGATCTCGCGGGCGCCGTCGGGCAGCTTGGTCAGCGCCGTTTCGAAATCCATGGACAGGTCGCGCGATCGCGACGGCCCCGGCAGCGTCTCGAAGATGTCTTCGCCGTCGTGCATGCGATGCCGTCGCGCACTCTCGCTGCGGAAGCGCTCGATCACGACATTGACCGCGAGCCGGTGCAGCCAGGTCGAGAATGCGGAATCGCCGCGAAAGCTGCCCAGCTTCTGCCACACTCTGACGAATACGTCCTGAGTGAGCTCGTCGGTGTCGCGTCCGCCGGCCATCCGCCGGACGAGGCTGTGCACCCGGGGCAGGTGCGCGTGGTAGATCCGCTCGAACGCCGACACGTCTCCCGCCGCAGCCCTGGCCACGTCATCGGTCGTGACGGCGGCGTTCAGCTATCGCACTCCTTTCCGCAAATCGTTGGACGGGCCGGGTCAACCCGAAGGTTGGAAGGGTCTACCGAAGAATATCGTAAGGATTGATGGGGGTGCCCTCCCACCAGTGCTTGGCGGATGTCAATTTGAACACCGCGAAATGCAGATGGGGCGTGTCTTTTGGCGCATTTCCCGAGGTGCCGACGTAGCCGATGACCTGTCCTTTCTTCACGTGGTCCCCTTCTTTCAGGCCGTCGGCATAGCGTTCCAGATGGGCATAGTAGTAACAGTACTGCTCCGTCGGATCGAACTGGTACACGGTGGTGCCCCCTGCCTTGCTTTCGAACAGGCGGGCGATCGTGCCGTCCTCCACCGCCTTCACGGGTGTGTTGCGCGGGGCGAGTATGTCCAGCGCTTCGTGAGTACGCTGTCCGCCGCGCTTTTCCTCGAACGTGTTGGCGAGCTGATTCGCCTTCACCCCTTCAACTGGAATCTCGAGCTCCCGGCGCACGAGATTCTCCGGAGCGGCGGCGGTCAGCCCGGGCGTCTCTTTCGACCCGGTCGTCCCTGTCGCGGATGAGCGCGTCGGTTTCCGCTCTTCGAGAACCGGGGCGTCCACGTCGGCGAGGCCGTCGGCGGAGGAGATGGATTGCACGGGCCGCGCCGGCGCCTGTCCGAGCTGCGCGTATTTCGTGATCAGGATCGCGACGAGCGCCGCGCCGAGCACGAAGCCGCATCCGGCACCGATTCCAAACGTACGCAGCGTTCGCTTTGCGTCCGCCTTCATCATGACGCCCTATTCGGTGAACACGACGCGCGTTCCCGGCTTCACGAGCGCGGCCAGCCTCAAGGCGTCCCAGTTGGTCAGCCGCACGCAGCCGTGCGACTGCGTGCGCCCGATGGTCGAAGGCTCCGGCGTCCCATGCAGCCCGTAGTGCGGTTTCGAAAGGTCAATCCACACGACGCCCACGGGATTGTTGGGTCCTGGCGGAATCGCCGCTTTCGAATGGGACGGTTCGGCGTCCCAGAACAGATCCGGGTTGTACCGGAACGTCGGATTGAGCTGCACGCCGTTCACTTTCCACTCGCCAATCGGCAGCGGATCGTGCTCGCTGCCGGTGGTCACCGGCGCGTAGAAGACGACTTTTCCCGACGCATCCGTCGCGATGGCGGCCGACGTGGTCTTCGAGACCGTCACCACGACGTCGGGCTTCGGCGCTGCCGCCGCCGGCGGTTTCGGTTGCGCGTTCCTTCCGCGCGGCGCTTCTTTCGGGGGCTCCTTGGGCGTCACCGGAATCGTCATCGGCTCGACGTTCGGCACCTGGATCTGTTGTCCGGCCGTGAACTGTACGCCCTGATTCACCCGCTCCAGAAACTGTGGCGTCGTGTGAAACCGTTCCGCCAGCGCTTCGGCGATAGACGTATATCCGAGCGCAGGGAGCTTGGACATCGCCATCATGTCGCTGGGGACGCCATCGATGAACGGACCCGCGGCGTCTTCCGGCGTAATCGTGTAGGTCGTGAGCGCGTCGCCGGACGGTGCGCCGGTGTTCCCGTTTTTCTGCAACGCCTCGAGGGCCTTCTTCGTGTTCGCCCCCATCCGTCCATCGATCGGTCCGGGGGAGAAGCCAGCGCGATCGAGCATCACCTGCACTTGCAGCGCCTCTCCAGGTTGCGGCGCTGGCTGCGCCGCGGGTTTCGGTGGCGCCTGCGTCAGGATCGCGAGCACCGCGAAGATCGAAAGCATCTGCATATCAGCTCACTCGTTCGAGCGTGCGGCGATCGGGTCCGGTACGCCGATCGTCGCCGGTGTTCCGCATGTCGATCTCGACGATGCGGAACGGCCGCTCGGGGAACGTCTGCCGCATCAGCGACATCGATACGTTGTAAACGGGCACCTGTTGCGCCGTGAATCCTTGCGGCTGTCCATGGTGCGCGTGCCCGTGGAAGACGGCGGTTACGGGGTATCGTCCCAGCGGCTCCTCGAGACGGCTGCAGCCCAGGAACGGGTAGATCTCCAACGGCTCACCTTCGACGGTCGCTTGGATCGGCGAGTAGTGAAGAATGGCAATGCGGCGGTCGTTGCGCAGTCGCGCGAGCGCCGACTCGAGCTTCAGTGCCTCGCCGACCGCCTCGTGAACGAATTGCTTGATGATGTCTTCGCCCCATGGGCCCAGCGCGCGGCGGCCGAATCCTCCCGCAAAACCTTTGACGCCGGCGAATCCGATCCCGAGGATCTCCGTGCTGTCGCCGTCGAGCATCGTGATTCCGGCATCGGCGAACACCTTCGCCACGTCCGCCTGCTGCCCCGATTCGAAGTCGTGATTGCCGAGCACGGCGACGATCGGGATCTTCACGTGCGCGAGTTCGCGCGCGAGCGCTTGCGCTTCCTCCACCACACCATAGTCGGTCAGATCGCCGCAGAGCACGAGGATGTCGGCAGAGTCGCTGATCTGGCCGAAGAGCGGCTGCAAGGTTCCGGCTGTGGCGTTCCGGCCGTGGTGGATATCGCCGAGCGCGGCGATCCGGACGACGTCCTTCGCTACAGGCATAGGCCTCCCTGAGGTGGGAGGAGCAAGGCGTGTGCCGCGGGGTGCTATTGGGGCGCCAATTGGTCGATTTCGTGATCGAGCGCGGCGAGGGCCTGCTGAAGCATTTCCCGGTGGGCGGGCGCGGTCGCACGGCTCAGATCGCGCTCCGTGCGCGTACGCGTCAACTGCAGCATACGGCGGCGCTGCTCCGCTGCCCGCTGTTCCGGCGAGAGGGCTCGTCCGCGGGTAGATGTACCACGGGCGGCTTCTTCCTGTTGGGCTTCCACGAACTTGGAGTCGAATCCACGTGCCATGTGTCCATTGTACGCTGGTCCTTGGGAGCTGACGCGGCTCGTTCGGAACTGACGGTGTTCGTTGGGAGCTGACGCGGGCCGTTGCGAACTGACGCTGTTCGTTAGGAACTGACGCTGTCCGTTGGGAACTGACGCTGTTCATTCGGAGCTGACGCCGCGAAGCCTGCAACGGACAACCAAGCGTTCAACGGACGCGCGCAAACGCCGACATTCAGCGAAGCCGCACAACGAACGGCGAAGTGCCAAACGAACAGCGAAGTCGCCAATGACGTATCTATAATGAGAGTACATGCACGTTCTGCGGCGACACACGATCCTGTCCCACCACGTCTGCCTGTCACTTGCCTCCATCGTCGCGTGCCTCAGCCTCTGCACTGCTGGCTGCGGCAAAGAGGGGCAACCGGGAAGCACGGCCAGCACCGCGGAGCCCGCACCGGCGGTCGCGCCGCCGGTTGCTTCGAAGACGGAAGACGAGCGTCCGAAGATCGTCTGTCTCGGTGATAGTCTGACGGCTGGCCTCGGTCTCGTTGAAACGCAGTCGTACCCCTACCTGCTGCAGCAGAAGATCAATGAGGACGGCTTCTCGTACGAAGTCGTGAATGCGGGGGTTTCCGGAGACACGTCGGCGGGAGGGCTGCGGCGGCTCGATTGGGCATTGCAGGAAAACGTCCGCGTCTTGGTCGTCGCACTTGGAGCGAATGATGGACTGCGCGGCCTGTCGGTCGCGGAGATGAAGGAGAACCTCGGTAAGATCATCGAGACCGCGCAGAACCGCAACATCATCGTGATCCTGGCCGGGATGGAAGCCCCGCCGAACTACGGCGCCGAATACGCGGCGGCGTTCCGGCAGGCGTATCGCGAGGTCGCGCTACGCTACAAGGTTCTGTTCATCCCGTTTCTGCTCGCAAAGGTTGCGGGCGTGTCGTCGCTGAACCAGGCGGACGGTATCCATCCGAACGTGGCCGGCGCGGCGATCGTCGCCGATAACGTATGGGCGGTTCTCAAGCCGGTGCTCGATCAAATCTCCGTCTCATGATCGAGCTGCGCGGCGTCTCCAAGTCGGTGCCGAGCGGCACCGGCACGCTGACCATCCTTCATCCGCTGGATCTCCTCGTTCCCGCGCGCGAAGTCGTCGCCATAACCGGCGCCTCGGGAAGCGGCAAGTCGACACTGCTCGGGCTCATCGCCGGCCTCGACGCGCCGACGACCGGTCACATCTCCATTGAGGGGATCGACATCACGACGCTCGACGAAGACAGCCTGGCGCGTTTGCGCGGCAAGCGCATCGGCTTCGTGTTCCAGTTCTTTCACCTGCTTCCGTCACTGACGGCCCTCGAGAATATTCTCGTGCCGATGGAGATTGCCGGCGCGCCGCAGGCGCGGACGCGTGCGGCGGCGCTTCTCGACGAGGTTGGTCTCGCCGCGCGCGGCCACCACTATCCATCACAGCTGTCGGGCGGGGAACAGCAGCGCATCGCCATCGCCCGCGCGCTCGCCAACGATCCGCCGATCCTGCTTGCTGACGAACCGACAGGAAACCTCGACAGCGCCACGGGTCATCAGATCATCGAGCTGCTGCTTGGCGTCAATCGCTCACGCGGTACGACGCTGGTCTTCGTGACGCACGACCCTGAGCTCGCCGCGCTGGCCCACGCCACCGTGGCGCTCCGCGACGGCCGCGTCGTCAGCCGCATCCCGCCGCTGGACGACGCTCAGGGCGGCCGTGAGGCTCTCGAAGCGTCGCATCCCGCATCCCGCATCCCGGATCACGGATTATGACCTTCATCGTCCGTATGGTCTGGCGCGAGCTGCGGGCGTCGTGGCGGCGGCTCCTGTTTTTCTTCGCGTGCGTGGCGGTTGGCGTCGCCGCGATCGTCACGTTGCGTTCGATTATCCAAAGCCTCCGCATCGGCCTCGTCCGCGAGGCGCGCGCGACGATTGCGTCGGACGTCCTCGTGACCACGAACCGGCCGTGGACCGACGAGGTGCGCCGGGATCTCGATCAGGAACTGGCGCGGGCGCCAGTCGAAGGCCGCACCGAGTCCATTGAAGTGGCGACGATGGTGCGCGCCGAGAGCGGGACACCAGTCGCGAGCATGGTGGAACTGCGCGGCGTCGAGCGCGGCTATCCCTTCTACGGCAGCCTCGTCCTGCAGAACGGCCAGCCGTACTCACACGCGCTCGTCGAAGGGGATGGTGCGCTCGTGCGCCCGGAGCTCCTCGCCCGGCTTGGCGTCAAGGCCGGAGATCGGATCGTGATCGGCGGGCGCTCGTTCACGGTTCGCGGCATCATCGATCAGGAGCCGGGGCGCCGTGTCGGTGGCTTCAGCCTTGGATCCCGGGTCATTGTCGATCTCGCCGATTTGAAACGGACCGGGCTGCTGTCGTTCGGCAGCCGCGCAAGTTATCAACTGCTGCTGAAAGTGCGGCAGGATGCCGTCGATCAGCTGGCCGGTGACATCAGGCGGCGCTTCCGGGACCGATTCGTCAACGCGCGATCGTATCGGTCGACGGAGGATTGGATCGGAGAGAGCCTGCAACGCGCGGAGAACTTTCTGAGCCTCGTCGGGTTCGTGATCGTGGTGCTCGGCGGCATCGGCGTGTGGAGCGTGACGCGCGTGTTCGTGCGTCAGAAGATCCGCAGCGTCGCAATTCTGAAATGCGTCGGCGCATCGACGGCACAGGTGCTCGCGACCTACGTCGCGCAGGTCTCCCTGCTCGCGGTCGCCGGAAGCCTGATCGGCGTCGGCCTCGCCGCGCTGGCGATTCGCGCCATCCCCTCGTCGCTCATCGAGTCGTTCGGCGGCGTGCCGTACGGCCTCACGCTGTCGGCAGTGCTGCAGGGACTGCTCGTCGGGTTGCTCGTTTCCGTTTTGTTCGCCCTGGTGCCGCTCCTCGAGGTGCGGCGAATCAAGCCGCTGCTGCTCATTCGGGGCGCGGAGACGGGTGTGAGCGGGCGGCTCGACTGGGTGCAACTGAGTGTCGGCGTGGCCGTTGGCGTGACCCTGGCGCTCGTCGCCTCGTGGCAGGCGGGGTCGTGGCGGGCGGGTGCTGCGGTCAGCATCGGTTTCACGGCGGTGGCGGCGGTTCTTTACGGCGCGGCATTCGTGCTGGTCCGGACCATCTCGCCGCTCACCTTGACGTCCTGGTTTCCGCTGCGCCACGCGGTCGTCAGCCTGCGCCGTCCGGGTAACCAGACACGCGTGATTCTTCTGTCGGTCGGCCTGGGCAGTTTCTTCGTGCTCGGCGTGCGCGCGCTCCAGGACAACCTCATCGCCGAGTTCGGGGCGGGCATGGGTCGCGGCGGCGCCGACCTGTTTCTGATCGACGTCCAGCGCGACCAGGCAGACGCGATCGAGACGCTGCTGCGCCAGCGTCAGGACCCGGGGGCCGCGCCACCGCGACTGGTGCCGGTGCTTCGCGCGCGCGTCACCGGAGTCCGCGGCGGCGAGATGAATCTGGAGAACTTCAGCGACGTGCGCGGCCGCGGCTCGCTCTCGCGCGAATACACGGTCACCTACCGGAACAACCTCGAATCGAACGAGCGCGTCGTCGGCGGCCGGTTCTGGGATGCATTGGATGCCCAGCGTGGCAACGAAGTCTCAATCGAGGAGAGCGTCCATCAGCGCTGGAAGATCAACGTCGGCGACGACATGCGCTTCGATGTCGTCGGGCGCACCGTCACGGCCCGGGTGACCAGCGTCCGTCACGTCGAATGGGGCGACGCCCGCAGTGGCGGTTTCATGTTCGTCTTCAGCCCCAACGTGCTGTCGCAGGCGCCCCACACGTATGTCGGGTTCGTGAAGGGGCCTGCGGATTCCTCGGCCCGGGCGAAGCTGCAGTACGAGCTGGTGTCCCGCTACGCGAACATCAGCGTCATCGACGGCCGCGACGTCATCACTCGCATCCAGAACATCGTGGACAACGTCGTCCTCGGCATCTCCGTGGTCGGTGGCATCGCGCTGCTGAGCGGCGTGCTGATTCTCATCGGCGCTGTCGCGATGACGAAGTTCCAACGCGTGTACGAAGCGGCCATCCTGAGGACACTGGGCGCGGGCACGCGCCTCCTGACGATGACGCTGGCGCTCGAGTACTGTGCGCTCGGGCTCCTGGCCGGGATCATCGGCGCGGCCGGCGCGCTGGCATTGAGCTGGGGTGTTACCCGACACGTCCTCGACATGCCGTGGCGCCCGGCGCCAGCGGTGCTCGCGGTGGGCGCGCTATTGACGACCCTGCTTGTCGGAACGATCGGAGTGCTCGCGAGCGCGGACGTACTGCGGAAGAAGCCGCTGGGGACGCTCCGCGCGGAATAGTTCTCAGCTGTCAGCTCTCAGCTGTCAGCTCGAACTCGGAGCTCGCAGCTAATAGCTAGCTGAGAGCTGATAGCTGATAGCTGATAGCTAATTATGGTTACACACGAAATCATCGGCGACGACATGCAGGCGGTCATCCTCACGCTGAGCGCGGGCGACGAGGTGCGCGCGGAAGCAGGCGCGATGATGTTCATGACCGATGCGATAGAGATGGACGCACGGATGGAGGGAGGGCTCCTTGGAGGCCTGAAGCGCAAGCTGCTGGCGGGCGAGAGCTTTTTCATCACGCATTTTCGCGCCACCGGCCAGCCTGGCAAAGTGGCGTTCGCTGGGCCTTATCCGGGAAAGATCATCGCGCTGGACCTGACGCACCAGCAGCTGCTCTGCCAGAAGGATTCATTCCTCTGCGCGGTGGGCGATCTGGATCTCAGCATCGCGTTTACGCGACGGATAGGGGCCGGGTTCTTCGGCGGCGAAGGGTTCATCCTGCAAAAGATCGAAGGCAGCGGCAAGCTGTTCATTCACAGCGGCGGGACGATCGTCCCCTTTACGCTGGCCGCCGGCGAGCGGCTGAAGGTCGACACGGGATGTCTCGTCGCGCTCGACGCGACGGTCGATTACGACATCGTGCGCGTCGGCGGGATCAAGACGTCGCTCTTCGGCGGCGAAGGGCTGTTCTTCGCGGCGCTGACCGGGCCGGGCCGCGTCTGGCTGCAGACGCTGCCGTTCTCCAGGCTCGCCGATCGGATCCATGAGGCCTATCGCGGCGATCGCGAGGACGTCAAGCGCGACTTCGGCGGCGCGCTCGGCAAGATCGGCGACATCATCGGCGGCAGCTAGTAGTGCTAAGATGAGGTTTTGCCGGTGGTGGTAGATACGTCTGAGGGGGGAGCCGCCGCTGGGGAGAACGTCAGCATGGACTATGCGCCGTACAAGGAAGCGCTCCTGCGCAAGCGCGGCGAGATCCTCTCGCAGGGCGGAGGCGTGAAGCCGCTGCCCGCGACGATGGAAGTCAACTCGCGCCAGGGAGACCTAGCCGACCAGGCCAGTGGGAACAACGAAGTCCACATCCAGCTGAAACTGAAGCAGACCGACGCCAAGATTCTCCAGGCGATTGAAGAGGCGTTGTACCGAATGGAGAAAGGGACCTACGGGATCTGCCGCGATTGCGGCGAAGAAATCGCGCCGGCGCGGCTGAACGCGATTCCCTGGACGCGCGTCTGCATCACCTGCAAGGAAAAGCAAAGCGCGTGAAGGCGACCGAGCTCCTCGCGCTGCTGCGCGATTTCTACCGCGAGAAGCTGACGCTGCGTCAGGCACACGTGGCCGCCGCGCGCTTCGTCGCGGACTACGACTTCAACAATACCTACCAGTACGTGATCAGCCGCGAAGAGGTCCAGCTCAGCTGGCTGCGCACCGCGATCGAGGATATGGGCGGCGAGGTCGACAACGTTCCGGAGCCCGAAATCGACGCTTCGGGCAAGCGCGACGACGTGCAATTGCGGGTCATCGGCGAGGACCGGGATCGCGCGCGCGCCTTTGTCGAAAAATGGCGGCCGCGACTCGAGGCGATGCCGAATGCGCGGCACCGCAGCATGCTTCGCGTCATCATCGGCGAGACGCTCGAGCACGAGCGATTCTTCGCGCAGGCGCACTCGGGCCGCACCGACCTGCTCGGCCGCCGCGCGGATGGCGCGGGAACGGGCGGCGGCGTCATCGGCGTGAGGTGGATCGAACGCTGAGGGCTGCCATCAGCATCGGCAGCAACCTCGGCGATCGCCGCGCTGCCCTCGAGTTCGCGGCGGAGCGGCTGCGCAGCTTCATCAGCGACATGTCCCTGTCGGACCCGGTCGAAACCGAACCGGAAGGGGAGGGGCTGCAGGATCAGCCGCTCTACCTCAACGCCGTCGCTGTCGGCGACACCGCGCTCGGCCCGCGGGATCTCCTGGCCGCGCTCCTCGCCATCGAACGCGACTACGGTCGCGACCGTCCGTATCCCGGCGCTCCGCGCACACTGGATCTGGATCTCATCCTGCTCGGCGATACGCAAGAGGACGCCGCTGACCTCCACCTCCCGCACCCACGCTTCCGCGAACGATTTTTCGTGCTCGGGCCGCTCGCCGAAGTTGCGCCTGAGATGATCGATCCGGTGACGGGATTGCGAGCGTGGGAATTACTGAGCAAGCTGCTGCAGGATGAGGATCGGTAGGGTGGTGGTTGCGAACCGCGAACCGCGAGTCGGGCCGGCAGGCCTAACCTGCCGGCCCAGCCCCACTACTTCTTGTACACGCGCTTCTGCGTGCCGCGTGCGTTGGTGCTCTCAACGGTCAACGTGCTGCCGCTGACGGTCCACTTCTGCGTTGTTTCCTGCGGGCCGTTGCCCATGTCCGCCTTGGTCGTGATGACGAGCGCGTTGCCGTCCCACTTCGCCGTGGACACCTGCTCGACCGTCTGACCGCCGCGTCCGGTCATCGTGTTCTTGCTCTCGGTGCCATCGAGCTTGTAGGTCGTCGTCACCTTGTTCTCGCCCATCGTGCGTTCGATCACGATGCTGTCAGCCGTCTGCTTGATCGTGGCGCCGTTGCCCAGCGCGCCGCCGCCACCGCCGCGGCCGCCACCGCCACCGCCCGGTGCGCCACCGGCGCCCGGTGCACCGCCCGGCGC
>JBKPLP010000200.1:0-8450 GCA_046731735.1 Acidobacteriota bacterium
GACCATGTCTTCGTAGGGGATCGAGTCGACCTCGGTATGAGCCTTGAAAAACACGAGCCAGACTCCGGGACTCGACGTGTGATGCCTGGCCAGCCACGCTCGCCATTGTCGCCGGGTCGTCACGTGCAGGTTCGTCAGTTCTGGCGTCATTAATCCGCCCGCTCTTCCCGTTCACTGGCCGCCAATCCGACTGTACTCCGCCATTGACTTTCACGGCCACGCGGCTATAGATCTGGCGGTTATTCAGCCGCATCGCCGGCCGAGGAGCCCTATGTGCGAGCAGAATCGATTTGAAAAGGATCGGCAGGAGTACGAGGCGCGCGGGCTGGTGACGCGGCGGCAGTTCGGCGTGCTGGTGGGCGCCGGGGTCGCGCTCATGTTGCCGCGCGTCGTGAACGCGGTCGCGGTCACCGAATCGGACGTGAACATCACGACGCCGGACGGGAGCGCCGACTGCTACTTCGTCCATCCGTCGAGTGGTACGGCGGCAGGCGTTCTCATGTGGCCCGACATCTTTGGTCTTCGCCCCGCCTTCCGTCAGATGGGCAAGCGTCTCGCGGAGTCCGGGTATTCGGTGCTAGTCGTGAATCCGTTCTATCGGGTGAAGAAAGCTCCGACGGCGGAGAAGGGAGGCGCCACGCCAATCGACCAGGTGCGGCCGCTCGCGCAGGGGCTGAACGAGACGATGCAGACGACCGATGCGAAGGCGTTCATCGCGTGGCTCGACCAGCAGCCCTCGGTGGCGAAGAATCGCAAGATCGGGACGCAGGGCTACTGCATGAGCGGCCCATTCGCCTTCCGCACCGCCGCGACCGTTCCCGATCGTGTCGGCGCCGTCGCGACGTTCCATGGCGGTGGGCTCGTCACGAATGCGCCCAACAGCCCGCACCTCCAGGCTGCACAGAGCCACGCGCAATTCCTTGTCGCCATCGCCGAAAACGACGATCAGCGATCGCCGAACGACAAGAACGCCATGAAGGAGACGTTCGCCAAGGCGAATCTGCCCGCGGAAATCGAAGTGTACGCCGGCGCCGCGCACGGCTGGTGTCCACCCGACTCGCAGGTGTACAACGAGCCGCAGGCGGAGAAGGCGTGGGCTCGCCTGCTCGCCCTCTACGGCAAAGCGCTCGCCTGAACCACCGATCGCCTGCGCTGCCTAGACAATTGCCAAGATTGAGAATTGCCAAAATTGCCAAAATTTCGTTCCCTGAATTCTGGAATCTAATCATGGCAATTCCGGCGATTCTGGGAATTATGGCAATTCACCAGTCTCCCCGATGACGCGCCTCGTACAGCTCGGTCGCGATCACGCCCGCGCGGTCGCGCTGTGCGAAGAACCACGCCTGAACGTACTCGACCGGTTCGGGTCGGTATTCGATTTGGCTCACGCGGCGATTGCGCGGGGCGAACCACTCGCCGACGTGGTGCGGACGAGCGCGGTCGTCGAGAGTCTGGACTATGACGCGGTCTACGCGGGGCGATCGGAGTGGCGGCTGCTGACGCCGATCGATCATCCGCACGAGCCGACCCGTTGTCTGGTGAGCGGTACCGGTCTCACCCATCTGGGAAGCGCGGCCCAACGCCAGCAGATGCACGAGGCCGGCGAATCAGCGCTGACCGACAGCATGAAAATGTTCCGGTTGGGCCTGTCGGGCGGCAAGCCGGCGGCGGGCGCCGTGGGCGCCGCGCCCGAGTGGTTCTACAAGGGGAACGGCACCATCCTGCGCGCGCACGGCGAGCCACTCGACGTGCCTGCCTTTGCTCAAGACGGCGGCGAAGAGGCGGAGATTGCCGGGGTCTACGTGATCGGCGCCGAGGGCCTGCCGTACCGCGTCGGCATGGCGATCGGGAACGAGTTCTCCGATCACGTGTTCGAGCGGGAGAACTATCTCAACCTCGCCGGCTCGAAGCTGCGCACGTGCGCGATCGGGCCGGAGCTCGTGCTCGATCCGGCGTTCGACTCGGTTCCAGGCCGGGTCACGGTGATCCGTGACGACGCGACCTTGTGGTCGAAGGACATCGTCACCGGCGAGCAGGAGATGAGCCACAGTCTGCGCAACATCGAGCACCACCACTTCAAGTTCGACTCGCACCGCCGCGCGGGCGACGTCCACGTGCACTACTTTGGCGCATGCGCGCTCAGCTTCGGTGACGGGCTGCGGCTCGCCGACGGCGACGTCATGGAGGTGGCGTTCACCGGCTTCGGCCGTCCGCTGCGTAATCCCGTGCGCGCGGTGCGCAACGGCGCAGTGCCCGTCGTCGTGAGGCCTCTCGGGTAGCGGAGGGATTTCGCGCGGAGATCGCGGAGGTCGCGGAGCTCCACGTCATCGTGCGTTCGCCACAGCCGGCCTGCGGCCGGCCCCCCGGAAGTGGAGCGATCCACAAATACAAGCGGCGGGTGAACGGCGGGCCGTTTGTATTTGCGGATCGCCCCACTTCCTGTCGCGCGAAGCGCGACGTGGCGAATGCACGCAGCTTTGCGTCCTCTGCGCCTCTGCGCGGGATCCGTTTCGCGTCCTGTTGCGCGAGACTCGCGGACTGTGAGGTGGTACCTCGGCACGCGAGGCATCCGGCCGACATCCTCGGCCACGACGTCCGTAAGTCGATTCGATCGGTGAATTGATTTCATTCCGATCGCAAGGCCGCGGTGGGATCGAGGCGTGCTGCGGATCGCGCCGGGATGTAGCACGCAAGCAAGGTGACTGTTATCAAGAGGGCGGCTGCCGTGCCAAGCGTGACAGGATCTGTCACGGTGACGCCGAACACCAGGCTCGCCAGGCTCTTTCCCGTGGCCACCGCCCCGGCGATCCCGGCGCCAATTCCAATCGCTACGACAATGAGTCCGTGCCGCAGGAACAGCCCCAGAATTTGATTCTCCGTAGCGCCGAGTGCCATGCGTACGCCGATCTCCTGCCGGCGCTCGATCACGCTCTGCGCGATGATCCCATACAGTCCGATCGCAGCGAGAAGTACGGCCGCGCCGGCAAAGACGGAAAGGACAATCGCCGCGATGCGCCGCCGACTGCCTGCCTCCCTCATCACCTGTTCGACAGTGCGGTCGTTGAAAACAGGCACTGAACGATCGAGATCGCGGATGGCGGATTCGATCGTGGAACTGGAGACCGTGCCTCTTGTCCGAGCGACCGCAAACATCGTTGTCCGCGTCTGCTGCACGACTGGCACGAAGATCTGCTGTGGCGTGTCCTGATCGATGCCGTGCTGTTTGACGTCGCCGACGATGCCGACAATGGTGCGCCAGGGGCCGTAGCCCTCGGTGGGACTCGAACCTGCCAGCCTGATCTGCTGACCGATTGGATCTTCATTCGGCCGCGTCGCCTTGGCGGGACCGGGGAGGGAGCGGGATCCAAAATACAGGTCGACCAGACTGCTGGTGATGATGGCAACGGGCTGAGAGTCTGGGGTGTCGGACCGGTCGAAGAAGCGCCCCCTGATGAGGGGAATCTTCAGCGTTTCGAAATAGTTCGCGGTAACCGGAACGATGCCCGCACTTGGCAGATCCATCATGACTGCACCGGGCGGGATGTGCCTGCCAGCCACCGTGAACCAGTTCCACCAGTTCGAACCAAGGATGGGAAGCGAATACGTGAGCGCGGCATTCTCGACGCCGGGAACCGCTCGGAGACGCTCGACCGCCTCGGCGAAGAACGCCTTCTTTCGCGCATCCGGCCAGGCCGGCCCGGCGAGCGAGAACATGACTGTCTGCAGGTTGCGCGGATCGAAACCCGGATCGACGCGCGACAGCCGGCCCATCGTGTGGACCATCAGTCCCGATCCGCAGAGCAGCACCGTTGCGACAGCCACTTCCCCGATCAAGAGGCTGCGGCGCAGCAGTGAGTGCTGGCGGGTCGAGCCCCGGCCTGATCGCAGAACCCTCTCGTGACCGCCCGCTCCGGCCTTCAGTGCTGGCAGGAGGCCGAACAGAAACGCACACGCAGAACTGAATAGCGTCGTCACCGACAACACACCGAAGTCCAGGCGGATTTCGTTCAGGCGCGGTGTGTCCGGCGGCGCCACGCTGACGAGGCCGCTCAGGATTCCGGCACCGGCGAGTGCGCCGAGCACACCACCGGTCGCAACGAGCAACGCATGCTCGACGAGTAGTTGCTGTATGAGACTCCATCGGCTGCCGCCGATCGCCGCCCGGATGCCGAACTCGTGCACGCGGGAAGCGCTCCGGTTCAGCAGCAAGCTCGCCAGATTGACGCAGGCGATGAGCAGCAACAGCGCGACGGCGCCAGCGAGCACCGTCAGCGTTGGGGCCATGTCCCTCACCACACGGTCGGCGAGCGCGACGAGGAGCACACCGCTGCGGCCCTTGTTGGTACCTGGATACTCCAGTGCAAGCGCCGCCGCGATGTTCTCCATTTCCGCACGCGCCACGGTCACGTCTACTCCGGCCTTGAGCCGGCCGACTGCATAGAGACTCGTGTGGCTGCTGCGGTTCTGCATCGTCCGGTAATTTGCCGCCACCTGCGGTTCGAGCGGCAGATACACGTCGGCTGCCGTCATGTACCGAAACCCTGGACGGAGAACGCCGATCACCGTGTATGGTCTGCGGCTCAGGTAAATCGTCTGGCCTACCGCGGCCTGCGCGCTGCTGAATTCCCGCATCGCGAAAGCGTGGCTCACGACGGCTCTCGACGTGCCGTCGGGCCCGGCATCGGAGCGGTCGAAGAGTCGCCCCTGCAAGGGCGCGACACCGAGCACGCGAAAGAAGTTCACGGTTACGCTTCTCGAGTCGAGCCGCTGTGGGAGTTGGCCGCTCGTGACGAACACCGCGTCGGACAGCGAACCCGCGATCCCCTCGAACGAGGTGGCGCGCCGGCGCCAGTCCTCGAGGTTCGGCCACGCGATGCCGGAGCCTTGGTGTTCCGCCAGAAAGACAAGGCGCTCGGGTTCTGCATAGGGCAACGGCCGCACCAGAACCGCATACGCGATCGAGAAAATCGCCGTCGTCGAGCCGATGCCGAGAACCAGCACCGTCAGCGCCGTGAGTGTGAAGCGGGGCGAACGCCGCCAGAGCCGCGCACCATACTTCAGGTCGCGCCAGAATGTGTCGAGCCAGGTCGCCCGGACGGCCCGCGTGGCTTCGATTGTCTGCGTCAGGCCTCCGAGATCACGGACCGCCAGGCGACGAGCCTCTTCGGGCGGGACACCACGCCGGCGGTGCGCTGCGATCTCGCGTTCGAGATGGTCCTGAATCTCCTCGAGAATCTCGCCCTCGATGCGGCGGCGGCCGAGCAGTCCACGCAGCGAAGCGATGACACGAGCAATCATCCGCGTTCTCCCAGGACGCGCTGCATCGACAGCGCAAACGCCTCCCAGGTCTCGGTTTCCTCATTGAGGCGCTTACGGCCCGCGCGGGTAATCGTGTAGACCCGCGCCCGCCGGTTGTTCTCGGAGGCGGTCATCTCGGATCTGACGTCGCCGCGCATCTCGAGCCGGTGCAGCGCGGGATACAACGAGCCCTGGCTCGTCTTCAGCCCGTCCTTCGATATCTGCTGCAGCCGGCTGGAGATACCCCAGCCGTGGTTGGGGCCGAGCTCGAGGATGCGCAGGACCACAAGGTCGAGCGTGCCCTGCAGGAGCTGTGACTTGTTCACCAGCGCGTCTCCTCTCGTGATCCGAGAGGAGTCTACGCCCGTCACCTCTCGGAGGTCAAGAGGGCCTGGGATCTTCCTTAATATGCCCGCCGAGCACGTCAGCGCGCGAGACGATGCCCATGCGAGTAAACATTGAACGCCGGGCCGCGCACGAAACCGAGCAGCGTGATGCCCACGTCCTCGGCGAGCTCCACGGCGAGACTCGACGGCGCCGAGACGGCGCCGACGACGGGAATGCCGGCCAGGAACGCCTTCTGAACGATTTCGTACGACGTTCGGCCGCTGACGAAGAGGATGGACTCGCCGAGGGGCAGCCGTTCCTCGAGCAACATGCGGCCGACGACTTTGTCCACCGCGTTGTGCCGGCCGACATCCTCGGCCACGACCTCGAGGGCGCCCGAGCGATTGAACAGGCCGGCCGCATGAAGGCCGCCGGTCTCGTTGAACACGGCCTGCGCACGCCGAAGCGCATCGGCCAGGCCGCCGATCACCGCCGCGGAAACGTTCCAGTCCGCAACGATGTCGGGTGACTCCACACGCAGTGAGTCGATGGTGACGCGGCCGCAGAGGCCGCACGAGGAGTTCATCACGACCCGGCGGCGCGCGTCGCTGCGTGAGGCCAGGTTGCGCGCACGGTCGGCGCCGATTCGCACGTCCATCACATTGCGCGAGTCGGCGTCGCGCTCGATGCTGATGACATCACCGCCCGAAAGAATCACGCGCTCCGCAAAGAGGAACCCCGCCGCCAGTTCCCGATCGCTGCCGGGCGTGCGCATGATCACCGCAAACGGCTCGCCGTCAATGCGGACCTCCATGGGCTCTTCCGTGGCGGCGACGTCCGGACGGCTCGCGACCCCGTCCGGGGAGACGTGCAGCACCCGCACGGGTCTCACGAAATTCGCCGTCATCATCGAATACGGCTGATCGTGCGGCATAGGCTTTATCACTCGCGCGCTCGTTCGCCACGTCTCGTAATTGGCTTTGAAACCGCTTCTACGCTATTGACCTATGATGGCCGCATGCGCGATTCGTGGCAACGACGCATCGATCGTGCCGCACAGCTCGCCGAGCAGCACGAAACGGCGCGCCCGCTGCTCCTCGTGTACGGCCGGCTGCTCGGCATTCAACGCGACTGCTATGAGATGCTGCGGCAGCGTGCCGATCGTCTCACAGGTTCGCTCGATCGTGATCTTCCCGCCGTGCGGCCGTGTGTCGCTCCCATGCTGAGCGCGGTGGCGGCGATCGGGCCCCTGCGTCTTGCCGACGAAGCCGGCCGGATTCTCGACGGCGCTACGGCAGCACTCGACGCGATGCTGCTCGCCGGCTGGCACGCCCCGTCGAGGGGGCAATTCTTCCCGAAAATCGCGCTGCAGCCGTACGCCGAAATCCTGGCGGCGATTGATGTCCGCCCACGCGATCGGGGCAGGTCGCGCGGGAGCGAACGGAGTGGAGCGAGCGACGAAGCGCGAGCGGAACGAGGTGAGCCAGTCGGGGTGCAGGGGCCCCCGGCGATTCAAGGCAAGTACGCCTGCCCGTTCTGCGGTGGTGCGCCGCAACTGTCGATCCTGGAAAGCACGGGAGCCGGCGACGGAGGCGGCCGGCAGCTGCTGTGCGGGACCTGCTCCAGCGTCTGGGCGTTGCGCCGCGTCCTGTGCGCGCAGTGCGGCGAAGAAGACGAACATCGCCTCGGCTACTATCATTCGCCGGCGTTCGACCATCTTCGCGTCGACGCCTGTGACACGTGCCGGCACTACCTGAAAACCGTCGACCTCACCCGGCTGGGGCTGGCCGTCCCCGTCGTGGACGAGGTAGCGGGTGCGCCGCTCGATCTGTGGGCGCTCGAGCACGATTACCAGAAAATCGAGTTGAATCTCGTCGGACTCTGACGTCCGGCCAGTCTCGCGCAGAGCACGCGAACCGATTTCGCGCAGAGGGCGCAGAGGACGCAGAGCGGCGTGCGTTCGCCACGTCGCGCTTCGCGCGACGGAGGTGGAGCGATCCGCAAATACAAACGGCACACCGTTCATCGCCGCTTGTATTTGTGGATCGCTCCACCTCCGCGTGGCCGGCCGGAGGCCGGCCGTGGCGAACGTACGCCCACTTGGCGCTCTCCGCGACCTCCGCGATCTCCGCGCGAGATCCCGGGTTCTCTACCGCAGCCGTAGGTCGTCTCAGCGTGAGGGCAGCTGTCGCTCGATTGTTGTTGCAAGCACAATCCTCCCCGGTGTACTGATTCAGGGAAATCGGGCACTTCTTCTGGAGGCGGTGCATGGCAATCTCGCGACGGGCCTTCCTGCAGTCCTCTCTCGCCGGCGGTGCGGCGCTCACCGCATTCGGCTTCGACGTCGCACCACTCTACGCCCAAGCCAAGACCCTGAAGATTTCGCGAACGAGCGAAACGCGCAGTACCTGCCCTTACTGCTCCGTCAGCTGCGGCGTCATCATCCACACGCTCGGCGACAAGGCCAAGAACGCCGTCCCGCAGGTGGTGCACGTCGAAGGCGACCCGGATCATCCGATCAATCGCGGCACGCTGTGTCCGAAGGGCGCATCGCTCGAACAGGAAATCTCGAACACGCGCCGCCTGCTCACACCCCAGGTCCGGCGGCCGGGATCCGACCATTGGGAAGAGATCGCGTGGGATCAGGCGCTCGACGAGATCAGTCGACGGATCAAGACGACGCGCGACGCCACGTTCGTCGAGACGGATCCGCGGGGCCGCACCGTCAACCGCTGCGAGGGCATCGCGTGGAACGGCGGGTGCACCGACACCAACGAGTTCAATTATCTCGTCGTCAAGACGATGCGCAGCCTGGGGGTCTGCTA